>DASQOO010000176.1:0-8051 GCA_035644435.1 Steroidobacteraceae bacterium | reverse complement strand
CGAAACGGCGGTTCGATGCCGTGTAAGACGCCCGCCACGTCACTGCTATGACTGATTCCCTGCACCAGTGGGACAACATCGAGCCGCGAGTGCTCGACTTCGAGATTGAGGCCTGCCGCGCGCGGGTCGATGCGCCCGAAGTGCGCATCGTGGGCGTATGAGAGCAACGCACTGCTCAGCCCGATGTCGAACAGCGCCCATTGGTCGTCACCCGGCGGCTTCGCAGCGGCCAGCTCCACCGCGGCATAGGTCAGCCGGTTCGCGTCGTAGTCGGACGCCCGCAGGCCCAGACTCTCCGCGGCCCGCAGCTCACTCATCAGGTCGATCGCGGAACGCGAGACGACGTGATCCCGGCTCCAAAGGAACTCGCCGCCCTGTGCGCCGTACAGGTTTTGCAGCGTCTCGCGCTGTGTCGTCAGGTCGATGGAGGTGAGGTAGGGATGCTGCCCTTCCGCAAGGAGGCTTTCGAGCACGACGCTTACCGGCCCATCCGCACGGGCGTGCCCGGCCACGCCCGCTATGCTGAACGCGACGACCCCTGCTGCCACGAGCCGGCTCGTTTCCATTCGGGTCGCATCTCTTACCCGCAGCATGGAATCCCCCGGGGTGTCGAGAACGGTGAGCGGCAAATTCTCCTCTGCGGCCCCCCCGTTGGCGAGTCCTGAATGCCGCGTGTGACCGCCATCTGAGCCCCGTACAATCGGCCGTCATCGTGAGCACGCCCATTCACTCCATCGTCTTCGACATCGGCTGGGTCCTGGTCCACCTCGACTATTCGCCGCTGACTACCTACCTGCAGGAACATGGCGCCGACATCTCCAGCATGCGCGATGTGACAGCCAGGATCGGCCTCGACAAGCACGAGACCGGGACCCTGCACGGCGAGCAACTGCTGGAAAACATGGCGAGACTCGGAGACCAGCCGATGGACCGCGAGGAGTTGCGGCGGCGCTGGCTGAACATGTTCGAGCCGCAGAACGCCATGCTTGGCCTGGCACGAGGTCTGGCGGAACGCTATCGCGTGCACTTGCTGAGCAATGTCGGCGAGCTGCACTGGGAGCACATGTCACGCGAATACGGCCTGGATCGCATCGGTCACGGCACGCTGCCCTCGTATGTCGCCGGTTACATGAAGCCCAACCCCGCGATCTATGTGGAAGCCGAACGGCGCTTCGCACTGAATCCGGCCACCACGGTTTTCATCGACGATCTCCCCGACAACGTCGCCGCCGCGCGCAACCGCGGCTGGCAGGGGATTGAACACAAGAGTCACGCTATGACCGTGCGCGCGCTGGGCGCGCTCGGCGTAGCGACATAGGAGGAAGCCGTGGGGCTTTCAGTGCTCTGGCGCACCGTCATCCTGCTCACGCTCTCGAACGTCTTCATGACGTTCGCCTGGTACGCGCATCTCAAGAACCTCAGTGCGCGTCCCTGGTGGTTGGCGGCCATCGCGAGCTGGGGCATCGCATTGTTCGAGTACCTGCTGCAGGTGCCGGCCAATCGCATCGGCTATACCGAACTCAGTCTCGCGCAACTCAAGATCCTGCAGGAGATCATCACGCTCAGCGTATTCGCGCCCTTCGTGTGGTTCTACATGCGCCAGCCGCTCAAGCTCGACTACCTGTGGGCATCGCTCTGTATGCTGGGCGCGGTGTACTTCATGTTCCGCACGCCCGCCTGAGTGGCCGAGATGACAACATCGATCCATCGCCAGGTTGACGCGCTGCGCGCGGGCAAGGATCCGACGCTGATCGCGCGCCTGTCGTCCGGTTGGGCGGTACTCGCATCCCCACAGGTACTGACCGGTTACTCGCTGTTGCTGCCGGACCCCGTGGTAGCGCATCTGAATGCACTCGCAGGACCTGCGCGCAGCCGGTTTCTGGCGGACATGGCGACGTTGGGCGATGCACTGCTCGAGGTCACCGGCGCCGTGCGGATCAACTACGCGATCTTTGGCAATCTCGATCCCGCGCTGCATGCGCACGTGTTTCCGCGTTCCGCGAGCGAAGCGGAGACCATGCGCATGCAGCAGCCCTGGGCTCACGATTGGGACCACGCGCCTCGCTTCGATCCGCTGGTACATGCACCGCTGATCGACCTCATTCGTGCCGCTCTGAAGCGGCATGGGGCGATCGCTTGAGCCGACGTTGCACCCGCAGCGATGCGCGCGCGACACGCGTACGAGGCCTGGTATTCACGCTCATGCTGGCCATCGCAAGTGCAGCGATCGCGCAGACCCTGTATCGCTACCGTGACGAGCACGGCAACCGGGTCTACACGGATCGCAAGCCCGATACCGTGCAGGACGTCGAACAGCGTCCCCTGGCTGAAACCATCATCGCGCCACCCGAAATCAAGGTGCTGCGCCGGACCGTCGAGGATCGCGTGGAGCTGGTCGCCGACAATGGTTGCTTCTGTCCGGCGGAGGTGGCCGTGCGGCTGCTGGCCGCCGACAACGTCGCCGGGTTCGACGATGAGGTGAAGATCACGGTGATCGCGGCGCGCGAACCGACCATCATCGCTGCGCTCAAGCCCAGCGACCGAAGCCGAGTCATGACCTTCGGCTACGAGTATCGCGCGCTGCTAGGCGAGCCCGGCGTGACGCACGCGCCCACCGAGCCCTATCGCGCGCCCTTCGCAGTGTCGCGCCAGTTCATGGTGACGCAGGCCTACCCCGACGCTGTCACGCACCAGGATGCGGGGAGCGCGTACGCCGTGGACATTGCGATGCCGGTGGGCACGCAGGTGTATGCGGCCCGCGGGGGAACGGTGATCGAAGTCGCTAGCCAGTTCTTCGAGGCCACGCAGGATCCGGACCAGGCCACGCGCGCCAACCTCATCCGCGTGCTGCATCCGGATGGCACGATGGCCATCTACGCACATCTCAACTGGGACTCGATCCGCGTGCGCCCGGGCCAGATCGTCAAGCGCGGCGAGTACATCGCCGATTCGGGCAATACCGGCTTCAGCTCCGGCCCGCACCTGCACTTCGCCGTGCAGCGCAATGCGGGTCTCAGGCACGAGTCGCTGCCGATCGAGTTTGCCGGACCAGGGGGCAAGGCGGTTACGCCGAAGAGCGGCACACCGCTCGTGGCCTACTGACCCGGCGGTTGACGCATGTCAGTCTCGGCGGACTTTCACAATTTCGTCCTGGAACAACTCGCGCAGCTGCGCGGCGTGACTTCGCGCCGCATGTTCGGCGGCATCGGCCTGTATTGGGATGGACTGTTCTTCGGGCTGATCGACGACGACGTGCTGTACCTGAAAGTGGACGACTCCAATCGCGGGGATTACACCGCGCGCGGGATGGAAGCGTTTCATCCCTTCAAGGACAAGCCGCTGTACTCGATGACCTACTACCAGGTACCGGCCGACGTGCTGGAAGAGAGCGAGCTGCTGGTGCAGTGGACGCGCAAGTCGTGCGCAGTTGCGCTCGCGACGCGCGGCGTTTCGACGCCGCGCCGCAAACGCACGACCTCACGTCCAAAGACCGGATCGAGGGCGCGCTCCGCGCGTGACCGGAAGTGACCTCGTCGCGCCTCAGTCCGGCTGCTCAGGTCTTCAGGCGTTGCGCCGTGAACTCGCGTCGCCGCATGATCGCGAGTACCGCGAGAACGCCAAGCGCGAGTCCCAACAGCGCGAGGCTGCCAGGTTCGGGGACGGAAACCGGCCGGTACACGTTCGCGGGCACGAGATCCGCAGTGTTGTCCCAGGCGGTGATAAAAGTATTCAGCGAATCGACCCATGACCCGTCGGCGGCGGGGGTCTGCAGGAACGCGTACACCCACACGCTGTCGCCCGGATTGAAGTTGACAATGATGTTGAAAGGAGCAGAACCCGACGGCGCATCATTGGGGTCGTCATAGACCTGCTCGCCAATCAGCGAGTAGCCGAGCGCAGCGCCGCCCGCGAAGTTGAAAAGGTTGTCGAAGTTGGTTTGCGCTGTCGTGCCGGCCTCGGCAAACCCGTCGAACGTACTGAAAACCAGCAGGTCCGCGAAGATACCCGACCGCGCGGTTCCATACAGTGGATTGTTCGGATCGGTGATCGACTGCGAATACTCCAGAACGCCGCTCATCGAACGCGTGGTCGGGCCCAACCCGGTATAGGTGTAACGCTGAAGCCCGAAGGTGTTGGTGCTGACGCGCCGGCCTGGCTCGGACTCCGCGTACAGGCGCAGGATCGGCTCACCGTCTGTTCCGGAGAGGTCCGTCCGCGAGATGGCTGTGCCGTACAGCGCCGAGGAGATGCTGGCTGTCGCGGTCAGGGCGCCCGGTTCGCCGCCGTAGGTGGACTGCACGATCGGGCCGAGTGTGCTGCACAAGGCACCGCTTGGGCCGGTGCAATCTCTGAAGGTAACGAAGTTGCCAGTGCTCGACTGTATGGGGATCGCACCGGCAATTGCGGGCACGGCGAGAAGTGCCGCCATCAGGCAGCGTCGGACGTTGAGTCGCATTGGAGTCCTTTATTATTGTTTTCGCGGCCGAGACGCCGCTGTCGGGGCGAGACCCTCGGCAATCACCATGCCAGCAGGAGTAACTGTCAAGCGATCAAGCGCTGGACGCTGCGCTCTGGTGGCTCATCGATCAAGGCTGTCAGAAATATCGACGCTATCGAGGCGCACTGAGAGGCGCCGGACACGCGCGGCGCGAGGACGCCGGCTACGGTGCTGACGCTACGGCAGCGCTTGGACGCTCCAGCCCGTGACCGAGCGGGCCGAGCTCGCGCCGGCGCAGCAGCCACGCATAGATGAATCCCAGCGCGCCCAGCACTCCGAAGAACGCCAGCATCGGCACGTAACCGGCGGGATTTTCAGCACTCGCGCGCGAGACATCGTTGAGCGCACCGGCGCCCACGTTGGCTGCGCCCATGCCGAGGTTCTCCAGCATCGTCATCAGGCCAAACGCGGTTCCGAGCCGCTTCTGCTCCACCAGGATCGAAACCGCAGGCCAGAGCACTGCGGGTACGAGCGAGAAACTGATGCCGATGAGCGCAGTGGTGATCCACAGGTTCCAGGAGGTCTCCGCCAGGATCAGGAAGCTCAGCGGCAGCAGGAGCGATCCGAGCATGAGCAGCAGCGCCCGACGACCGAAACGGTCGGCTACCCAGCCGAACAGGGGCGTCGCAAAGATCGCGGCCAGGAACACGTAGCTGTTCATCTGGCCGGCCACATCGAGCGGCAAGCCGTGCGCGTTCTGGAAATACGCGATGGCAAATGTGCTGCGGAACGGGAAGATCACCGAATAGAAGAGCACGCACAGCGCCACCAGGTACCAATAGGCGCGGTCGAAGCGCCACACTTCGGACCACACGAATCGGTCCGTGGTTGCTGCCGAAAGTCGCGTGCCGCGAGCGCGCGCCCGCCTATCCACCCACCAGTAGCCCGCCGCGCCCGCGAGGCCGATCGCCATCATCACCGTCGCAAACCACAGCGGCGGTTGCCAGCCCTTCTGGTAAAGGTTCGCCGCATAGGTCGGCGAAAGATCCGCAGCGTACGAACCCAGGCGCGCCACGCTGATGCTGAGCGCCATGGCGAACGCCACGCTCTTGCCGGCAAACCATTGCCCAAGAGCGGCCAGCGTCGCAACGATCATCGTCTCCGCACCCAATCCGAACAGCAACCGCCCAAGGGCCATCACCGCGAATTGACCACCGATCGCCGTCAGCACCGCACCGAGCACGCAGATCAGCGCGGTCCAGAACGTGACGCGTGCGGCGCCAAAGCGATCGACCAGGATGCCGCCCACCAGCACCATGAAGATGTTCGGCAGGCTGTAGATCGCATTGAGAGTGCCGATCTGCGTCGCGCTCAGGCCCAGCTGCCGTTGCAGCAGGTCGGCAACCGGCGCGATCGAATCGTAAACGTAGTAATTGCCGAACAGGGCCACGCTGGTGAAAGCCAGGATCCACCAGCGGGCGTGACCCGCGTTGCTGATATTCAAGGAGTCCTTCCGAGTTGTTGTTGCAGTTCGGATAGTGAAGTGATGGGGGCGCTGCAGGTCGTGCCACGGCACACGTAGGCGACAGTTTCGTGCGCGGCTTTCTTGTCGGCGAGGGCCGGCGGCAGATCAGCCGCATCATCGGGTATCGGGAACACAAGACGGCGCGGCGCATAGACGGCGGCCAGTTCATCGCGCCAGCGCCGCACGTCACTCGGCGCACCGCGCAGGATCAGGACCTGCACCGGGTCGAGATATTCCTCGAGCGCGTTGAGGAACGCGGCATGGCCCTGTGGATGACGCTCCATCGCGGCCCAGCCTGCCTGCAGCGTGCGTTCCGCGGCTTGCAGGTAGCGCGTTTCACCGAGCAAGTGTCCCGCGCGGCTGAATACCCGCGCGGCGACGGCATTGCCGTTGGGCAGGGATTCGTCGCTGAAGGTCTTCGACCGGTGCATCAAATTCTCGTGGTCATCGGCGGTGAAGAAGAACCCGCCGCGCTCGGAATCGGCGAAGTGCTCCAGCACCGCGTCCAGCAATCCGGTCGCGAATTTCAGATCGGCGTTGCTCCAGCGGTACTGGAGCAACTCGAGGATGGCGTCGGCCACGAAGACGTAGTCATCGAGATACGCACGAAGGTGTGCGCGACCATCCTTGAAGGTCGCGAGCAGCCGCCCGTCTTTCCAGAGCGAGGAGCGGATGAATTCCAGCGCGCGGCTCGCCGAGTCCTCCAGGTCCGTGCGTTTGAGCGTGCGCGCCGCGACGGCCATGCCCTGGATCATGAGCCCGTTCCAGCTCGCCAGGATCTTCTCATCCCGGCCCGGACGCACGCGCGCATCGCGTGCGCGGCGCAGTTTCTTCATCGCGCCCTGCAGAATTGCCTCGATCTCGGCCACCTCGAGCTTTTCGCGGCTCGCGACCTTCTCCAGCGATTCGCGTGCGTGCAGGTGCCAATGCCCTTCGAAATTGGGCGCCTCGTCGAGTCCGAAGCGACGCTCTACAATCCGGTATTCGCCGCGCTCGAGCAGGCCCTGGATTTCCTGCTTGTCCCACACGTAGAAGCGGCCCTCGTGGCCTTCCGAGTCGGCATCGAGGCTCGAGTAATAGCCGCCATGCGGTGCCTGCATTTCGCGCAGCACCCAGCTCGCGATTCCGGCGGCGATGCCGGCAAAAAAACCATCGGCGGTGGCGCTTGCCGTGTGGGCGTAAAGCGCGAGCAGCGGACCGTTGTCGTAAAGCATCTTCTCGAAGTGCGGGATCATCCAGTACTGATCGACGGAGTAACGGCTGAATCCGCCGCCGACCTGGTCGTAGATGCCGCCCTCTCCCATGTGCTTGAGCGTGAGCGTCGCCATGTAGAGTGCCTTCAGGTCCGGCTCGCGATCGCCCCCTGTTGAGTGCCAGTGGCGCAGCAAGCGCTCGATGCCGGTCGCGTGCGGGAATTTCGGCGCCGAGCCGAAGCCGCCGAAACGGCTGTCGAACTCATCCTCGAGCAGCGTGCGCGCTTGCTTGAGCGGCGCGGCACTGAGCTGCAGCGTGGGCTCGGGCGCCGGCGGATAGAAAGTGACGAAGGCTTCGGCGAGCGCGTCGTTCTGCTTGCGCACCTCGTCACCGTGCTCGCGGTAGTAACGATCTACGCGCTGCAGGAGATCCTTGAAGGCCGGCATGCCGTGGCGGGGTTCGCTCGGAAAATACGTGCCACCGAAGAACGGCCGCTGATCATCGGGCGTCAGGAACATCGTCAGCGGCCAGCCGCCGGCGCGCCGGGCCAGCATCTGGTGCGCGAGCTGGTAGATGCGATCGAGATCCGGGCGCTCTTCACGGTCGACCTTGATGCTCACGAACAACTCGTTCATGAGTGCCGCGGTGGCCGGATCCTCGAACGACTCGTGCGCCATCACGTGGCACCAGTGACAGGCCGAGTAGCCCACCGAGAGCAGAATCGGCTTGTCCTCTCTCTTCGCGCGCGCGAGCGCCTCTTCGCCCCACGGGTACCAGTCGACCGGGTTGTTCTCGTGCTGCTTCAGGTACGGAGACGGCTCGGCGCCCAGGCGGTTCGGCATGGCCGCTGCTTTAACGCCGACCATCGAGGAAGTACGTCTCCATTTCGCCCTT
>DASQOO010000175.1:0-38347 GCA_035644435.1 Steroidobacteraceae bacterium | reverse complement strand
CACGTAGGCGTTACCGCGAGTGTCGGTCACCGACAGGATGTGCGCCGTGGTGTTAAACCACCCCACCGCCACTACATTCAGATTCCCAGCCACCTGCGCCGTCCCAAACACCACACTCACCGTCGTCTGCGACGATTGCGGCACGGCGTTCGCCGTCTGTCGGAAAGCAATGGCAGCCTGCGCCGCGTTGCCCGCGGTGAGGAGAAGAAGAGGAATGGCGACCAGCAGCAGGTCGCGCGGCAGGCATTGAAAAATTGTCAAGAAGGGTCGGGCATGGCCACGACTTCTGCTTATTGTCACGAATCCACCCTGTAGTCAGCGGCCGCGTTATCGCAGCTCTTGCCCCTGAACTCGGTCACCGGCTCAAGACCTCTATTATCGCAGCCGGTTCGGCATGTCACATTAAAAAACGGAAAGCTGTAAAACCTCCCGACACCGGATCACGTCGGAGCCCCTGACGACGCCAGTCCTGCATTCTGTCGTGCGGGCTGTGGCGGGCCATTGTCATACGGCGCAGTCAGTTCAGCCGGCAGCTTCGCGAGGTCCGAGCAGCGCAGGTAGTCGTACATCGTGCTCCCGGTGCAACGCGAGTCGACATTCTCTGCACCACGCATATCGCGCACGTCGTCACCATTCACGATGCGGAAGTCAATGCTGTAACGCGTCCGGCCGCTGGAATTCGGAACGGTCGAATGCAGTTGCGCGCCCGAAAAGATCACGACGCCTCCTGGCGGAGGCAGCAGGCGTACGTCGGGCTGAAGCTCCACGGTCTCGAGTGCTTTCGGCTGCGGCCGCGTATCCACTCCAATCTGCTGCGCCGCATTGAAGCGGCTCACGCGGTTCCATTCCTGGTAGTTGTAGATCTCCGAGCTGTTCTTCACGCCTCGCGAGAAGTAACGCGGGTGGAACGCCATGCAGTTCTCCGCGCTGATCGGGTAGACGGGCATCCAGAAATTGATCTGGCACATCGGCGCCGAGTACCAGGTATCGCGATGCGGGTGAAACGCGTAAGCGATGCCGGTGGTCAGGTAGTCATCGCTGGTGGCGGAGCGCAGGCGTGGGACGTCGAAGTAGGTCTCGAGCCGGTCGCAGCCGAGCCCCGCCAGCAGCTCCGGAAGCAGGCGCTTGCAGTCCGGGTGGTGAATGAAGCGTGGCTTGAGCTCTCCCAGCAGTTTCGCGAAAGTCTCGACGTCCATCTCGTACTGCGCGGTCTCGGGGTCGAGAGGCCCAAACGCCTTGTGCAACATATCGCTCGCGAGTGCCACGAGCTCCAGCGAAGCCTTGCTCGGAGAGTAGACGAACAGATCGCCCTTGTAGATGAGATCGCGACGCTGTGCGTCAGTCAGATTCGCGTCGTAGTGAATGCTCGCCATGGTCGTCCACCTAGAATGCACAGAATTTGTCGACGTGAAAGCCTTCCGCCCAGCCCGACTCCGCAGCGGCTTCGATACCGCGCAGACGCATCAGCGCACGGAACGTCTCCGCGGTGAACCAGGGCTTGGATGCCTGGCTCGCGTAGCACGCGAGCAGCGCCCTGACCTTTGCCTCGACGTGCTGGCGCTGCAGGCGCACGTACGCATTGGGCGTCGCGAGACCGCCGTCGTACTTGGGGATCTCGTACTCGAGAATGAGGTGCTGCCGGAAGGCATTCCAGGTGAGCTCGCTCACGATGCGATGATCCTGGTGCCGGTCGGCGCGCTGATGCGTAAAGATGAGATCGGGCGATGGCAGGCGTTTGAGCGGTTCGAACGCCTCCTTGATCGCGGTGTATTGCCCCGGGAAGTAACTGTCACGGAATTCGTGCGTGAGCACGCTGCTGCGCGCCGCCTGGCGCAGGAAACGGCGCGCGCTCGCCTTGAGCTCGCGCGCGCGCAGTGCGGGGGCGGCGAACGAGACCCAGGTGACTTCCGCACGCCGGTTCTCGGCCAGCAGCTTCAGGAGGGTGGCACCGCAGCCGATATCGATGTCGTCGCAGTGCGCGCCCAGGCACAGGATCCGCAACGGCTGGCGTGCGCTCGAACGCGGCAACTGCAGTTCGAGCATCTCAGGCTCCCCGGACTTCAGCGCGTGCCACGGTTGCGCTCCCACACCATCCACGGACAATTGCCCTGCGCTTCCATGCGATCGAGCGTGATCTTGTCCTTGAACGTGTCCATCGCGTGCCAGAAGCCGCGATAACGGTACGTCGCCAGCTGCCGTTTGGCGATCAGGCGGTCAAAGGGCTCGATGACGAGCTCTTCGCCCTCCTTCATGTAGTCGAAGATCTCACGGCGCAGCACGAAGTAGCCGCCGTTGATCCAGATGCCGCTCGCATTCAACGGGCTCATCGACGTGACCACGCCATCCTCGCCGGCCTGAACCGTGTGAAAGCTCTGCGCGCTGTTCACCGCTGCAAAGCTCGCCACGACCTGCCGCTGGTCGAAGTCCGCGATCAGATCATCCAGCGGCAGGTCCGAGATGCCATCGGAGTAGTTCGCCAGGAATACCTTGTCACCTTCGACGTACTTGCGAACTCGCAGCAGCCGCTGGCCGATATTGCTGTGCAATCCCGTATCGACAAACGTGATCTTCCAGTCCTCGAGATCGCGCTTCATCAGCTCGATCTTGCGTCCACCGTCGGAGAGCGAGAAATCGTTGGTCATCGCTTCGTTGTACTTGAGGAAGTACTCGCGAATCATGTCGCCGCGGTACCCGAGGCACAGGATGAACTCCTTGTGGCCGTAATGGGCGTAATAGCGCATCAGGTGCCACAGCAACGGCCGGTAGCCGATGCTGACGAGCGGCTTCGGAATGGTCTCCGAATGCTCACGCAGTCGCGTGCCCAGGCCACCGCAGAACAACACAACTTTCATGTGAGCCGCCTTTTTGCTTCAGGTCTGTCTGTCGCGCGCAGCAATTGCACCTCTTCCAGTGCATCGGCAGCTGCGGCGATCAGGTCGAAGGGCAGCGCCGAGCGTTCGGCGATGTCGAGCAGGCTGTGCGAGCCGTCGGACTGGTTCAAAACCCACAGCAGCGCATGCTCGAATTCCCCCGGGTGCGTGCCGCCGGTGCTGCGGAACAGCCCGCGCTTTCCCAGCCGCGGCTCGCACTTCGGGTTGAGATTCTCGTAGCTTGCGTCGCGCAGTGCGATGCGCACGATCGCGGCGCACGCCAGGAGCGATTCCGCCAGCGAGCCCTGATCGAGTATCGAGAAATCATCGGCCGACGAATGATATTCCGGGTACTCGTTGTTCGGCGTGCGCGTCAGACGCCCCACCGGCAAGTCGAAGCCCGGCGAGCAGAGTTGGCGCTCGTCATAACCGTAAGGAGAGAAGTCCACGACCCTGGCCGCGGGCGAAATCCGCGACAGCACGTGAGCCGCGGCCCGGTCGATCGGGGCAATTCCGCGTCGGCTGCGCTTGTAGGTGAGCGGACCGCGATCGCCGAGCAGTCCGAGCACGAGACCATGACGGACACGGTTGGTCGTGGACTCGTTGCGCGCCAGCCAGGTGATCGAGCCGATCGTGCCCGGCGCGAACACGAAGCGGCACGTCAGCTGCGGCTTGGTACGCTGCAATTCCCGCGCGAGCACCGTCGCCAGTGCGATGCCGGTCAGATTGTCATTGCAGAGCGAGGGATGACACACGTGGGTAAAGAACAGGAATTCCTGGTCACTTGCGCCGGGGATGACGCATTCGCCATAGGTGAGATGACCCGGCGCCAGCGTGCTGTCAATGCACACCTCGTAGCGGCCGTCCTGCAAGGCATCGAGCGCGCTCTGTTTCATGCAGAAGCCCCAGCTCTCCTTGTAGTAGCTGGTGCGGTACGGAATCCACTCGGGATGCTCCGGCAGCGTGTGCAGGTGAGGCCGCAGCTCGGCCAGCGACAACGTGTCGCGCACCGGCGTGCTGTAGCTCACGAGATGCAGGCTGTGGTCGCGCAGATCGACGACACGCCTGCCCTTCTCATCCTTGATCCAGGCTTCGCGCACGTTCCATTCGCGCGGCACTTCCCAGTCGAATACCTTCTCGCCCGACGGCACTTCGGTGATCTCGAGCGGAATGCGCTTGCCAACCGCCGCCAGCGTGCGCCGCACGCCTTCGCCGGTGATGCTGCGGCAGATCGGATAGAGCTCCTCCATCATGGCCCACGCGTCGCCGACCAGGGTCCGGCACTTGTCGAGCGAGTCGAGTCCGCCGAGGGGTTGTGCGCTCATAGGTCGGCTCCGGCAGAGCGCGCACCTCGCGCGCCGCGCAGCGCGTCCTGCGCCGCCTTGCGGTAGGCCTCGACGTTGAAGTCCGGATACTCCGCATCGCGGGGCAGGATCGTGATCCCTTCAGTGCTCGGCCAATGAATGCCGAACGCCGGATCGTCCCAGCGCACGCCAAACACCAAGTCCGGCGCAAAGAAGTCCGTCATCTGGTACAGCACTTCGCTGTCGTCGGCGAGCGTCTGAAAGCCGTGCAGGAACTGCGGCGGAATGAAGAGCGCGTTGCTGCTTGCAGCGCTCAGCTCGATGCCGAATGGACTCAGGAAAGTGGGTGAATCCGGCCGCAAGTCGATGATCACATCGTGAATGGCGCCGCGCGTACAGCGCACGAGCTTCGCCTCCTGCGAGGGCGGCAGCTGGACGTGCATTCCGCGCACCGTGCCGCGGCGCGCGTTGCGCGACATGCTGGCCTGCACGAGATTCGCTTCCAAGCCGTGCGCCGCAAACTCGCGCGCGCACCAGGTACGCGCGAAGAAGCCGCGTGCATCCGCGTGCGGCTCGACCTCCACGACGAACGCACCGGGCAGAGGCGTCTCGCGAAAGCGCATCGCTCAGGTCCAGTAGAACTCGGGATCGATCTGCCGCGTCGCCTGCAGATACTTGAGCTGCTTCAGGCGCGTGAAGGCGCGGAACTGGTAGGTGTCCGGCTGCATTGCAATGCGCTCGAAGAGCACGCGCAGCTGCCGTGCGCCGTCGCGCGCCGTGTAGCGGCACTTGAAGCCCGGCAACTCCGCATGGATACGGTCGAAGTTGACGCGATAGCTGCGCGTGTCGCCGCTCGACGGCCCCATGCTGACCTCGCAACCCGGAAATTCCTCGGCGATGATCTGCGCCAGTTCGCGGACGCGGTAGTTGTCGGAGTTCTGCCCGACGTTGAAGATCTTCCCGCTCACCGCGCTGTCCGGCGCAATCAGCGAGCGATAGATCGCCTCGCAGATGTCTTCCACATGCACGACCGGCCGCCAGGGGCTGCCGTCGCTGGTCATCGCGATGCGCTTGGTGGTCCAGGCGAGCGCGCACAGATCGTTGATGACGATGTCGAAGCGCATGCGCGGCGATGGTCCGTAGGCGGTGGCGTTGCGCAGGAACACCGGGCTGAAGTTTGCGCCGGTCATCTTCCCCAGGTCGCGTTCCACCAGCACCTTGCATTCCGCGTACGCGGTCTGCGGGTTGGCCTTCGAAGTCTCATCGAGAAAGTCCCCGCTTCCCGCTCCGTACACGCTGCAGGACGAGGTGTAGACGAAGCGCCGGATGCCGGCGCGCTGGGCGTTCTCCGCCAGTGCCACCGACCCCTGGTAATTGATCTGGTGAGTGACCAGCGGATTGTTCTGACCGAGCGGATCGTTGGACAGCTCGGCGAGGTGCGCCACTGCATCGCAGCCTTCGAGGTCGGCCGCGGTAACGTGGCGCAGGTCCTTGTTGATCGTCTGCGGGCTGTACTGCAGGTGCCGGTTGTCACTGTAGAGCCAGCCGTCCCGGTAGTAGCCGGT
Source organism: Steroidobacteraceae bacterium (assembly GCA_035644435.1). Lineage (GTDB taxonomy): Bacteria > Pseudomonadota > Gammaproteobacteria > Steroidobacterales > Steroidobacteraceae > DATBVX01. The sequence continues at coordinate 32,608 of DASQOO010000175.1, read as the reverse complement.
GTCCAGCCCGACGACGCTGAGGCCGCGCTCCATGAGATATGGAGCGAGCATCGTCCCGATATAACCATTGACCCCGGTGACGAAAACCTTCATCGAATTAGCCATTGTTATTGTTGCGCCGCAGGCGCCGGTAATTCTCGTGGCATTGTCTGCTCTGGCGCGCACGGAAACCTACGATCCGTGCGCAATTTTCGGGAATTCCTGCTGGCCGTGACCGCTGCTTCGACTGCCTGGACCGTTCTGATTATGACAGATCGCTCCCCCTGTCTTTGGGAACTGGCTTCATTGCCCGCAATCTACGCGCGCTGGCCGGCAAACCGCTCGCGATACCATGCCACCGTCCGGTCCAGCCCCTCTTCGAGTGAGACCTGCGGGCGCCAGCCGATGAGGCGCGCGGTAGCCTCGATGTCACCCTGGCGCGTCTGCTCCAGCGAGCGATCCGGCAGAACGTCCAGGCGCACCCTGTCGACTGCGCCCAGGCGACGACCCAAGCCCAGCGCCACGTCACGCACCGAAGTCAGAACACCGCAGCCGACGTCGACAGTTGCACCCTTCATGCCTGGACTCCAGATCGTCGCGAGCAACGAGTCGACCACATCGTCGACGTACACCCAGTCGAACGTCTGCCGGCCGCTCGAAAGCTCTGCGGCTTTGCCGCGCAGGAGCTGCGACATCACGTAGGGCACGAGCTTCGTCAGGTCGAGCTGTCCCGGCCCGTACACCATGAACGGTCTCGCGATGCTCACCTGCAGAGCAAAGATCTCCGCAAAGAGCCGCGCGTAAGCACTCGCGCCGTACTTCGAAGCGGCATAGGGCGAGCATGGCGCGCCGCGGATAGCTTCGTCCGGCTCCTGCAGTGAGCCCAGGCACACGACTCGCGGAGCGCCCACCTCGGTGGCACCGAGCAGAACATGGACGGTCCCCGCCAGGTTTGCGAGGAACGTCGGCAGCACCATCTCGATCGCTCGCGATCCGGTCACGACGCCGGCGAGATGAAAGATGAAATCGGGACGTGCCTCGCCCAGCGCAACACGCACCTGCGCAAGATCAGTCACGTCGCAACGATGCCAAGTGACATCGGTCAACGCTGGCGGTTGCACTCTCCCCAGCGCATGCACGGCGGCGCCGGACGCAGCCAGGCGGCGACAGAGATGAATCCCGAGAAAACCGCCCGCCCCGGTGACGACGCAACGGGCGCCACGGAAATCAGGGGCGTTACCTGTCCCGACCGACACTTGCCACCTTGTCGGGGGACTCACGCTGCAACCAGATCTCGCGCCAGTACGGCGTGATGGCACGCGGACAGAGCAGACGACAGCGACTGTACTCGCCCAGACACGCCACCCCTTCGAGGGTGATGCAGGGGTTCTTCATCTGCAGCATCTGTCCGGTGCGTTCGTCGACGATGCGCGTGATGCGCCCGCGCACCCGGTACTCATGCCCGCAAAAGCGCGCCATTTCCGGGTCGAAGCTGAGGCCGCGATTCTTGTTCTCGCTGTTGAGCGTGAGTGCAATCTCGTCCAGCGGCTTCACGCGCACGAGTTCGCCCGGTTGCAGGTCCAGTGTGCCTTGGGGCGTCAGCACCCCGTGCGCAACCGCGCCGTCCACGTACGGACTGCGCCCGCCGGTCATGAGACGATGAACAGTGTTGTACAGCGCCTGAGATACCTTGTACCCAAAGGGCAGACGCTGCAGGCATTTGATGCCGGCGAGCAGCAGGACTCTCACTACGTGCAACAAGCCGTGATTGCCGCTGCTGACGTCCCGGACATACTGGCTGAAGTCCCACCAGTTCAGCGGCTGAGTGAACACGACCAGCTGCGTTGCCTGGCATTGAAACACTTCTTCGCCGCCAGGCGCCCGATGCGAAACGCCGGCACGCAACTGCGACTCGGTGAGGTCGCCGACACTCCGGAGCGCGGGCAACGCGGCGGCAGCCTCCTGTGGCACGACGCGCCTCAGCCAGGCCTCTTTCCAGAAGATACTGCACGCAGCCTGGCAGCCTCCGTGGGCGCTGCCGTCACAGCGCAGGCCGCTGAGATGCACTGTCCCCTGGAGCTTGCGCCCGCCGGAATTGCTGACGGTATCGCAGGTCTTGTGCGCGATTGCACTGACGCGATAGCGGCGGCCGCAGAAGCTCAGCATCTCCGGCATGAACGGCAATTGTTCGAGCGCCCCCGCTGCGTCCAGCGTCGCGAGGATCTCCTCGGCAGAGCGCACTTCAACCAGATCACTGACGCGTAGCATGTTCGCCGCCTGCACTCTCAGGATGCCGCCCTGGGCCTCAGCCAGCGGCGCATCGTGGTCAACAGGATGCGCTCAGCCCCTTCCGGGCAGCGGGCCAGCATCCAGAGTATCCAAAGCGCCACGGCATAGCTCACGATGCCGAGCAGAATGGCGCCGAGGAGACTCAGCACAAGCATCCCACTGCTCTCCGCACCCGTCACGGGCGCAACGAGCATGCGCACGGTGACGTACATCGCCGCCGAAGCGAACGTCGGTCGCCACAGCAGCGCTAAGTAGCTCGACCCCGGCAGCCGCAGCAAGCGCAACGCCAAGCCGATGTTGACGGGCATCATCAGGACGGCAGTCCCCAGGAACGCCCACGCCGCGCCCTGCAACCCCAGCAGATGCACCAGCGTCACCATCGCCCCCACCAGCACTGCAGCGTATGCGACGTTCGTCTTGACCTGGATATCCGGTCGGCCGAGAACCAGGAACACTGAGTAGACCTCGGATTGCATCGAGTATACGACGCCATACAGGGCCAGTATTTCGATGAGCGGCGCGGCCGCCAACCAGTTCTTGCCCAGCACCGCCGGGACCAGGATCGGAGCGATCGCCGCGACTCCGACACCGGCAGCCACCGAGACCAAAGCGATCAGCGCAGTCACGTCCAAGTAGCCACGCTGCAGAACCAGTGGGTCTGCAGACATCTTCGCATAGCCGGGCAGCACCGCGCGGTTGATTGGTGCCACCATCTCGTTGCTCGGCAAGGTTGCGATCTCGTTGCTCACATTGAACAGGCCGAGAGAGCTCGGCCCGAGGAGGCGCCCGATCACGAAATCGCAGCAACGTTCCTTCGCGTAACCGAGCACATTGTTGATCGCCAGCCACTTGGAGAAGTGCACCAGCTCCGCTGCGGCCTCGAGCGAGAATCTGGGCCGATAGGATTGCATCGCGTAGCTCGTGACTACGCCTATCACCCTGCCGCACACCATGCCTGCGACCAGCGCCCAGTAGTTTCGCCACAGCAGCGCCAGCGGCACGGTGGTGCAGAACATCGCCAGCTTCTTGATGAGCTGGAAGCGAAACTCCCGGTCGAACTGCAGATCACGCCGGAAGTGCACGACGCCAATGTTTTCCAGGCCCTGCACCACGGAGCCGCACGCCAGGGCGCAGATCACTGCCGTCAAGCGCGGCTCCCCATAGAAGTGCGCCAGCGGGCCGGAGCCGACGAGCATCGCCGCAGCCACCAGCACATAGAAGATGACGTTGAACGTCCAGGCCGTATCGAACAGAGCTTTCGTCGGCTGCTGATGCTTGATGAGCGCAACGTCGAATCCGAATGCCGTCAGCAGTTCCAGCAGGAAGGTGAACGACGTGGCCATCGCTACGATTCCAAAGTCCGTGGGCAACAGCACGCGCACCAGGATCAAGGTGCTGAGCAACCCCAGTCCCCGCTCGCCCAGCTTGACGAGGATCATCCACATGGCACCGCGTGCCATCTGTCTCTTCACATCATGCATGTCGATACCCCGCCGCTGGCACGCAACGGGATCTCACGGCAAGACCGGTCGCTGGCGCGGATTCGCCATGCTCCAGTACGCGCCCTTGAAGCAGTAAGTCGTCGTCAGGTAACGCTCCCTCCAGGAGAGTGGCGCACGCCACACTGCTTGCAGGAATGCCAGCTGCATGCGCCAGATGTCCCCAGCCCTGCCCGACTGTGTGCCGGGGCCCCAGTACTTGAGCAATTGTGATTCGTTCATGTCCAGCGTCGAACCCGCCTTGTCCATGCGTCGGTAGAACAGCACTTCCGGGAGCTGGACGAACTTGCCGTGCAGGGCGAGCTCGGCGATCAACACCATGTCAGAAGAGAAGTGCGGCAACTGCAGAGCAGTGTGCCGCAGCACCGAGGAACGCACCAATCCATGCAGTGCATTGTTGATCCGCAAGCGTTGCAGGACGGCGATAAAGCGTGCGGTGGGCGATTCGGCCTGCAGATCGAGATCTTCCGGGTAGTCGACCGCGTGGACCGGGTCGGACTCGAAGAATCTGGTCCCGCCGAAGCACAATACGACGTCCGGCCTCTCCCGCAGTGTCCGCAGGCAGCGTTCCACCATGTTCGGCGCAAAGCAGTCGTTGGAGGACGCCCACAGGAAATACGGCGCGTTGGAGAGCTCGAACGTGCGGTTGAAATTCGCCGTGATACCGATGTTGGTCGGGTTGCGATAGACGCTTACGCGCTCATCGCGGCGTGCGATCTCCTGGCAGAGCTCGAAGGAACCGTCATCGGAAGCGTTGTCGCAGATGATCAGGCGCAGGTTGCGATGCGACTGTCCCAGAATCGAGTCGATCGCGATCGGCAGGCAGCCGATCGAGTTGTACACGGGCATCCCGACGTGTACTGAATCCCCTGGTGCGATGGTTGTGCTCAAGACTGCGGGGCCGGGCTCCCGGATGCTCAGAACACCGTAACCGCGGGAATCGGCACGATGAACTTGCAGCCCCATTCGCGGCTGTAGTCCAAGCCCTTGGCCAGTTCGTCCTTGAGGTTCCACGGCAGGAACAGGATGTAATCCGGGCGCGCGGAACGGATCTCGTCGGGATGCACGATGGGAATATGCGTGCCCGGCGTGTAGCGCCCGTACTTGTACGGACTGCGATCAGCCGTGAAGTCCAGCATGTCGCGCCTGATTCCGCAGTAGTTGAGCAGCGTATTGCCCTTGCCCGGGGCACCGTAGCCCACGACCTTGGCTCCGCCGCGCTTCAGCTTGATCAGCAGCTCGAGCAACGCGCGCTTGGTCTCGTGAACCTGCGCCTGGAAGCCGGCATAGGTCTCGAGCCGCTCGTAGCCGAGGTGGCGCTCCCTCTCGCGCAGCGCAGATACCGCGCCCGACACGGGCTGCGATTCGTTCTCCGCGTGACGCGCATAGATGCGCAATGAGCCGCCGTGGGTCGGCAGCTCCTCGACATCGAACAGCACCAGCCCGTGGTGACGGAAAATCCGCTCGACCGTGACGAAGGAAAGATACGAGAAGTGTTCGTGGTAGATCGTATCGAACTGGTTGCCTTCCATCAGCCGCTGCAGGTGCGGAAACTCCATCGTCACCACACCCGTTGGCGCCAGCAGGACCTTCATGCCCTTGACGAAGTCGTTGATGTTGGGAACGTGCGCCAGGACGTTGTTGCCGAGGAGCAGATTGGGTCGGCCGTGCTCGGCCGCGATTTCTCTCGCGGTCTGCTCGCCGAAGAACCGGACCACCGTAGGAACGCCTTTCTCGATCGCCACCCTGGCGACGTTCGCCGCCGGCTCGATTCCCAACGCGGGCACTCCTGCGCGTACGAAGTGCCGCAGCAGGTAGCCGTCGTTACTCGCGATCTCCATCACTTTCGACCGCGCACCGAGACTAAAGCGCTGCCTCACCAGCTCGGTGTAGCGGCGCGCGTGCTCGACCCAGCTGTCCGAATAGGAGGAAAAGTAGGCGTAGTCGCTGAAGATGTCCGCAGGAGCCACATACTGTTCGAGCTGAACGAGAAAGCACTTGTGGCAGACCCACACATGCAACGGGTAGAAAGGCTCCATGTGGTTGAGCTGGTGTGGCTCGATGTGCGTCTGGCAGAGCGGCGACATCCCGAGGTCGACGAAGGTAGCTTCGAGAGGCTCGGCACAGAAGCGACACTGCGCTCCGGCGATGCTGGTGGGGGTTGTGCTCATGAGACGCGTGTGGGTCCTCGTGCAGGCGCCGGATCCAAGCCCCGTCCTACAACGCTTCTGCCTTGCAGGAGCGCACGCTTGAAACAGCGCGGCGGCAGGTGGCAGTCGTTGGGTCTTGCGGCCGGAATTGGTGTGGCGCTGCCTGAAGCCATTTTCGCACAGGGCCCGCGGACGATTTAGTGACGTGATTCTCGTCCGGCCCATGCGAACAGTCCACCTGAGTAGACATCCCGGGTGCGTCGCAGGCACGATGCCTGTAATCCAGCGGCGCCCGCGGCTCCAGCCGCGTGTTTGCGCTGACAGCAAAACAAGGTGTGCGTTGCGACAGCTGAAGGAACACACCGGGTGATTCGTTCATGTGCGGACTTGTAGCAGCAATCGTAACTGATCGCGTTGGGCGCATCTCCGCCGAACTGATCGAGCGCATGACGGCCTCCCTCGTGCATCGGGGGCCCGATGACTCGGGGACCTTGTTCTCACGCAGTCGCAGCGTCGGACTGGGTTTTCGCCGCTTATCGATTCTGGATCTGTCTGTGGCGGGTCATCAGCCGATGATCTCCGCCGACGGCCGGCACGCGATCATTTACAACGGCGAGATCTACAACTACGTGGAACTGCGCCGCGAGCTCGAGGCCCTTGGCCGCCGCTTTCGTTCCACCGGTGACACCGAGGTGCTGCTCGCCGCCTATCAGGAATGGGGAACTGCGTGCCTGCAGCGCCTGAATGGAATGTGGGCGTTTCTGATTCTCGATCTCGACAGCGGCGCCGTGTTCGGCGCTCGCGATCGCTTCGGAGTGAAGCCCCTCTACTACTGCCAGACCCGCGACAAACTGCTGTTTGCCTCCGAGATCAAAGGCATCGTCGCTTCCGGGGAGTATCGCCGCGACACCAACTGGAATGCGGTTGCGCGGCATCTGCTGCGAAATGCGCTCGACGTCAGTGACGAGACCTTCTATGCAGGGATTCGACAGATTCCCGCCGGAAGCGCTTTCGAGATCGATCCCGTTGCCGGATGGAGCAGCTTTCGCTATTGGCAGATCGGTCGCGACAGCTATTCGCGCACCGACAGCCCTTTCGATGCATTCGCGGAGCTGTTCGAGGATTCGGTGCGCCTGCGCCTGCGCAGCGATGTGCCCGTGGGCATCTGCCTGTCAGGCGGACTGGACTCAACCTCGATCATCTGCAGTGCGGCGCGACTCAAGCAGCCCTCCCCGCGCGAGGACTTGCGACCCACCCTCGCCTTCTGCTTCATGGCCGAAGAGTTCGACGAGGCGCGGCAGATCGAAGACACACTCGCCCAGACCAAGGCCGGCCTGCGGCGCCTGGAAACGTCGGCCGAGCGCGTGTGGCAGGACATGCCTACGATGCTCGCATTCCAGGACGAGCCGGTGCATTCCCTGACCGCGGTGATTGGTTATCAGTTGATGCGGCTCGCCGCCGAGCATGGAGTGCGTGTGATCCTCAACGGCCAGGGGGCCGATGAAACGCTCGCCGGCTATCCAAGCTATTTCCCGCATTACTGGCACGAGCTGGTCCGGCACTTCAAGCCGCTGCGCGCATGGCGCGAGATCCGCGCGTACGCGCAGGCACATGGGAAGGACGGCTCCGCGCTGCTGATGCGACAGGCACGCATACTGGTGTCGCGACTGCTGTCGGTGATGCCGGCATACCAGCGCATGAGCGCGGAGCGTGAATACTCGAGCCGGCTCGCCGACGACTGGCTCAGCGGCGACTTCAAGCAGTACCTGGCACCGCTCGCGGCCGCACGCGCGGATTTCAGCCTTGATGCCGAGCTGCGCAGGTCCGTCGAGATCACGCCGCTCCCGCTGTACCTGCGCGTCGAAGACCGGAACAGCATGGCTCATTCGGTGGAAGTGCGCCTGCCGTTCATGGACTACCGGCTGGTGTCGCTGGCCTTTCAGCTCGCAGATGAATTCAAGCTGCACGGGCCGTACAACAAGTTCCTGTTGCGCCGCTCGATGGAAGGTCGCATTCCGCCGTCGGTGCGCGAGCGCGTCCAGAAGTTCGGGTTCCCGACGCCGGTGGACGCGTGGTTTCGCGGCCCATTGGCGCACGAGGTAGCTGCGCTCCTGCATGATTCGACGCTGCTGGACCCGGCGATCTTCAATACCCGTGCCATCCTGCGCGACTTCACCCGCCACCAGAAGGGCGAGATCGCCGTTGGCTCCAAGCTATTCGATGTCACGCAGCTCGCAATCTGGCTTGCCAGAATGCGCACGGGAGCAACCATGGCGCGTGCGGGCTCGGCTGGCATGCCCGCGGCCACGCCGCAACTACTTCGTGCCGACAGTGCCCAGGCCAGGACCTGGAATTTTCCGAGGACATCAGGATGAATGCGACAACGACGTCGAGCCGCGCTGAATGCGCTGACTACGCTCTGCGGTGGCGGCAGCTTCTGTGCATGGCCGTGCTGGGTTCTGGAGTAGTGCTACACGCCGGGCCACTCTTCGCGGCAGATGAGTCGGGGCTGGCCGACTGCGGCGATCCGTTCGTAAACGGTGTGGGTCCCTGGGACTACAACAATCCGGTGTACCGCAACGACTACTCCAAGATTCCGAATGTCGAATTCAATCACTTCAGTCGCGACGTCGAAACGCTACTGAAGGGCAAGAGCTCCGCTAATGTGCTGAGTGATATCGAGTACACCTTGCGCGCGATTCCGAACCATCCACGCGCCCTGTATTCCGCGGCACGTTACGAGCTCGAGCATGGCCGCGACGCGCGCTTCATGAGCGCCGAGTGCTGGTTCTGGCGGGCGGAAACCTTTACTCCCGCCGATGGCGTCGTGAACATGATTCACGGCATTTTCCTGGCGCGCAAGGGCGCCCGGACGGAAGCGCTCGCGGAGTATCAGAACGCACTCAACTCGATGCCGGAATCGTCGGAACTCCACTACAACATGGGCCTGCTCTACTTCGACATGGGCGACAACAAGCAAGCCGCGGAGCATGCGCGGATCGCGTATGAGCACGGCTATCCGTTGCCCGGTCTGCGGCAAAAGCTGATAGCTGCAAACGCCTGGCCCGAGAGCAAAGACTAAGGCGGGGGAAAGATCGGCCGCTGGATCAGCGGCCGATCTCCTGAACTTTGCGCTGCTGCAAGCGCCGTGTGCCCAGGCACACGGCAAGAGACATCAGATACATCAGCCCAAGTGCGCCGCCACCACCGCTGGAACCCGATCCGCCGCCGGGAGGCGAAGGCGCAGGAGGCGGTGAAGGCGACGGAGGCGGCGAAGGCGGCGAAGGCGGCGGCGAGGTACCCGCACTGACGCTCACGGTGGCCGACTTCTGGGTCGTACCGCCGCCTCCAATGCAGCTCAAGGTGAACGTCGTGGACTGCTGAAGCGCCGCGCTCTTCTCGCTTCCCGAGACCGCTTTTGCGCCCGCCCAGCCGCCCGAGGCCGAACAGCTATCCGCATTGCTCGTCGACCAGGTCAGCGTGCTTTGCCCGCCCGCTGAAACGCTGGTCGGGTTCGCGGAGATACTGACCGAGGGCGCCGGCCGAAGCGAGATGCTGACGGAGCGCTGGGTGCTGCCACCGCCGCCCGTGCATGACAAGGTGAAGGTCGCGGCCGCAGAAATCGGGCCCACGCTTTGGCTGCCAGACGTCGCCTTTGCACCCGGCCAGCCACTGATCCCTGCACTGCCAGTACACGCGGTCGCGTTCGAGCTCGTCCAGCTGATGGTGGTCGAACTCCCTACCGCGACTGTCGTGGGGCTGGCTGAAAGAGTCACCGTGGGGGGTGGATTGGCGACCGGCGGCGCACCGGGCGCCGGGATGTCGTTGCGCGAAATGATGATCTCATCGACCCATGTCGAAGCGACCGGATGCTGTTCTGAGGGATCCTTGAAACTCAGGTGAGGGAGCCATCTGAACATGCCGTACTTGGCCTGGTGACTCGAGTTGCCCGGGTCGTCGGCGTAGTTGCCAACGCGCAGGACGATCCCGTCCTGCCGATGGGCCAAACGGAACGCCTCACCCTCGTACGCCAGGTACAGCTCATAGGTACTGTTGATGAAGCCCTTCTCCGGGCCGGCACCATCGCTGATCGATGACACAGCAGTGCCTGAGGGCCCGGCTTTCACGTGGATCATCAAAGTCATCCACTGGTCAGGACGATAGTCGATGCACCCGTCCTGGCGTCCGCCATCCGGAAAGTAAGTGCACGGCCACGTGTCTTCCCGCCGGGGCGCGCTTAGGTTACCGATCTGGTCGCCGAGATTCATGGCCGAGCGTGCATTGGAGGGCGCCACGGAGACGATGCCGTAATACACAAAGCAGCCATGGGCACCCCACGGATAGCCCTTGTACCCGCCATTGGCGAGAAAGATCTGGTTTTCGCTGCAGGAGTGAGTGTCCGTTCGCTTCTGACCCGGCAACTGTCCCTGCGAAATGATGATCTGCTTCCAGCCGCCCGGCCCCTGCGTCACCGCATAGTGATGCTCGAGCACATACGCGTCCCAGCGCTGGCGCCACTGCACCCAGAACTCATCTCCGGCACCGAACTGTTTTGCAGGATCGTCGCCGAGTGAAATCGCAAGCTCTCCGCCGAACCCTTCGCCTCCAGGAACGAAATCGAAGCGCAGGCTTCCCGACCCTGACGCCCTGACGTTCGGGTCGAAGGCGTTGGCCACCGTGCCGGGGGCGTCCCAGAGATTGGGCAGCACGTCACGGTTGTAGTCGTCGAGGCCGTTCGCATAGACGACGCCAGGGCCTGTCGATCGCGCCAGCCAGTCGCTGTTCGCGTCCGCCATGCTCAGAGACGGACACACTAGGAACAGGAGCGCGAGCACCGTGCCCACTTGCGCTGCGCGCGGCGTGCGACCAGGTCGCGCGGCATTGGTGAAAACTCGCTGACCGCGCACGATGGCGAGCAGACCGAGGACCATCAGCAACAACGTGTCCGTTGCGCCTCCTCCGCTGGAGCTGGACCCTGGAGGATCAGGAGTGGGCGGGGGAGGTGGTGGTGGCGGCTCAGTTGCCGCAGTGACTGCGACGGCGACGGAGCGGGTCACCGCACCGCCCTGCCCGGTGCATTGCATGCTGAATGTGCTGTTCTGCGTCAGCGCAGCCGATTGTTCGGTTCCGGACATCGGCTTGTTCCCCGCCCACGCGTCCGATGCCACACATCCGGTGGCACGGCTCGAGGACCAGGTGAGCGTCGTCTTGTTGCCCGAAGTCACGGTCATCGGCGCGGCGGTCAGCGTCAAGGTGGGCGCTGCTGCCAGCGAGACCGCAGCACTCTTTTGAGTGTTGCCCCCCGCGCCAGTACACATGAGCGTGAATGTAGTCGCTGCCGTGATTGGGCTGACGCTCTGACTGCCGCTGGTCGCCTTGCTTCCCGGCCAGCCCGAGATTCCGCCCGATGCTGTGCAGCCCGTTGCGTTCGAGCTGCTCCAGGTGATCTGCGATGCTCCGCCGCTCGCCACTTGCGCGGGATTTGCGCTGATGTTGACGGTTGGCAGAGCGGTTACTTGAAGTGACACCGTAACGGACCGCGTGGTCGTCGTTCCCTGCGCATCACTGCACGCGAGAACGAACGTGGTCGTCGCCGTTATCGAGGTGATGTCCTGCGAGCCGCTCGGGGCTTTGGCACCAGTCCAGCCGCCACTTGCCTGGCACTGGGTCGCATTCGAAGACCAGGTGAGCGTCACAGTGCCACCCGAGATTACGCCCGAAGAGCTCGCCGTAAACGTCACGTTGGGTCCGCTGGGTACTCCGGCGCCGTTCGACAGCTTGTAGGCAAAGACGTTGGCGTTGGTGCGATTGACGACGATGTACGCGTTGTACGCGGGCATGTACCGGAAGCGCCCGAAGGTACCGTTGCTGGCGGGCGTACCTGGCGAGACCGCATTGGTGGGCGCAAGCTTGGTCCAGACGTTGGTATCGAGATTCAGCGAGTAGACGTCGGCGCCGCTGCACCAGCCAACAATGCGATCGGCGACCGGGTCGTAGTCCAGGCCGGGCGCCGTGCATCCCTGGATTTCGGTGGCGCCGGACGTCTGCAACGACTGCTGGTCGCCCATCTTGCCGGTGCTATCGACGTTGAAGTAGGAAGCGGCGCCGCCGCCGATGAACACGAACTTGCGTCGCTTGCTGTCCAGCGCTCCGGTTGTATCCAGGCGTCGCGAAGCAGAATTCAGATTGTCGCGCCAGGTATCCGTGGCTGGATTGTAGTCAGCAGACGCCGTGTACCCCACCATCAATACCTTGTGGCTGACGGGATCGTAGGCGGTATCCATGTTGTATTCGTAGATATAGAACAGGGCCCCGACAATATTGGCTCCGCGTATCCAGGCGTTGTTGGCTAGATCGAAAAGCCACACTGCGTTGGTCGCGTTCCCGGTCGGCCATACTGCGCCACCTATACCGACAAACCGATCCTGGTCAGGCGCGTATTCCAATTGGTCGTAGGTGTGCACGGACACCGGACTGGAGGATGGATTGCTGAGTCTTGACCACTGACCGGCAGCCACATCGAACGCATAAAGCTCGTTGCCGGCGTAGTCGCTGTGTCCGCCGCCCCAGACCAGCAAGCGGCTCCTTTTTGTATCGAAGGCCCCGCCGGACCACGCGGCCATGATGTTGTCCGGATTGCCGGACGGTACCGGACTCGGCAACACGGATTCGAGGTGCGAATTCGGGAATTCGTACCATTGCCCCGCTTGGAGTGTATCGAGCGGACCAGCGGCACAAGTTCCCGCCAGTCCGCTGGCGAGAGCAACGGTAATGAGAAAAGACTTAGCGCCTGTTACGAGATGCGTCATATCCCCCCGCAAGATTGGTAGCGAGTTCCGAAGTTGTAGCGGGGATGGGGAGACAGGCGACAGCCAATCGCGAGCGTTGGCGCGGGACTGCGCATGACAGACCTTGCGCATATACCCGATACCCATCTTGGCAACCCCGCTGTCATAGGATCTCTCCCTTAGACCGGAAGCTTTGCGTCCCCGCCTTTAGGCGGGTTTGCCTTTGTCAGTGCGCCGGGCGCGTCCTCCAAAGTTCACCTTACAACTATTGTGACGAACTGACGCGAGTTTCGAGCGCGCCGGCGACGCCGCGGCGAAAGACTAGCAAGACACGTGCCACCGAAACCGGCCGAAATAAAGGCGTTTAGGGAAAGAGACTTAGCGCAACTTCGTAAACGCAATTCGATGTAAATGGCCGAACGTTTTGTCGCGTCGTCCCGACATGAACGAGTGCACAAAAACGAAAGTCTCGTGATTTGCCCTTCCGCATCGCGTCGCGGAACGCCGACACGATGACTCTCTGTGTAGCGCGTCGCCGGGCGAGAATGATGACTCTGTTACTCTTGATCCCATCAAGACGAGAATGCTGCCCATCGAAACAGCGGCAACTCGCGCATGCAAACGGATCGGTGGATGCTCGAACAAGTTCGCGAAGTACTCAGCAGTGCGCTGCACCTCGGGCCGCGTGGTCTCAGACTCACAGCCCAAAGCGAACTTCTCGGCCAGTTGCCGGAGCTCGATTCGATGGCAGTCGTGACGCTGGTTCAAGCGCTCGAACAGCGATTTGGCTTCGTCATCGACGACGATGAGATTTCTGCCGATCTGTTCTCGACGCTTGGAACGCTCACTGCATTCGTCCAGCGGAAGGCCGCGGCGACCGCCGCTCAGGATCGGGCCTGACGCATAACTCTCTGCTGCGCCGGAATGGCTACCTCAAGTAGCTTCCCAGCAACCAGGCCGCGCCAAGAACCCAGGCAGTTAGCAGAGCGAGATGGACGCGTGTGAGCGCGACTGCCCGCACGCTCCTGCGGGCCAGCGCGAACACCAAACCTCCATACAACAGCTCCTGCAGTCCAAGTGCGCTCAGCAACACCCAGCTCGCCGCGGATCGCCACTTTAGCAAGTCACGCCACGGCGGGTATTCGGCAGCAACGCGCCGATACGCAACGTTGATCTTGTCGACTTCCTGCCTCGGCCCTGCCGCGCGCCGCAGCTGAAGGACACGCGTCTCATCGCCGGAGGCAACCTCTAAGGCATCACCGCTGCGTCGTACCTGGAGCACGTCTGCATTGCGCCGCGTGATGACCGTCCAATGTTCCACGTCGGTCCACTGAGTCACCTGCACGGACGGCGCCGCGCGGCCGCCGCTGGCCCACACAGTTGCCATGGGTGTTCCGGCCGGCACGGAGCAGCCCAGCGAATCCGCGGGCGCAGGGGTCGAATCGGTCATCTCGCGAAACACCCAGCCACCAAAGGGATCGACGCTGGCTCGCATTGTTGCGACCTTGAGCTGCTCGCCCGCACAGGCCACGCCTGCGAAGAAGTCTGATGCGTTGTCGCCAACAAGATACGAACCGGTGCCCGACGCCCGCAGCTGCAGAGGTGGGGCCACGGTCCAGACGACATCCATTGCGTCTCCGGCCGGCGGAGCGGCGCGATCCAGGATGATCCACCAGCCCGCGGCGTGGTGAATCAGCTGACGCCTGAATTGACGGCCGCTACCGGCAGTGCGCTGCAGGTCCAATACTTCGATGTCGCTCGCGAACGCATAGCCCTCGACCTGCACCCCTCCCGCTGATGGCGCGGCCTCGGCGCGCAGGTGCGGGGCATTCGAGCCGCGCCATGAGGTCGCGAGCAGGCGTTGTGGATCACCGTAGCGCCAGTAGCCCACGTTCGTCACGAGCGTCCTGCCTTGCGTCCAGATCAACGTGCTCATGTCGTCGGCGTGCTTGTGCGCCTGCGACTCGAAATTGGACCAGACCACCACGGTCTGAGAAGTCGTGGTGGGAGCGATGCCGCTCACGTCCCAGAGCACTGCGTAGCCTGAGATCGGATGCAACGTTTGCTGCCGCCGCATCTGCGCATTTGAGTCCAGCAGACCCGGAACCTTTGCCAGCAGGTCCGTATCCCCGTACGCCGGCAGCGAACCGTCGGGGCGGCGCAGCTCATCGCCGAAAAGGCGCGCCTGCGCAAGCTTGCGCTCCAGCGCATCGTGCACCCCGGAAACCGCGCGCAATGCGCGTGCGGCGCTCGCCAGCAGCTGCGTGCCGAAGAACTGGTAGCCCGCCGAGTGTTCCAATACCGCTCCATCTTCGGCGACGTAGAACTCGAGCTGTTGCAGCAGCCGCTTCTCGCCGGTCGCTGCGAACGTCGCGCTATCGGACAGCTCCGGAAATGCGGCCGCCAGGTCGAGAAGCGCAATGTTCTGCATCACTCCATGATTGGTGCGAGCCGCGAAGTGCGCGGGCTGCGCCAGCATGCGCCCGGTACGCGCGGCAAACTGCAGCGTCGCCGTAGCGGTGTCGTTATCGAACTGGGCGGAATGACGGAAGACAGTCCAGAACCGCACCAGCAGGATGGCACGCATCGCGACCGCGTGATCGTTCCAGAGCAATCCGTGCTGGAACCAGCTGCGACGCTCTAACCTGCTCCACGCGCGCACCGCATCGCGCGCGGCCAGCAGGTATTGCGGGTCGGAGGATTCCGCGTAAGCGTCGAGGAATATCTGCACGTCCGGCATCGACGCGCGAACCAGCTGTTCCGTCGGTCCTCCGCGCGTGAGCTCCGCCGGTTGGAGCGGCACCGACCAGGGAACGCGATGGGTGCCATCGAGCAGCAACCACCCACCGCGCAGCGCCTGCGCAGCTCTCACGGCACTGGCCGAGGGGTCGTGTTGCACGAGCGGCGGGAATTCTTCGGGCGCAAGCAAGCGCAGCGTGTCATCGGCGGGGCGTACGCGGCTGCGATCGATGACTTCGCTTCGGATCGACGGCGTCGATACGAAGTAATGCGTGGCTTCGGGTGCCCAGACTCCGCCGAGGATCGCCGCAAGCAGCAGGACGCGGAGCGCGAGATTGCGGGCATACCGAGAACCCGCGCCTGCAAGGCTGGCAGAAGCTGGGACCTCGTCTGTCAATGCCGCGCCCTCGCGCTCGTACAGGAAGCGAGGTAGTCGCATCGGCTGCTCAGTAGAAGTACCCAGTCTTGCTGGTCAGGGGCGGCGAACTCGAAACCCCGTGGCTCCTGGATGCCGGTCCTCCGTCCCGTGCGAGGATCGAACCACTCGCCATGGACCTTCGCGGCCAGAAGCTCGCGTCGCAGCTTGATCGTACCGCCGGCTGCCAGGTACACGACTGCCAGTTCGCCGCTCTCGGACCGCGAAGCCGACGCGTGTCTCGCTGGATCGTCGCCGTATGGTTGTCGCACCAGCAGCCGTTCGTCGGGCGTGAGCTGCCACCAGGGAATCGAGCCAAAGAACTCAGCCAGATATTTCATCTGCGTGCTGCCCGGCAGGGACAGGGCTTCGCGCCAGGGTTTTGCGATACCGGAGTCGGGGTGATCGGTGGGCGGCTGTCCAATGGCCGTGTGCCAGCTCCACACGCCGTGCGCACCGTAGGTCACTCCTGCGGTCGGCGCATTGAGCAGACTCCAGTAGATCGCACGCCGCGTCGCGTAGTCGGTGTGTGGCTTGCCGGACTGATAACCGAGATGGCCCTCGTACGGCGGCTCGAGGTTGATGATCGGTCGCGGTGGCGGGTCCTGCCAATGCAAGCTGGGCGCGCCGGAGTGGATCCAGCTCAGCGCCGCGGCGTCATCACCGTGACCGCTCTGATAGACGATGAAATCCAGCCACTTCTCGTCCTTGAAGCTCTGCCATGGCCAATACATGCCGCTCGGATGTGTTGTGACGGGAGCATGCGTGCGATCGGTAAAGGCCGCGCGAC
The DNA here is from genome assembly GCA_035644435.1 of Steroidobacteraceae bacterium. Classification (GTDB taxonomy): domain Bacteria; phylum Pseudomonadota; class Gammaproteobacteria; order Steroidobacterales; family Steroidobacteraceae; genus DATBVX01. The sequence goes on along the minus strand of DASQOO010000175.1, from coordinate 15,959 downwards.
CGATCCGCCGCCAGCGCTCGCCACTCTCGCCCGCGTAGGCATTGTCGCCGGTCAGGATCCAGACCACGTGATTAGCGCCGTAGCGATCCTGCAGGTACTGCACCAGACGCACCACGTTCGCCTCGGAGAGTGCGTTGCCCGAATCTTCCGGTCGCAGCCCCCAGGTCAGCACGATCGCGGCCAGCAGCCCATGAGCATTGACGGCATCGACTCTTTCGTCGAGGCGCTGGTAGAAACGCGGATTCATGCGCAGCGGTTTCACGGCATCGAGCCCCAGGTATTTCAATGTCGCCGCGAGGTACCTGCGGTAGCGCGAATTGCCGGGATAGCGCTCGCCGCCAGAAAACGAGACCTCGCCGTTCTCATCCGCTGCGACACCATTGCGTGGCGCGACGGCATTGAAGTGAACCACCGTGAAGCGCTTGGCTGAACGCTCGCCCAGGTAGTAGTCCCAGTCGGCCTTGTGACTGAGGATCGCGCCATACCACACGGTGTCGCCGATCCAGAGGAATGGCGTCCCGTCTGCATGCTCAAAGAAGCGTCCGTTGGCCGAGATCCTGAGCGGCCCATGCTGCAGAAACGGCGTTCCTGTCGCAGACCTTGCACTGATGAATGTGCCGCTTGCTCCGTCCAGTCCTTCGATGGCCGGAACCGAGTGCATCCTGTAGCTCCAGCGGCCCTCTTCCGTGGGCATGAAGCGGATGCGCCAGCTCGTCGTGCCATCCCAGAAACCTTCGGCGTGAACCGTCTTGCCGGAGGGTGCTGTGAGATCAGCGACCAACACGCTGTCGGGGGCAGTTTCAGGATCCACGTTCTTCGCCGTGAATGCCTGCTCCCAGCGGCCCCAAAGCGGAACTGTATGCGCCTGACCCTGGGCTGCTGTCGCGGCCAGTAACAGAAAAACGTGCAGCGGCCAACGGGATTGTGGGCGCATCGCGCGGCGGCGTGGTCGGATGTCGCTGGCAAGTGGAGTGCTGACCAAGCCGGATGCTCTACCGACACAACTCCAGGGGTTCGGGGTGTCCAAGGAATCTCGTCGGGCTCGCCGAGAAGCCATACGCGCCCGATTGCAGCACGACCACGAGATCACCGACATCAGCCTTGGCCAGGTCCATGCGATCGGCGAGCAGATCCAGCGGCGTGCACAGCGGCCCGACTACAGAGGCAATCTCGCGTTCGGTTCCCCGTACGCGATTGCCGACGATGACCGGGTAGTTCTTGCGGATGACCTGGCCGAAGTTGCCGGAAGCGGCGAGATGGTGATGCAGCCCGCCATCGGTCACGAGAAACACGCTGCCGCGCGAGAGCTTGCGGTCGATGACGCGACAGACATAGAAGCCCGCCTCACCGACCAGGTAACGACCCAATTCCAGCACGAGTTCTGCATGGGGCAGCAGCGTCGTGGTGCGGCTGCTGATGCGGGCCACGCTTTGCGCCACCGCGCGCAGATCCAACGGCTGCTCGCCTGGGAAATAGGGGATTCCAAAACCCCCGCCGATATTGAGCGACCGCACCGGCGCAGGCGCATGCGCGGCGAGCTCCACGGCGAGGTCGAGCGCCTTTGCCTGGGCTTCAGCGATCGCCTCGGCACGCAGGTTCTGGGAGCCACTGAAGATGTGGAAGCCCACGAAATCCAGCGGCCAGTCGCGCACCTCCCGCAACAACGCGGGAATGGCCTCGGCATCGATGCCGAACTGCTTTGGCCCGCCAGCCATTTTCATGCCGGAAGACTTCAGCTCGAAATCCGGGTTGACGCGAAGGGCGTAGCGCGGCCTGCGGCCGGTCCGTGCGCCAATCTCCTTCAACAATCTCAGCTCGCGGGGTGATTCAACGTTGAGCATGACGCCAGCGGCCACGGCCGCCTCGAGCTCGGCCTCAGTCTTGCCGGGCCCGGCAAAGCTCATCTTCCCAGGCATTCCGCCCGCCGCGAGCGCGATCTTCATTTCCCCGGCGGATGCCACGTCGAGGCCATCGACCTGGGGCCTGACGTGCGCCACCACCTCAGACATCGGGTTGGCCTTGATCGCGTAGTGGATGCTGACCGCGGGGGGCAGCGCCGCCCGCAACTGCGCAATCCGCGAGCTGATCGCTGCGCGGTCGTAAACGTAAAACGGTGTGCGCCCGACCCGCTGCGCGAGGGCATCGACCGGCTCACCGCCGATCAGCAGTTTGTCCTCGCGGACTTCGCAGAATGGATGGCGGGAGTGTTGCGGCAGATCCAGGGGCACGCGTCACCTCGTGGGAATAAAAGTCGCCCTGAGATCGGCGGCAAGACCGCTGCGATCGAACTTGCCGTTCGGATTGCGCGGCAAATCGGTGCGCCACTCGACGTGCAACGGCACCATGTAAGCCGGCAGCTGTTCCTTGCACAACTCGAGCAGGGACTTGGTATCCGGTTCGAACCCGGGAGCGGCCGCCAGCACGGCGACGATCGCCTGGCCCAATTCCGGATGCGGCACGCCGAGCACGACCGCATCGCTCACCCGTCCGCTCGCGTACAGCACTTCTTCTACTTCGGTCGGGCTCACGCGATAGGCAGAGGTCTTGATCATCTCGTCGGTGCGCCCGATGAAATAGAGAAATCCCTCCTCGTCCATGCGCACAGTATCGCCGGACCAGACCGCGATCTCCGTGAGAACGAGTCCCTGCACCTGGCCTGGAGCGGGACGAAATCGCTCCGCGGTCTTGACTGGATCATTCCAGTAGCCGAGCGACACCAGTGAACCCCGATGAACCAGTTCGCCTGGCTCGTTCGGCTGGCACGTCGTGCCGTCCGGTCGCACGACCAGCAGTTCTGCATTGGGTATCGCCTTGCCGATCGAATCGGGTCGGCGATCGAGCTCCGGCGGCGGCAGATAGGAAGAACGGAATGCCTCCGTCAGGCCGTACATCAGGAAAACCTGCGTGCTCGGCAACGCGAGTCGCAGCTTGGCAAGCGTCGCGCCGGGCATTGTTCCTCCCGAGTTGGTGATGTAGCGCAACGATTTGACCACCTCCTGCGGCCAGGACTGGCTGGCGAGCTGCGCCCATAGCGGCGGCACTCCCGCGAGGCCGGTGCAGCGATCGCGCGCCGCGGCGGCGAGCACATCCTTGGCAAACAGGAAGTCGAGCAGCGTGACGGATGCTCCGACGGTGAAGGCAGTCGTCAACTGACTGAGGCCATAGTCGAAGCTCAACGGCAGAGCCGCGAGCAGGCGGTCTTCCTTACTGTTCTCCAGGTATTGCGCGACGCTCTGCGCGCCGACCATCAGGTTGCGATGCGCGATCACAACGCCCTTGGGGCGGCCTGTGCTCCCTGATGTATAGAGGAGTGCCGCCATATCGGCATCGATCACCCGGTGGTAGCGGCCGATGACCTGCTCCGCGCGAGGCCACGGCCATAGACGCACGGATCCGGAGACAGCGACGGACTCGTCGCCGCCATCGAGCACAACGTGACGCAATTCCGGGCATCGCTCGAGTTCCGCATGCAGATCCTTGATCCGGACGGCGCTCGAAACCAGCACCTGCGCGTTACAGTCGCGCAGGATGTGCCCGACTTGCGGCGGCTTGAGCAGCGGGTTGACCGGCACGAACACGCAGCCGGCACGGGAAGCGCCGAACAGCGCCGCAACGGTCTCAAAGCGCTTCGGCAGGTAGACCGCGACGCGCGCCCCACGGCTGACGCCGAGCGCGATCAAGGCGTTCGCGAAACCGGTGATCCAAGCGTCGAGCTTGCCATAACTCAGCTGACCGGTTCCCAACCGCAGCGCCACGGCTGCGGGCTCGTTGGCGGCGGCGCGCGACACGACATCGTGAATCAACATGCTCATCTGCGTACTACCACCCTGCGGCCCCGACTTGTCGACATGACTGTACCTGCTCACAATTTACGACATTGCAGCCACAACTCGAGCATCATCAGTATCCAGATGAGCTCGCCGTAATAGCTCGCACTCCCGGCACGGAACTGCGACCAGGTGCGCTCGATGAAGTCGGCCCGGATGATGCCGCGTCGGCCGAGCGAGTCCAACGACGCAGATGCCAGAGACTCCAGCTCCGGCTCGTCCCGCAACCAGATGCCGAACGGCAGTCCGAAGCCGTGCTTGCCCTTCGCCAGAATCGCCTCCGGCAGGAACCCCCGCATGGCCTCGCGGTAGAACCAGCGCAGGCGGCTGCCTCTCATCTTCAGTCGCCCTGGAATCGAGCAGCTGAACTCGACCAGGCGGTCTTCCAGCATTGGATAGAGGACGTCGATTCCCGCCATCTCGCACATGCGGCCGACCTTGCAGAGATCGTTGTCCTGTAGCACGAACTTCCAATCGAGGTAGAGCAGGCGATCGACGATGCTGCGGGAATCGAGCACCGCGTACTCTGCGCGCAGCGCCCGCAGCGGTTCGTCGCGCTCGATCGTCGCCAGGAACGCGGGATCGAAGAACTGTGCGGGATCGTTGCGATGCAGGAAGTTGTAGGTCTGCAGGCGATCGGGCAGCGGTAAACGCGCCTGCGCGATGTAGCTCGCCGCCTTGGTGAAGGGCCAGAACGGCAGCAACTTGCTCGATACCTTCACGCCCACTTCGGTGGCACTCCTGACGAGCGAAGGAAGCGCGGCGAAACGATTGAAAATGAGCTGCGCGCGGTACTGCGCATTGCCCGCGAAGATCTCATCGCCGCCGTCGCCCGCGCAGATCTGCGCCATGCCCGCTTCCCGCGCGATCTTCGCGCAGTGGTACACCGGCACCGCCGACGAATTGCCGAAGGGCTGCTCGAAGAATGCCGCGATCCGCGGCGCTGATTCCGCGACATCGTGCGGGGTGACGCAGTACTCGTGGTGACGCACGCGGAAGTGCTTGGCCGTGATCCTTGCAAACTCGCGTTCGTCATAACCCGCCGCGGAAAAACCGATCGAGAACGCATCGACCTTGTCGCCACCGTGCTGGGTCGCGAGCAGTCCCGCCACCGTGGAACTGTCGAGACCGCCACTCAGAAAGCAGGCCACCGATCCAGAGACCGGGGGGCATACCGTCGCGACCGCGTCGGACAGGCTTCGCATGAGGTCGTCCTTGAGGAGTGGAATCGTTTGCTCAGCGCGTGCGGCAAACTCCGGAAGCCAATACCTGCGGACATCCACTGTGCCGGTGGACGCATCGAACTCGATCAGCTGTGCCCGACCGAGCTTCGCGTGTCCGGCCCAGATGGTTCGCGGGCCGGCGATCACATGGAAATAGATGTAGTCGTAGACGGCCTGCGGATCCAGCTCGGGCCGTTCGCCGTGCAGTTCGACGAGTCGGTTGAGGCTCGAAGAGAAGTACAGCCCGGTGTCACTGACCCGATAGTAGAGCCCGCACTGCCCCATGCGATCGACGGCTGCAAGGAGCCGGCGACGTCTGCTGTCGACAGCGACGAGCGCGAATGCGCCCCCCAGGTGATCCAGGACCCGGGAGCCGAACCTCCGGTAGCCCTCGAGCAGCGCGCGTGCGTGGCCGCGCTCTTGGGCGACCCGCGCATACTCGGCAGAAGTCCAGGACGGCCGGCCGCTGATCGACGCCCGCAGTCCCGCATCATCCTGCGCGATCTCGGCATCGCTCAGCGAGACGACGCGCGACGCGTCCCCAGCGGCAGCGTTGGATAGCAAGTACCCCGAAGGGCCAGTCACGAGATTCCCCTGGACATCGAGCGCCGATGCCCGACCGTTCTTTTTTGACAATAGTGGAAAACAGATCCCGTACAGGTGCCCGGCGAGGCAGGATACTATCTCCCGGTCCGTCACGGTGCGCCCCGTGTCACAACAGCAACGCGCGCCCCAGGAGCCGCAACCCCACGCATGCCCCGACGCTCTGCCCTGTTGGTGACCTACCCGTTTCCGCCGCTCATCGGCACCAGCGGGACGCAGCGTGTACTCGCCTTCATGCAGGGTCTCGTGGACGCGGACTGGCAGGTTACGGTCCTCACCTGCACTGCGGGCGCGTACCCGGAAACATCCACGGAACTCGAGAAAGCAGTGCCTTCCACCGTGCGCGTGTTGCGCGCCCCGACGCTGGATATCGCGCGGCATGTCGCGATCCGCGGCAGGTACCTGCGCAGTCTCGCGCTACCGGATCGCTGGAACAGCTGGTGGCTTTCAGGCCTCGCGGTGGCGCGCAGCAAGCTGTGGAAGACGCCCCCGGATGTTGTCTGGTCGACATACCCGATAGCGACCGCGCACGCCCTGGGACGCAGCCTCGCCCACGGCCTGCGAGCGCCATGGGTAGCGGATTTTCGCGATCCCATGACAGAGCCGGGTTTTCCAACTGACCCACGCGTCCATCGCGCCTTCAGCAGAATCGAACGGCATGCATTGCAGGAAGCGGCGCGCATCACGGTGACGACGCCGTCCCTGTTGCGCCTGTACAGCGAGTATTGCCCCGAGGCCATTTCCCGACTGTTGCTGCTCCCGAACGGCTTCGATGAATCCGTCTTCGCGGCAGCGGCGGCAAGCTTGCCCCCCCGCACTGCCGGCAACGGGCGAGTGACCGTCGTGCATAGCGGCTACGTTTATCCCGACGAACGCAACCCGACGGAACTTTTCCTCGCCATACGCGAGCTCAAGGCGAGCGGGCGACTCTCTGCCGGCGATCTGCGCCTCGTGTTGCGAGGGGCCGGCGAGTACGCGAGCCGACATGCCGACCTCCAGCGGCTGGGCATTGACGATATCGTCGAGGTGAGTCCGCCGCTGACACACGTGGAAGCCATTCGCGAGATGCTCGCCGCCGACGGGTTGCTGCTGTTGCAGGGCAGGATCTGCAACAACCAGATCCCCGCCAAGCTCTACGAATACCTGCGCGCTCAGCGCCCGATACTTGCGCTAACGGAGCGCGATGGAGACACGGCGCGTGCGCTGATTGGCTTCGGCTCCCCGGTGATAGCGCCGCTCGAAGATCGCGCGCGGATCCTGGAGGCACTGCCGCAGTTCCTGGCCAAGGTTCGTTCCGGCGCGCCACTTGCTGCCGAACTCTCGCGCGTGTCCCAGTATTCGCGCCAGGCTCAGGCACGTCGCTTCACCGAGGTACTCGAGGAAGTGGCCTCAAGCGGGAGGCTTGACTCGAATTCGCGGCGCGCCCCGCCCCACCACGGATAGCTTCACGAACGGCCGCACCGTTCCGCAAAACAATTGCAGATCGAACAGACGCAGAAAGGAAATGCGTCCGACCTTGACGGCGCCGAGCGCGCGGTGCGAGCTCAGCGAGCGTGGATTGAACGCCGAGATCCTGCTCATGCTCCAGCGGATGCGTCGCTCACGCAGCACTGCATTTGCGGCTTCCCACAGCCGAACGAAGCTGCGACCCAGCCGCTCCTGCGGCACGACGAAAACATCCAGGTCCCAGGCGCAATCGCTCCCCGAGAGCTCGAACTCGCAGCTGCCATCGGGCTCCCGGTAGGCGCCGAACAGCAGCCACAGAAATCCGACCAGCCGGGAGCCTTTTTCCGCGACCAGGCACACGCCCGGGCTGGCGAAGCGCCGCTGCAACTCTTCGGGCGGTCTGTTGACCTGTGACAGGACCGGATCGTTGGGTGCGGCGAGGCGGACGCCGACGGAACCGCTGGGCGCGGCCTGTGCCAACCCGGGGGGCACGGGCTGCGCGACGAGCACGAAGCTCTCCAATCCCAGCCTCGGGCTCAGCCGCTGCAGGCCCGCGTGGATCGCATGCAGACACGTATCCAGAGTCCCGAGCGCGCTCACGTCGAAGTCGCCTGGCGCGCTTCCGCCGCCGCCGCGAGCTCAGGTGTAGCGACCGGACGGTCGCGGAACTTTGCTGATGACATAGCGATACTTCCCCGTGGGCTCAGGCGGAATGTCGTCGACGTGCCTGATCGTCAGTTCGATTGCCGGATCGAGTCTCTGCACGAACAGCGCCCTGATCCTGTCGGGCGCACCGCGGCTGTCGAAGTCCGCAGTGGTCACCAGGAGCAGTTCGAGCCGGTTGATCTCATGCTGGATGATCTTGAACATCTTCACGCCGGGCATGTCGCGCAGCAGGACCGCAAAGGCCACGTCATGCACCAGGCGGCCATCGGCGGCCACGATGAAATCGTTGGTTCGCCCGCGAATGTCCTCGAGCAATGGCAAGCCGCGGCCGCAACCGCAGGTGGCGGCGCTCAGCACGGCAACGTCGCCGTTGAGGTAACGGATGAAGGGAAACTCCGCGGTGAAAAGGTGCGTCACCGCCACCTGGCCGGGTTCACCGGGTCCGAGCTGCCGTCCGTTCTCATCGACGATTTCCACGATGAGATCCTCGCTCGTGATGTGCATGCCGCCTGCGGCACATTCATGCGCGATGAATCCGGCGTCCCGGCCCCCGTAGCCATTCGCGACCGTGCAACCGAACACGCGCTGCATCCGTTCCCGTTGCTGGGGGTACAGCCGCTCGGCGGTTGCGAATATCGCCCGGGTTCCGGCGACCCGAAGGTCGATCGCACGATCTTCGGCACGCTGACAGACGAGATCGATCACCGACGGATAGCCGAAGATCATCGCCGGCCTGAAGGCAAGGATCTCCGCGATGAACTCATCGAGCCGGGCCGGAGAAACGTTCGCGGAAGCGCGCAGCCGCGTGCGCAGCAACCGGTCACGCCAGGCGCGCACCGAGTCCTGGGCGGATACCTCAATAGGCGAGCTCCAGAACACCAACTCACGCTCACCGAGCTCTACTCCGAGCCAGCGCGTGGCCCGCCACTTGGCCGCCACGTCACGGGACACGCGCCGCTTGCCAATGTAGAAGCGCAGCGGGTCACCGCTCGATCCCGTGGTCGAAAACAGGCGCAGGTCCTGCGCATCTTCGGCCTTGAGGTCGTCGAGGTGGGTGCGCACGATGTCCTTGGTCAGGAACGGGATGCGCTCGAGGTCACGCAGTGAGCTGACAGACGACGCCGAGAACCGCAGGCGCCCGAAGAGGCCGCGGTAGTACGGCACATGGCGTGCGGCGTGCTCGAGCAGGCCGCGCAAGCGGCGCAGCTGCAGCTCACGGAGTTCGACTGGGCTCAGCCATTGAGACTTCTCCAGTTCGCGCAACGCCTGAACGGTATCGTGACCCTTCAGCCGTTCATGCAGCGGGAACAGAAGATTTGCGACGATGGCAGCGTATAGGCCGTGCGCCGTCGAGCGAGCCGAAGCAGCCTGGTTCAAGCGGTCTGCCCCCCTGAAACGCAATCATTCGTTCCAAGGCCAGTCGATGCAATGATTCCGTGCGCCATGGCGGTGCTGATTCCCGGGAAATGCGCTACATTCGCTGCGCCTGTCTGCTACCAGGCGCCGGGCCGGAGCGCGTCGGCTGCGTCACGAACCGTGACACGCCTCCCTTTGATACTACTGATACCCAATAACAAATGATCGCGCGGACGTTGCTCGCGGCAGTTTCAGGAAATGCATCCAGCCGGCGCTTTGCAATCTTAACTTATCATCGCGTGCTTGCGCGGCCCGATCCTCTGTTGCCCGACGTGCCCGACGCCAGTTCCTTCGAGTCACAGATAGCATGGCTGGCTGCCCATGCGAACCTCGTCACACTTCGCGATGCGATGCGCCTGTCTGCGGAGCGCCGCCTCCCGCCCGCTGCGGTCTGCATCACGTTCGATGATGGCTATCGGGACAATGCCGACGTTGCGATGCCGATCCTGAAGCGCCACGGCGTGGCGGCGACGTTCTTCGTAGCTTCCGCCTATGTGGATGGCGGCATGATGTGGAACGACAAGGTGATCGAGGCGGTACGCGTTGCGCCTGATTGCGCAGCACTGGTACGCGCCGTACTGGATCGGGCGCCGGCCGCACCAACAAAGCTAGAATGCGCGCGCTCCATCATCGCGCATCTCAAGTACCTCGATACGGCCGAACGCGAGGCCAGAGCCGACGCCGTCCTGCGTAGTGCGGGCGCCGCGACGCTCTCTCCGCTCATGATGTCGCGGCACCAGGTGGCGCAGCTGGCCGTGTCCGGCATGGAGGTTGGTGCCCACACGGTCTCGCATCCGATTCTCGCGCGCACGGATGACGTCGCAGCGCGCATCGAAATCGAGCGCTCACGCGCTGCGCTCGAAGACATCGTGCAGCAGGAAATCGCGAGCTTTGCCTACCCGAACGGGCGGCCGAGCCGGGACTTCACCTGGCGCGATGTTGAGCTCGTGCGCGCAGCGGGCTTTCGACAGGCGGTCACGACTTCCTGGGGCGTCGCCGGGCCGGCGTGCGAGCAGTTGCAGCTGCCTCGTGCGGGTATCTGGCGACGCGGCGGATGGCAGCTCCTGGGGCAGCTTGCCTCGATCTACTTTTCCGGGCCTGGCGAACGGGTGCGGCCTTCCCAGTGCGCGACCTCCTCGTAACGCTCATCGTGTTCGGGTCACTCCCGTTCATCATCCGGCGCCCGGCGATCGGCATCCTGATGTGGAGCTGGATCGGGTACATGAACCCGCATCGGCTCTCCTGGGGTTTTGCCTATTCGATGCCGTTCGCACAGATCGTGGCCATCGCCACGCTGATCGCACTGCCGTTCTCGAAGGACAAGCTACGCATGCCCTGGAACGCGCTGACAGTGCTGTGGCTACTGTTCGTGGTCTGGATCTGCATCACCACCGCGCTCGCCATCGACCCGTCGCTCAGCAAGCTGTCCCTGGAGAAGGCGCTCAAGATCCAGCTGTTCGCGTGGCTCACCGTGATGTTGATGCAGAACGAGCAGCGGGTCCGGTGGCTGGTGTGGGTGATCGTCCTCTCGCTCGGTTTCTACGGCCTCAAGGGGGGCGTCTGGGCCTATGTCACCGGCGCCGAGAACCGTGTCTGGGGGCCGCCAGGCAGCTTCATTGAGGACAACAACGCGCTCGCGATGGCGTTGCTCATGGTGGCCCCTCTGATGATCTTTCTGGTGATGCGCACGGCCGATAAGAGAATCAAGGCCGGGCTCATCGTCCTGCTGGTTTTCACCGGTCTGGCGATCCTTAGTTCACACTCGCGTGGCGCATTGCTTGGCATGGCAGCGATGCTGTCATTCCTGTTGCTGAAAAGCCGCCGCAAGCTGGCGACCGGATTTGCAATTGTCCTGGTGGTACCGGTGTTGCTCAGTTTCATGCCGCAGTCATGGTTCCAGCGCATGGAGACGATCAGCAACTACCAGGCGGACTACTCTGCCCTGGGCCGCATCACTGCGTGGGAGTTCGCCGCAGACCTGGCGTCCAAGCGAATCACCGGCGGCGGTTTCGACTGCTTCGTCGAAGCGAACTACCGGCGCTTCGCGCCGGACATCAGCGCGGAAGTAGATAAGCGCGACGGTCGCTTCCAGGACGCACACAGCATCTACTTCAAGGTGGTGGGCGAGCAGGGCTTCCCGGGACTCATCCTGTACCTGGCCATCGCATTCCTGAGCTACCGCTCCGGCACGTGGGTCAGGAAACGCGCCAGCAAGGTTCCGAACATGCTCTGGGCGGGGGACCTCGCGACGATGCTGCAAGTCTCCCTGATCGGGTTTTTCGTCGCGGGCGCCTTCCTTGGGCTACCGTATTTCGACCTGTATTTTCACCTCGTGGCGCTGCTCGTGATCCTGAAAGCCATGGTCCAGCGGGAGCTCGCCGCAGCCACACAGCCGGCGACTGCAGCCATGCCGGCAGGAGCTGGCCCTTCAGCGGCGATCGAGACGCCCGCGCCGACGCGATCTGGCAGCCTGATCCGCCAGCCCCGAACGCGATGATCAGCACGACCGCTGTCGAACCCACAGACTCATTTCGCGCGCTGGGTTCCTCGCCGGATAGCCGCGCCCTCGAGCACCGCTGGATGCTCCTGCAGGAGCGCGGCGAGCACTCCTACTTCCAGAGCTGGGGCTGGATCGGCACCTGGCTCGAGTGCGTCGCCCCGCGCACCTCGATTCGCCTCCTGCAGGCGGGCGACGACGCGAACCCGCGGGCGCTCGCACTCATCGGCACCGGGACTGGCAAGCGCCCTTTCATCAGGAGCCGGCAACTGCGCGTCACGGAGACGGGCCTGTCCGATGTCGATGCGCTGACGATCGAGCACAACGGCCTGCTGCTCGGCGGGGACGGTCAGGAAGCCTCGGCTCTGAACGCCGCGCTTCGTGCACTCCGCGCGGATCCAAAGTGGGACGAGATCGTGATCAGCGCACTGGCAAGCGAGCGAGTTGAGCTCTACGAGCGCTGCGCCCGCGAGCAAGGCCTCACCGCACGCCGCATGCTGGAGGTGCCGCATTTCACTATCGATCTGGAGGCGGTGCGCAGGTCACGGGAAGGCTTTCTGGAGCTGCTGAGCAGCAACTCCCGTGCCCAGGTGCGTCGCGCCGTGCGGGGGCTGGAGAGCTCCGGACCGATCCACGTCACGCGCGCCAGAGACCTCAAGGAGACACTCGAATTCTTCGACCGGCTCGCGGCGATCCACCAGGCGTATTGGCAACAGCGTGGCCAGCCCGGGGCATTTCATTCGGACTTTGCGCGCGCCTTCCACCACCGCTTGATCAGCACGCGTTACCCGACGGGCGAGATCGACTTGCTGCGCGTGAGTGCAGGCCCAGGCGATGTCGCCTATCTCTACAACTTCGTGTATCGCGGTCGCGCGCTCAACTACCAGTCCGGCATCGTCTACACCGGTGCCGCGAAGGAAAAGCCGGGCCTGGTGGCTCACTGCGCCGTCGTCGCCGAGCTAGCTGCTCGCGGGCTGCAAACCTATGACCTGCTGATGGGCAGTCAGCAATACAAGCGCACGCTCGGCACCGACAGGGGGCTGATGGTGTGGCTGCACCTGCAGCGACCGCGCCTGCGTTTCTGGCTGGAACACAACGCGCGCGCGATCCGCGATCGCGCGCGCGCTCTCAAGACCGCGTCGGTCGCAGACTGAAGCGCCTGCGCGCCAGGCGCAGCGCCGCACCCGCGAGCAGCAGGAGTTCCGCGGGCACGATCGAACCGCCACCGCCGGAAGAGCCTCCCCCACCCGGCGGCGTCGTGGGCGGCGGCGGCGAAGGCGGGGGCGGCGAAGGCGGGGGCGGGGGCGTCGTCGGGCTCGTGACACTCACTGCGACCGAGCGGTTCGCCTGCCCGCCAGCACCGGTGCAGTCGAGACGGAAAGTGGCGTTGGCTGAGAGCTGACCCGTGCTCTGACTGCCGGAGGTCGCACGAGTGCCCGACCACGCGCCGGAAGCGGTGCAGCTCGTCGCATTGGTCGTGGACCACGACAGCATTGCGGACGAACCAGAGGTCACGGTCGTCGGCGCAGCAGTGAGGTTGATCGTTGGCGCAGGGGTCGGAGGCGGAGGCGGGTTGGTGCTGACGCTGACGACGACCGCACTGCTCGAAGTGCCGCCCGCGCCGGTGCATGACAGCGTGTAGGTGGTCGTCTGGCTCAATGCGCCGGTCAATGCGGATCCGCTCAGCGGGCGACTGCCCGACCAGCCGCCGGAGGCGGTGCAGCTCGTCGCATTCGCCGCCGACCAGCGCAGCGTCGTACTGCCTTGCGCCGGAACCGTCGCCGCATCGGCAGTGAGTGTGATCGTCGGCTTCGGCGGCGAGCCGCCGACTTCACCCTTGATCGCAAGCGCCAGCTTCCAGCCGGGGTTGGCGCCCTCGCCTTCGTAGGCGCCGCGAAATACGCCGGCGCGCGTCTTACCGTTGAAATCCCTGGTGCCGTCGGTAAATGTCGAAAATTGCGCCAGGTCGACGGTTGCGCCGCTCAAGGCTCCGGGAAGCGGAAACACATCGAGCGAACCGATCGGCCCGGTCGGATTGCTGAGAAAACTTCCCGCTGACGCGTAGGCCGCCACGATGTTTTCGGACTGATTCGGGCCGCGAATCGCCGGGTCGGCAAAGACTGCATTGGCGATTATACGTTGCACGGTGCCCGCGGCACCGCCCGTCACATTGATGCCGCTGTCGCTGGCCACGACCGTGTTGTGATAGATCGTGACATTGCGCGGCAGGTCGTTATGCGGCTGCACGTTGATCGCGGCGCCGCGGTGATTCACCAATACGTTGTCGTGCAGCGCGATGTTGCCCTCACCCTGAAACAGGGCCTCGCTGGGATTGTCGTAGAGAAAGTTGCCGTAGATCTCGTACAGGTCATTCATGCCCGCGCCGGACAACGGAAAGTGGCCGACCAGCAGATTGGGTCGCGCCAGGTCGCCGCCCGAAGCGTTGTTCGACTTGACCAGGACGTTGTGCCTGATGATCGTGCGACTGTCGCTGGTCGGCAGGCCCACGTTGGTCGGTCGTGGATTCTGCTGCTTGATCTCGATGTTGTAGCCGGTCGTGTCCTGGATGAAGTTGTACTCGATGATGCCGCCAACAAACGGAAAGGCGCCGTCGGAGTTACCCAGGTACATCCCGGTACCGGCCGCGAGAATCACGTTGCGGCGGATGATCCAGTTCCAGGCCGACCCCTTGGTCGAGATGCCAATCGTCGCCTGGTCCGGTCCGTGATTGATGATGCGCAGCCCTTCGATCGTGATGTGATGGCACGGTCCGCGGCTGTCGACGCCGAAAGGTCCGTCGAGGTGCTGACCATCGAGCGTCAGATTGCGCACCTCGATGTAACTCGACGTATCGAGCTGCACGGTGTTGCAACAGCTGTTGGCCTCGAACACGGCGCTCTGGTCCGAGGGCCCGGCAATCACGATGGGCGCGGCGGCAGTACCATTCATGCCTGTGATCGGCAAGCCGTCGGTGTAAGTGCCCGATGCGAGCGCGAGCGTATCGCCGGGCTGCAGCGTATCGAGAAGATTGCGGTAATTTCCCGGGTTCGCCGCTATGGTTCCTGCGTGGCTTGCGAGCGGTGCGCCAAGCGCGGCGACGGCAAGCAATAACCACAGCCGGGGAAGATCGAAGAGGTTGTGATGCTTCATTAGCTCCAGACTCTCTGCAGGGCGCAGCGAACGGGAGCGATCAAGACCAGCTCGGCCAGCTGCCATTTGACTGACAACCCCGCTGTCATGGTTGAGCCATGACCGGTGGCTTTGCGCCCCCGCCTCGCGACGGGTTTACCTTTAACAGTTAACAGCCACTCGCCGGGTCCATTTCGGACCGCATGCGATTGTTTTTGGAGTCTAGCATCGGTGCTACCGATGTCGGGATGTCTCAGGATGCCGACAAAGAGGAACCGTGCACACGTCGCAGCATCAGACCCGCGAGGTGCGGGAAGGCGAGAGACTGGAGTATAGGGCGTGCCAGTCGCTACCGATCGAACTCCACCTGAAGCGCTGCGCGAATTCGAGCCCGCGGGCGGCGAGGCCGTCCGCGAGCGCGGTATCGCTCAGCACGGAGATGAGTGCAGCAGCCATCGCATGAAAGTCACCGACCGGCACGAGTAGCGCCGTTTGCCGGTGAGCTACGAGGTGCGCTACGCCGCCAGCGTCGGTACTGACCACCGGCACGCCGGCGGCGAGACTTTCGAGTACCGAGTTCGGAGCGTTGTCCACTTTGCTCGGGTTGAGCATCACTGACGCCTGCTGATACAGCCGCGCAACCTCTTCGTGCTCCAATTGGCCCGCGAAGACAACCGACGCTTCGAGTCCGAGCTGTTTCGCGAGTGCCTCTAGCGTGCTGCGCTCGGGTCCCTCGCCCGCCACTGTCATGCGCGCAGACGGGATGCGTTCGCGGACGATTGCCAAGGCCCGCAATGCAGATCCAATGTCATAAATCGGCTCGAGGCTCCTCGTCACCACGACGTGCGCCGCAGCGGCACTGCGCCCGCGCGCAACAAAAAGCTTCGAATCGATGATGTTGGGGATGATCCTGACCTCGATCCCGTACTGGCTGAAGACCTCGCAGAGAAAAGCGGAAGGCACAATCACTGCGGCCGCACGCCGCAGAGCAGGCAAGACCCAACGACCTTCCCGCTCGAGAAACTGACGCGCACCGCCGCCACGGTAGTTCACAAGCACCGGCCGGCGCCGCAGGATGCCGATCCATACCGCGGGAGCGGCCAGGAAATGCCAGGCCCAGCCTGAATTCGCCATCACGTGCAGCACGTCCGA
>DASQOO010000174.1:0-4234 GCA_035644435.1 Steroidobacteraceae bacterium | reverse complement strand
TAATGCCGTATTGAGCGAACGCCTGGTCCACGTTGGCCGTGGCGATCTCAAGATCCTTGTTGTTCTCGATCGCTTGATCGACCAGGCGCGCGAGCACCGGATCCTGGAACTGCTCCCACCAAGCGAGGTTGGAGATCTCGCCCGCCTCGGCCTTGTCGACGCGCCAGGACGCAGGCGCCTCGATCTCGGGTCGCCGGTAGTCGGGCCCCACCATGCAGCCGGACAGGAAAACTGTAAAGAGAATGAAAAATCTCATGCGCGAACCACCTCTTCGCGCTCGGCCCGCCGGAAGGGCCACTGGCGTTCGCTCACGCGCTGCAGCAGCACGTAGAACACCGGGGTGAAGAACACCCCGACCAGCGTCGCGCAGAGCATGCCGAAGACCACCGTGGTGCCGAGCGCAGTGCGCGCGCCCGCGCCCGCGCCGGTGGCGATGGCGAGCGGCACCGTGCCGAGGATGAACGCGAATGAGGTCATGAGGATCGGGCGCAAGCGCAGCTTCGCGCCGTCGAGCGCCGCCTGCACGATGGGCGCGCCCTTCTCGCGCTGCAGCTTCGCGAATTCGACGATCAGGATGGCGTTCTTCGCCGCGAGCCCGACCAGCATGATGAGCCCGACCTGCGTGTAGACATTGTTTTCCAGCGAGCGCATGGCGAGGCCGAGGAAGGCGCCGAATACGCCGAACGGAATCACCAGCAGGATCGCGATCGGCATCGCCCAGCTCTCGTACAGCGCGGCGAGCACCAGCAGCACGAAGACGAGCGAGATGGCGAAGATGAAGCCGGTCTGGCCGCCGGTCTTTTTCTCCTGGTAGGTCGCCTCGCTCCATTCGTAGCCGAAGCCCGGCGGCAGCCCGCGCGCGATCTCCTCCATCGCGGCGATCGCCTGCCCCGAGCTGTAGCCGGGGGCATTGGTGCCGTTGATCGTGGCGGCGCTGTACACGTTGAAGCGCTCGAAGTACTGCGGGCCGTTGATCGGCCGGCTCGACACGATGGTGCTGAGCGGCACCATGGTGCCGTTCGCGGCGCGCACGTAGAAGCGGTTCACGTCGTCGGGCTGGTTGCGCTGCGCGCCGTCGGCTTGCGCCGTCACGCGGTAGGTGCGCCCGAACAGGTTGAAGTCGTTGACGTAGAAGCTGCCGAGAAACGTCTGCAGCGTGAAGAACACCTCGGACAGCGGGATGCCGAGCGACTTGACCTTGTCGCGGTCGACCACGTACTCGATCTGCGGCACGCGGGGATCGAAACCGCTGTAGACGAAGCCGATCTCCTTCCTCTTGCGCGCCTGGCCGAGCACATCCTGCAGCACCTTCGAGAGCTCCGCCGTATCCGAGCCGGTGCGGTTCTGCAGCACGAAGGTGAAGCCGCCGCTCGTGGAGAGGCCGCGGATCGGCGGCAGGTTGAGCACCAGCACGTTGGCATCCTTGATCTCGCCGTTGAGCCGCGCCACCAGCGTGCGGTTGATGCTCGTGACGGAGTGTGCGGCCGCTTTGCGCTCCTCGAACGGCTTGAAGCGGATGAAGGCAGTGCCGTTATACGAAGTGACCTGGCCGGTGAGCAGGTTGTAGCCGCTGAGGTAGATCACTTCTTCCACGGCGGGGACCTCGCGCGCGATGCGCGAGAGCTGCGCCATGGCCGCATTGGTCCGCTCGATCGATGCCGCGGGCGGGAGGGCGGCGACCGCGACCAGGAAGCCCTGGTCTTCCGGCGGGACGAGGCCGGTGGGGCGTGTGGCGATCATTCCCCAGACCGCGGCGAGCAGCGCAACGAAGGTCAGCATCACGAGCAGCGTGTGCCGCGCCATCACCGACACCGAGGCGACATAGCCGTTGCGGGTGAGATCGAAGCCGCGGTTGAACCGGGCGAAAAACCGCTCGAGCGCACCGCCGTGATGCTGCGCGGCATCCACGCGCCGCAAAAGCAGCGCGCACATCGCCGGGGTGAAGGTGAGCGCGCAAATCGCCGAGAGAATCACCGACACCGCCAGCGTGAGGGCGAACTGCTTGTAGAGCTGGCCGGTCAAGCCGCCGAGGAACGCCACCGGCACGAACACCGCGGCGAGCACCAGCGCGATCGCAACCACCGGTCCGCCCACGTCGGCCATCGCGGCCTTGGTGGCCTGCAGCGGCGTGGCGCTGCCCTCGTCCAGGCGGTGCTGCACCGCTTCGACCACGACGATCGCGTCGTCGACCACGATGCCGATGGCGAGCACCATGCCGAAGAGCGTCAGCGTGTTGATCGAAAAGCCGAGCGCGGAGAAGGCGGCGAAGGTGCCGACGAGCGAGATCGGCACCGCCAGGATCGGAATCAGCGTTGCGCGCCAGCTCTGCAAAAACAGGAACACCACGATCGCGACGAGCAGGAAGGCGATGAACAGCGTCTTGACCACCTCTTTCAGGGACTCTTTGACGAAAGGCGTGGTGGTGTAGGGCACCCTGTAGTTCATGCCGGGTGGAAAGTGTGCCGACTGCTCCTCCATCACCTCATGGATCGCCTTGGCAGTGTCGAGCGCATTCGCGTCGGGCTGGAGAAAAATGCCGAGCGCCACCGCCGGATGGTCGTCGTTCGCAACGCTGATCGAGTAATCCGCGGCACCCAGCTCGATGCGCGCCACGTCCTTGAGGCGCACCACCTGTCCGTTGCCGGCCTCGCGGATGACGATGTTCTCGAACTCGCCGGTCTCGGCGAGCCGGCCCTTGACGAACACCGTGTACTGCATCTGCTGGCCTTGCGGAACCGGCGGCACGCCAACGCTCCCGGCCGGGGCGACCACGTTCTGCTCGCGCACGATGTTCGAAACGTCGGTGGCGGTGACGCCGAGGCGCCCCATCTTCTCCGCGTCGAGCCAGATGCGCATGCTGTAGTCGCGGGCGCCGAAGATGCGCACCTGGCCGACGCCTTTCACGCGCGCCAGGGCGTCGAACAGGTTGAGCAGCGCGTAGTTGCTCAGGAAAACCGTGTCGTAGCGGCGCTCCGGCGAGATGAGCGTGATCACCTCCAGGAAGTCGCTGGTGGCCTTGCGCACCGTGATGCCGTTGCGGATCACCTCGGCCGGCAGCTGCGGCTGCGCGATGGCCACCCGGTTCTGCACCTCGATCTGGTCGATGTTCTTGTCGCTGCCGATCTCGAAGGTCACCGTCAGGCTGTAGGTGCCGTCGTTGCCGCTCTTCGAGCTCATGTACAGCATGTCCTGCGCGCCGTTGACCTGCTGCTCGATGGATGCGGCGACCGATTCCGAAACCACGTTGGCATTGGCGCCGGGAAACGCGGCGTTCACCGTCACCTGGGGCGGGACCACCTGCGGGTACTGCGCGATCGGCAGGCCGAGCGACGCCAGCGCGCCGGACAGGATCATCAGCAGCGCGATGACCGTGGAGAGCACCGGCCGCTCGATGAAGAAGTTGAGCATCGTGGATTACTTCGCCGACTTACTTGCAGAGGCCAGGGCGACGGGCCTCACGGGCGCGCCGGGGCGGACCTTGCTGGTGCCTTCGACTACCACACGGTCGCCCGCGGCGAGGCCGCTCGCGACCACCCATTCGTTGTCCAGTCGATGGCTGGTCACGATCTGGCGCGGCTCGATCTTGTCGTCGGCCCCCACTACATACACCGACTTGGTCCCCTGCAGCTCCAGCACCGCCTGCTGCGGGATGCGGATCGCCGCCGGGCTGTCGAGCGCCGGGACGATGACGCGCACGAACAACCCCGGGCGCAGGAGGCGGTCCGGATTGGGCACCGAGATGCGCACCTGGAGCGTGCCGCTTTTCTGGTCGAGCGCGGCATCGACGAAATCGAGCCGCCCGGTCAGCGCGTACTGGGTGCCGTCCGCCAGGCGGATGCGGAATGGCGTCGCCTGGTCGGGCTGCTGGCCCGCCTTCTGCAGCTCGAGGAGGCGATCCTCGCTGAGGCTGAAGTACGCCCACATCGGGTCGCTGGAATAAAGCGTGGTGAGCAGCGTCTGCTGCGCCGTGATCAGCGCGCCGGGCTTCACCTGCGAGTTGCTCATGAACCCGTCACGCGACGCGCGAATGGTGGCGAATTCGAGGTTGAGCTCGCTATTGCGCAACAGGGCCTTTTGCGCCTCCACCACGGCCGTGCTCGCGCGCTCCTGCGCCACGGCGGTGTCGTAATCCTGCTGGCTGACCGCCTTCTCGGCGATCAGGCGCGCATTGCGCGCCAGGTTCTGCTTGGCGTTGACCAGGTTCGCCTCGGCCTGCGCCAGGCCCGCTTTCGCC
>DASQOO010000173.1:0-10001 GCA_035644435.1 Steroidobacteraceae bacterium | reverse complement strand
GGCCAGTCGGCAAATTTCGACGACTCCTTGGACGGATTCAAACGAAACGCCCCGGCGCTGTTCGAATTCGGAGTCATCTTGGCCATCTGCGCCGCCGTGTGGTTCGGCATCTCGGCGCTCGTTCTCGGCACCGTGTTTCATATCGGTGCGCCCGACATGAGCGAGACGCTGTACCGCGGATTCCTCGACTCGACGAATCGCTCTCAGGTGCTGGCCTATATAGCCATCGGCGGAGTACTGGCGACCTGGGTATTCGCCGTGTCAGTCGTGTCCATTCCGCTGATCATCGATCGCCATGCCTCCGCCGGGCAGGCGATGCGCGCGAGCGTCAATGCGGTGCTTCACAACATACCCGCCATGATCGTCTGGAGCGCGTTGATCCTGGTGTTGACCATCATCGGCTACGCGACGCTGCTGATTGGCCTGCTCTACATTGCCCCGCTGCTGGGACACGCCACGTGGCATGCGTACAAGGGCATGATTCGCTGATAGACGGGACAGGAACGATGCGATGCGGCAGCTGATGATCGAACGCCCCCGCATATGCACCGGGGCGTCCTCCCCGTCCGTCTCCAGGGTCAGGTGAAGGCCGTAGCGATGTAGGATGCTTCCTACTGGCCCTTCAGTCTTTCAAGTGTCCAACAAATTATCGACTATGAGACACTTATGTCGCTGAACACCGACGCACGACCATTTTCGGTCGCCACGTTATCGGCCCAGTAAGCAACGCGGGAGTCATGGATCCGCGGTTGCGATGCGGAATCGTGATGCGGGTCAGAAAGGTGAAGCCCGTGCCCAACAAAAAGGTGGCCTGCGTATTCGAACACGATCCGGACGCCATTTTGCCGGGTATTCTGAGTGACAGCGGCTGGCAGATTGAACGTCCCGACATCATTGCGCCGTTGAGAAACATTTCGCTCCCACCGGACTGCTCCATTGGAATTCTCGTTCTAACGGTCAAAGAACCGGCGTGGTTTGCCAAGCTACTGTCGATCGTTGCTCATCTGCAGAATCTCAACTGGATCGCGGTCGTCGATCGTGCGCTCATCGGCGATCAGGAGATACGCGAGTTCATTGCGGTCCATTGCGTCGACTACCAAACGCTGCCGCTCGAACGCGATCGCATTTTGTTCGCGCTGGGGCACGTCGCCGGCATGGCGGCGCTCACCGGTCAGGCCGGCGAGGATGCGCGTGCGGCGGCCGTGGCCGCCAATCTCTTTGGCGCCACCCCTGTCATGCGGACTTTGCGCGGCGATTTGAGCAAGATTGCCGCCGTCGACGCGCCGGTCCTCATCACGGGCGAGAGTGGGACTGGGAAAGAGCTGGTCGCGCGCGCTGTTCACGAAATGTCGAACAGACGCGACCAGCCATTCGTCGCGATCAATTGCGTCTCGCTCTCGCCGTCGCTGATTCACGCCGAGCTCTTCGGCTTCGAACGCGGTGCTTTTACCGGCGCTCACCACCGCAAGATAGGGCAACTTGAAACCGCGCATCGCGGCACGATTCTTCTCGACGAGATTGGCGACCTACACCCGGAACTGCAGGCGCTCCTGCTGCGGTTCCTGGAAGATCAGACAGTACGCCGCGTCGGGGGACGCGAAGAAATTCGCGTCGATACGCGCGTCGTGGCGGCGACGAACGTCGATCTGGAAGCCGCCGTCGAGCGCGGGAACTTCCGCAGCGACCTATACTATCGGCTCAACATTCTGCGTGTGCGTACGCCGCCACTGCGCGATCGTCGCGAGGATATCGAGCCGCTGGCCTGCATGTTTCTCAAGCGATTCAACGGGGAGAAGCCGCGCCGGCTGCGCGGATTCAGCCAGTCGGCCGTCGCGGCCATGTACCGCCATGATTGGCCGGGCAATGTGCGGGAGCTGCTGAATCGCGTGCGCCGCGCCATCGTCATGTGCGAGGGGCGGCTGATTATGCCGGGTGATCTCAACTTCTGCGTCGATCATCAGCCGTTCGATCTCAACCTCGAGACGGCGCGAGTCGAGGCCGAGCGCAAGACCATTCTGACGGCTCTGCAATACAGTGGAGGGAGCGCGGGCAAATCCGCGCAAATGGTTGGGGTATCACGTGCGACCTTCTATCGCTTGCTCGAAAAACACGGCGTCACTTTGAATGAAAGAACCGCGCTCAGAATTGGGGCCACAGCTGCGCTGAGCGAAGACGCGAACGAATAGCCGGCCGTCCATCGACCGTTCTCGCGCTCCCTCGTCGCAAGCATGCGACGCTGCCGGCAGAACGCAACTTCGCTGAAATCAATGCGTTGCGCAATCGCGGCGATATTCTCGTCTCATGTTTGAGAAAAACCTCGTCGCTCTGCGAGCGAACGGCAAAGAAACCCCCGTGCAGTCAATCGCTTGTCAGTGCTGGCACGGCGCTTGCTTCTGCTATTCACCGGGACGCGGCGCTGATTTGCGACGGGGCGCCGGTCTTGCGTGGACTTGTACGCCGAAGGTCGAGCCCACCGAACCCTTACATCGTCGCGCAACGGCGGAGAGAAGTATGCGTAATCTCAGAACCGAAGAACTGAACCATGTCTACGGCGGATGGGGATCGGGATGCGGAGGCGGAGGGAAGGGCAGCGGAGGTCATGGCAGCAACGGTCATGGCAGCAGAGGTCATGGCAGCAAAGGTGGCGGCAGCAGGGGCAGTGGTGGTTCCAAGGCCCATGCTGGTTCCGGGTCCAGAGGCAGCGGTGGCAGCAAAGGTGGTCATGGCAGCAAGGGTTGCGGATGCGGCTAGGCAAACTGCGTTCCGCCAACCCTGTGCACAGGTACAACTAGAACGGGAAGCGAAGCAAACAGTTGCATCCCGAGTGCTCTGGTCCTTAGGGCCAGGGCACTCGCTTTCTTTGGTCAAGAGTCCAGGTCGGACGTGAGGATGGTGCCATGCTGACACAAACCTCGGACGCACTAGGCGAAACCTCAAGTCCGGCGGCGGAACAGGAGGTTCCGTTGCAGCGCGAGGCTGAGTCGAAGGTCCATCGACGCGAGGAGCTGTGGCTGCTGGGTCAGCCGCCGCTCTGGCGCCTTCTCGAATTCCTGAAAGATGAGGTCGCCGAGGACGCGCGCGCCGATCGCGCGGCCTTGACTGACGAGTGGCGCGCAGCCAGCGACTACTACCAGGAGCTCGAGCGGCGCGAAGCTGGAATTGCCAACACCGGGAGCCATCGTGGGTTGGATCCCGGCCTGGAGCGCCTGGCCGCAGAGGTGCGGGGCCACGCCCAATACCGCGAAAGCTTCAGTACGCTGCCGACGGAGGTGGGAATGGTCGAGCTCGACCGGCTGATCGTCGGCCAGAATCACGTCACGCGCACCTTCGTCGATCAGCTCATGGCGCGCATCGGACCCGCCCGCGATCCCGAGGCGCTGTTTCGGGTCTGCCTGCCGCTGAGTGCTGCCAAACCGCCGGTTCAGATCTGCCGGGTGAGCTCGCAACGCTACGTCTTTCGCTGCACGTCGGGAGACCTGCGCTACCACGAGACCACCGTACTGCATCCGGAACAGATCCAGCGCTACCACAGCTTCGGCGCGATCGCCGGAATTGTCGGGGTGGTCGTTGGCTTCGGCTACGATTTCATGGGCGCCGTGCGCGTGGGCAGGCGAGTGTTGCTGACAAACGGCTATCACCGGGCCTGCGCGCTGCGCGCCCTCGGCGTGACCCACGCACCGTGCGTCATCCAGACGGCGACCGGCGGCGATGAGCTGCGCACCGCCGTCAGGGCACGGGTAGCGGAGCAGCCCGAGTTCTACTTCGAATCGGCGCGCCCGCCGCTGCTAAAGGATTTCTTTGACCCAAAGATCCGCAAGGTGCTGCCGATCCGCAACCAGGTGCACCTCGTGGAGGTGACCGTCGACGTCAAACACCTCACCGAAGATCCCATCCTCACCGTGTAAGCCCATGCTGCCGCCCAATCCGACCAATGCAACCCAACGCGCGGGCCTGGTGCCGAGCGACGGCAAAGGAGGCGAGCAGCTGTTCCGCGACCAAGTGCTCACCGAGCGGCAGACTCAGTGGATGGGTACCGTGCTGCTTGCGCCTAGCCGCTCAGACCGTTGGTTTACGCTCGCCGCCGTCCTGATCATGCTGGCGATAGCGGGGCTGTTGTACTACGGCGAATTCACGCGCAAGGCGCGGGTCGGCGGGTGGCTGGTGCCGCAGCAGGGGCTCATGCGCGTATTTGCACCCCAGCCTGGCGTGGTGGCGGAGCTGTACGTCAAGGAAGGCGCGCAGGTGCGCAAGGGCGAGCGTCTGCTCAGGCTTTCCGGGGAGCTCGAGAGTACGACGCTCGGCGCGACCCAGGCGGAGATCGTGCGGCGACTCATCGAGCTCCGCGACGCCTTGCGCGACCAGCGGCGGCAGCAAGAACGGCTGCTCACACAGCAGCAGCACACGTATGCCAACCGGCTGTCGTCGCTGCACTCGGAGCTGGATCAGGTCCGGCATGACATCGAGACCATGAAGGCGCGCGTGGGGCTCGCGGAGCACAACGTGACGGTGAACCGCAACCTGCGCGAGAAGGGATTCGTTTCTGAGCAACAGCTGCAGCTCGTCGAGGCCGACCGGCTGGAGCAGAACTCGCGGCTCGGCGCACTCCAGCGCCAGCAAATCGAACTCGGGCGCGAACAAGTCACGCTCCAAGGCGAACTGAACGACCTGCCGGTGAAGACGCAGGGGGAGCTCGCGACCATCGAGCGGAACATGGCTACCGCGGAGCAGGAGCTGGCACAGGCGGAGGCGCGGCGCGAGATCGTCGTACCGGCCCCGCAGGACGGGACGGTCACCGCGATTCTCATCGAACAGGGGGGACATGCCAACGTCTCGGCACCATTGCTCTCCATCGTGCCTGCGGGCGCGAGCCTTGAAGCACACCTCTACAGCCCGAGCCGCGCCGTCGGCTTCGTGCGCCCGGGACAACGCGTGCTGCTGCGCTACCAGGCGTACCCGTACCAGAAGTTCGGGCACTACGAAGGCGTGGTGGCCAGCATCTCACGCTCGGCAGTGAACCCGGGCGAGCTGCCGCCGCAGCTCGCCGGCGTGACCGTCGCCGGCGTGACCGGAGGCGTCGCGGGACCCGAGCCGGTGTACCTCATCACGGTCCGGCTCGCACGTCAGACAGTCACCGCCTACGGCCGGCAGGTCGACTTGCAGCCCGGGATGCAGTTGGAGGCGGACATCGCGCTCGAGACGCGCCGGCTGTATGAGTGGGTGCTCGACCCGCTCTACACGGTGACCGGGAAGTGGCACGGATGAGCGTGCTCGACAGACTCGAGCTCGGCTGGAGCGCTCGGCTGCCGATGCGGCTGCAGACCGAAGCGGCCGAGTGCGGGCTCGCCTGCCTCGCGATGATCGCGGGCTACTACGGTTATAGCTCCGACCTCCCGGAGCTGCGCCGGCGACTCGCGGTTTCCCTCAAAGGGGTGAACCTCAAGGGTTTGGTGGCGATGGCGGACCGCATCGGGTTCGCCTCGAGACCGGTGCGCCTGGAGCTCGATGAGCTCAAGCAGCTGAAGACCCCGTGCATCCTGCACTGGGACCTCAACCACTTCGTGGTGCTCAAGCAGGTCGCGGGCCAGCACATCCTCATTCACGATCCCGCCGCCGGGGTGCGCCGGCTGGCGCTGGCGGAGGCTTCCAGACATTTCACCGGAGTGGCACTGGAGCTGACACCTACGGGCGGATACGAGCCGGCGACGTCGGCGCCGCGCGTCCGCTGGCGTTCGCTGCTCGGGCGCATGGTCGGACTCAAGCAGACGCTCGGGCAGCTTTTCCTGCTGGCACTCGCGCTCGAGTTGTTCTCCGTGGTGAGCCCCTTCTTCCTGCAATGGGTGGTCGATCACGCGTTGGTAACCGCCGACCGCGACCTGCTGGTGACCCTCGCGCTCGGATTCACGCTGCTCCTGCTGCTCAAGACCGCGGTAGCGGCGATGCGCGGCTGGATGCTGATCGCGATCGGCGCCTCGATGAAGGTGCAGGCGCGCTCGAACCTGTTCTCGCACCTGCTGGGGCTACCCGCATCGTACTTCGAGGCGCGCCATCTCGGCGATGTCATGTCGCGCTTCGGCTCGCAGGAGACCATCCTGCAGGCGATCACGACCGACGCCGTCGAGACGGTCCTCGATGGCGTGCTCGCCGCGGTGACTCTCGGCATCATGTTTCTGTTCGCGCCGGAGCTCACGGCGCTCGTGCTGGCGGGCACTGTCTTCTATGGCGTGCTGCGTTGGACCTTTTACACTCCGCTGCGCCAGGCCTCCATGGAGGCGATCGTCTGGTCCGCGCGCCGCGACAGCCACTTTCTCGAAACGCTGCGCGGGATCAAGACGATCAAACTGTTCAATGGCCAGGAAGGCCGCCGCGCCTACTGGCTCAACCTTCTGGTCGAGTCGATCAACCGGCAGCTCACCACGCAGAACCTGCGCCTTGCGTTCAAGATCGTGAACGCGCTGCTGATCGGAGGGCTTGCCATCCTGATCATCTGGCTCGGTGCGCAGCGCGTGCTCGAGAACCAGATGTCGATCGGCATGCTCCTCGCCTTCATCACTTACAAGGACCAGTTCCTCGGGCGGGTGAGCAATCTGATCGACAAGGGCGTCGATCTCATCATGCTCCGGCTCCATGCCGAGCGGCTGGCCGATATCGCCCTCGCCGCCCCCGAACCGCGCGAACAGTCGTTCGTGGAGGACGCGTCGCAGCCCCCCGCCGCCATCGAGCTGCGCGACGTGTGCTTTCGGTACAGCGAGAGTGAGCCGTGGGTGCTCCACGGTGTGAGCTTCCACGTCGAAGCGGGAGAGACCGTAGCGATCGCCGGTCCCTCCGGCTGCGGCAAGACCACGCTGCTCAAGATCATGGCGAGCCTGCTGCAACCCACGCAGGGGGAGATCCTGATCGACGGGCAGCCGCTTGCACACCTCGGCATTGCGCGCTGGCGCTCCATGATCGGCGTGGTGATGCAGGACGACCAGCTGTTCTCCGGCTCAATCTCCGACAACATCTGCTTTTTCGCCGATCGGCCCGATTTCCGGCGCATCGAGGAGTGTGCGCGCCTCGCCGCGGTGCACGACACCATCATGGCCATGCCAATGGGCTACAACACGCTGATCGGCGACATGGGCACGGTGCTGTCGGGCGGGCAGAAGCAGCGCGTCCTCATCGCGCGCGCCCTGTACCGCCAACCGAGCCTGCTGCTGCTCGATGAGGCCACGAGCCATCTCGACGCAGGCAACGAGAAGACGGTCAGCGCGGCCATTCGTGCCACGCAGGTCACCCGCATCATCGTCGCCCACCGGGCCGAGACGATCCGTTCCACCGACCGGGTCATTCACCTGGACCCGGCGATGGAGCGCCCGCTTTCGCTGTTGAAAATGCTCGATCCGCGCGCTCCCTCGGCGGCCGCAGCGGATCATCCGGCCTGATCTCATGAGTGCCTGCCCCGTAACGTCCCGGAGATGTCACCTGCCAGTACCACAGCCTGATACGGACCGATGGAAGGCTTGGGATACCTATCTTGAGGCGACACCGGACGCCGGGTTCATGCAAGCGTCGTGGTATGCGGATTTTCGCGCCAGCGTGGGATACCGAAGCTTTGGGGTAGTCCTCAAGGACGAGCAGACCATCGTCGGTGGCGCGCTGGTGATGAAGTGGTCGTACGCGCCTCAGAGTTGTTTCTACTGCATATCGGACGGCCCGGTCCTCCCGGAAGATGAGTCAACAGCCCACGAGGTGTTCGACGCCATCCTCGAAATCATCGACAAACATCGCAGAGCCGAGGAGCAGACCGTGAGCCACCTGCGCATCGAGCCGCGCTGGCGATACTTGCCGGGATTCGTGCGCGGCTTCCGGCCTCTCAGCTTCCCCGACGTCTACACGGAGCCCCGGACCACTCTCTGGATCGATCTTCGCCCGGAACAGGATGCGATCCTGGCTCAGATGAAACCGAAAGGCCGCTACAACATCCACCTCGCGCAGCGGCACGGCGTCTCGATCATTGAGGACACTTCCGACCAGGGGCTCGCGGACTTTCTGAGAATCTACAAGAGGATGGCAGGCCGCAAGGAAATCGAGGCAAAGCCCACCGGCTACTTTCGGACGCTATTCTCTCTGCTGCTGCCGCGCCGGCAGATCTCGATTTTCTTCGCAGAGTACCGGGGTAAACGCCTCGCCGCCGCGCTGGTGCTGTATTTTGCACGCAGGGCGACCTATTTTTTCGGCGGATCGCTGGCCCTGCACCGCTCCATCATGGCCCCGCATCTGCTGCACTTCGAAATCATGCGCAGCGCCAAGGCTAGAGGCTGCGAGTGGTACGACCTGTGGGGATTTGCTCCGGAAAATGAACCGAACCACCCGTGGCGGAATATCAGTATTTTCAAGGCCAAGTTCGGCGGTGTCGTGCAGCACTTCGTGCCGACTCTGGATTACGTTTACGACGCCGCGGCCTACGACGACTACGTAGCCCGCCAGCGTGGCGCTGATGCTGCTTGAACGCCCGGCTTGAAGCTGAGACGGCAAACGCCGGGCGACAGGTTTCGGGACCGGAATCGAGATGAAATATGCGCAAAATTCATGAGATTACCCATGCGTTACCTACGCCGCTTTTTGAGCGGCTCGTACGCGCCATAAGAATGACTGGCACGGAACGAACGGAGAACATGGGCAGTTACAATACGACATTCTGGTTGGGGCGGGGCGCGCAGCCCGCAAATATAGTAGAAGAATGTATCAGTCGACTGCTTACTTTCGTCCGACCCGGTCCCCAGTGGATCGGAATGGAGTGGTGGCTCGGACGCCTCAAGTACGGCGAATCGCTGCCGTTTCATACGGATAGGGATCGTAGCCTCAATAAGCAGACCGGAGAGATTGTCCATCCCTTGTGGTCGAGCATCCTGTACTTGAATGGCTTTCCGTCCAGCCCGACCATAGTTCTTGATCAAGTGTTGAGTCCCGACGGGCATTCCTGGATACCGCCCAAGCCAAAGCACGGCAGCTCCCTCGAACCAATCCCGAACCACTATGTAGTCTTTCGCGGCGACTTACGCCATGGCGTCGTCGCCGACGAGACGAGGGCAAAAGCGGCGGAGTCGGTCGACCGTTCTGGCCCGACCCCGGAGTGTTCTGAATTGCGTCTGACCTTGTTGATCAACTATTGGGACCGGCGACCGATGCCGCCCAACTGTCGCGACTACGACGGCACTATCTATCCTGCGATCTTCAACGAACGACTTGACGTACCGGCGGCCTCAGGCGAGCGCTGCAACGCGGCCTGAAGGACGCGCGCGCCCGGCGGGTGGCTTCTCTTCGCTCATTCGCAGCGAGAGCACCCGCGGAGCGCCAGGAGCCTGTCTGACTAACGATCGCCGTCGCGAGGGCGACTAGGCTCCTAGCGTTTGACCCGGTTTTCCGGCGCGAATACCAGCCCCATGATTTTGACGAGCTCGGAATCGGAGAAATCGAACAGACCGCCGTTGCCGGACACCCACTGATAGGTGTGCAGCAACCGAGTGATTTTCCAGTGCCCGTCAATGCGCGCGAAGCTGTTCTCGTACCAGCCGTTCTGAGTGTATTCGGCGCTGCCGCCGTCAGTCGGCTTCCAATGCCGCGCCACCATGTAGATGATGGCGGTCGCCCGGTCGCCATCGATGGTCGCTGAGAAATTGGAATACTGATGGTGCCGCCTCACGGGACTCAAGATCACTTCCGCGAAGCGCGTCCATAGGTCGGCATCGACGTACACCTCCGGCTGGCCCGTCAGTCTCTCGAAATTCACCTGGAACCGATCGGCGAAGCAGCTGCGGTAGAGCTTCCAATCACCGACATCGAGCGCGCGCCCGAAATTCAGCATGACGCGCTCGATCTCGGCCCGCGTCCATAGGGTTTCGATCATTTGCGCATGGGTGGGGTTGTGGATTCCCATCGGAGTCAGTACTTGACGGTAAACCGCAGTCCGAACGTTCGAGGGTCCTCGAGGTAGGCAGTGGCGGGGCCCGGTATGCCGGCCG
>DASQOO010000172.1:0-10091 GCA_035644435.1 Steroidobacteraceae bacterium | reverse complement strand
GAGGCCTTGTCGGTCTGCCTGCACAAGCCCAATGTCTACATCGACCTGTCGGGCTGGTCGCCGAAGTATTTCTCGCCGTCCCTGGTGCAGTACGCGAACACTCAGCTGAAGCGCAAGATGCTGTTCGGCTCCGACTTCCCGCTGATCACTCCGGATCGCTGGCTCAAGGACTTCGAGACCGCCGGCTTCCGACCGGAAGTGCGTCCGCTGATACTGAAGGAAAACGCCGCGCGCCTGCTCAAGCTCTCGGCCTGAGCAGTACGCGGCGAATCGGACTCTATTTCACTTCCTCGCAGCGCTCTGCTCAGCATCGAGCTGGGCTGCGGTACGGCACTCCGTCACTGCGGACAGGCGGCTACCGGTACCCGGGGCAGCCTTGACCTTGCGGCAATAGAGCGTGCGACCATCCTTTTCAATCATCGAGTACCCCGCACGTGGCCGGGGCTCGCTCTCTTCTGTCTGCTCCGCAGAGGCCGCTGATTCAGTCGCGGCCGAATCGCTGTCGGCTTCTGCTGCGCTATTCGCCGGCTGCGCGGAATCGCCTTCGCTCTTCTCTTCCTCGGCCTTCATTTCAGTCGCCGCAGCCGTGGCCATGGCCTCGGACGCAGGCGTTGTGTTGGCGGCCGGTGTCATCTCCTCGGCGGCGGGCGCGGTTTGAATACCGGCTCGCGGCGCAAGTGGAAAGGTTTCGTACTTCTGTTAAAGACCCCGTTCAGCGCGCGCTGAACTGCGCCTGGCGTTCCTGCACCCACTTGGCCATTGCGGCACGCCGTTTTGCGACGCCTTCGGCATCGGAGTCCTCCGCCGGCAGGGCGGCGAGCACCGCATCGAAATGGGCTGTCAGGCTCGCGCGCACTTCTGGGTATGGAATTATGTAGAGCTGATTCTTACGAACTCCCGTCAGCACGTGCCCGGCGAGCTCCAATGGGTCCATTCCGGCAGCGTACAGGGTCTTCAACGATTCGATGACCTGCGCGTCGACCCGGTAGCCGCTGTCCTTGAATTGTGACGGGCGTGTCACTATCGATTCGGCAATGTTCGTGTTCACGTTGGCCGGGCACAAAACCGACACTCCGATGTCGAATTTCGCCAGCTCGTTGCGCAACGCCTCGGAGAGGCCGCGCACCGCAAACTTGGATGCGCAATAGATCCCGGCGGGCCCGCCAGCAATGAACGCTCCCATTGACGCGGTATTTACGATGTGACCACCCTGGCCATGGGCGATCATCCGCGGCACGAACGTCTGGATGCCGTTGACGACGCCGCCGAAGTTCACACCCATCATCCAGTCGTAGTCGGCGTAGGTGGACTTCTCGAGCGGCCCGAAGATCGATACGCCGGCGGTGTTGAACAGCAATTGCACCGGACCGAAAACCCGCTCCGTTTCGTCCGCCGCACGCGCGCAGGCTGCGCGATCGGTGATATCGAGCCGGATCGCATGCACGGGCGCATTGCGCTCACCAAACCACGCGAGCGCCTGGTCCAGGTGATCCTGGCGGACATCGGCGATCACGACCTTCGCGCCGGCCGCGGAGAAAGCCCTTGCCTGGCCAAAACCCACACCGCTGGCACCACCGGTGATGAATGCGACCTTGCCTGAAATGTCTTCCACTGGCGTCTCCCGAACCGGGCCATCGCGGCCGGACTGGCGGTCATTATATTTCGCCACTCCCACCAGCAGGGTGGCGGCGAGCGGCCGCGCCGTGAGGATGCTGCTCATCGAGGATGACGCCATGATCGGTGAGGCCGTGCAACGTGGCCTGCGCGCCCTCGCATTCACAGTGGACTGGATGCGCGACGGCGCAACCGCGCTCGCCGCCTTGCGCGATACCGAATACGACCTGCTGGTCCTCGACCTGGGACTGCCAGGCCGCAATGGACTTGACGTCCTGCGCGATGTGCGCCGCGCGGGAGCAACCGTGCCGGTTCTCATCCTGACCGCGCGCGGCGAAATTGCGGATAAAGTCGCCGGCCTCGATGCCGGCGCGGACGACTACCTCGTGAAACCGTTCGATCTCGCGGAACTGGCCGCGCGGGCGCGTGCCCTCCTCCGCCGTCGCGGTGGCCGCGCCCAGCCTCTGATCGAGCATCTCGGCGTAACGCTCGATCCCGCCGCCCATCGCGTGACGCACGACTCGAAGGAAATTGCGCTCTCGGCGCGCGAGTACGCCATCCTCGCGGCCCTCATGGAGCGACCCGGTGCGATCCTGTCGCGCCCACAGCTCGAAGAGCGTCTCTACGGCTGGGGTGATGAAATCGAGAGCAACGCCATCGAAGTACACATCCATGCCTTGCGGCGCAAGCTGACTCCGGCCTTCATCCAGACTGTGCGCGGCCTCGGCTACCGCGTCCGCACGCAGGTCTAGAAGTTCATGCGCCCGCTGAACTCGATTCGTGCGCGCCTGATGATTTGGCTGTTGAGCGCAGTCGCCGTCACGGGCGTCTTCGGCGCGTGGCTGATCTACAGGAATGCGCTCACCGAGGCGGATGCGTTCTTCGACTACCAGTTGCGCCAGACCGCGCTGACGCTGCGCGATCAGGCTTTCGAGTATGCGGCGGCGCCTGCCCTCACGCCCGCGGAGGCCGGCTACGACTTCGTGGTACAGGTGTGGAGCTTCGAGGGAGTTCGAATCTATCTGTCTCAGCCACACGCGAGCCTGCCGGGGCTCACGCCGCTGGGGCTGTCGACCGTGACCTCGCGCGAGGGCGACTGGCGCGTCTTCGGCATTCGCGCGCGCGGCGGCGTGATCCAGGTTGCGCAGCTGATGCGGGTGCGCAAGGAGCAGGCGGCGCGCCTCGCCCTGCGAACGTTGCTCCCCTTTGCGTTGCTGCTGCCGGTATTGGCCGCGATCATCGCCCTGGTCGTGCGTCGCTCGCTCGAACCGCTGGAACGCCTGGCGCAAAAGGTGCGCGAGCGCGCGCCAACCGCGCTCGATCCGTTGCCGGTCGCAGGGCTGCCCTCCGATGTGCGTCCTCTGGTCGACGCTCTCAACGATCTGCTGCGGCAACTCGGGAACGTGCTCGAGCACGATCGCGCGTTCGTCGCGGATGCCGCCCACGAGCTGCGTACGCCGCTCACCGCGCTGAACCTGCAACTCGACACGCTCGATACCGCGCGCAGCGACTCCGAACGCGCCGAAGCGCGGGCGCGCTTGGCGGAGGGTCTGCAACGAGCAGCGCGGCTCATCGAGCAATTGCTGACCCTCGCGGGTGTTGAGCCTGGAGAACGGGCGCCCGTGGTGGATGTGCCTCTGGCGGACGTCGTTCGCGAGGTGGTGGTCGAGGCTTTGCCCCAAGCGGACGCACGTCGCATCGATCTCGGCATCGGCGTGCTCGATCCGGCGGTAGTGCGCGGCAATCGCGCCCCGCTATCGGCCCTGGTCCGAAACCTGGTTGACAACGCCATCCGCCACACGCCTCAAGGGGGCACCGTCGATGTTGCGCTCCAGCGAGATGGATCCCATGTGAGCCTTCGTGTCTCTGACTCGGGTCCCGGCATTGCTCCGCACGAGCGCGAGCGTGTGTTCGATCGGTTCTACCGCGTCCCTGGCACTACGGCAGTGGGCAGCGGCCTGGGCCTTGCCATCGTGCGGGCGATCGCGACTCAGCATGGCGCGGAAGTGCGGCTCGATGCCGGGCCCGGCGCGCGCGGCCTGCAGGCATCGGTCACGTTTCCCCTGGTCGCCTCTGAACGCGGGTCGAACTTAAGCCTCTCTTAAGACTCCTCATCTACTGTGGTGAACCATGTGGGGCGCTGCATTCAGCGCCGAATCTGAACTTGCGCGAGGAATCGAAGATGAACGTCGAACTTGCACACGGACCCACGAGACGCCCGAAGCCGTGGCTCATCGGTGGGGTCGCAGCGGTCCTGGGCGTGGTACTGCTTGCTGGCGGCTGGACTTTCGCCAAGGAACGCTCCTCGGCGGCGACCGCCCCCGGCGCCGCGGGACAGATACATCTCGCGCAGGTCACACCTGCGCCAACGGAACCTGCGACACCAGCGCAGCCGCTCGTTCGTGGAACGCTTCCCGACTTCACGACGCTCGTCGATCGCTTCGGGCCCGCGGTCGTAAACATCAGTGTCAGCGGGGCAATCAAGACAGCGGGTGGACCACAGATCCCGGACTTCCCGGGACTTGGCCCCGACGACCCGTTCCGGCAGTTCTTCCGCGGCTTGCCACGGCAGCCGCGCGAAGTGCCCATGCGCGGTGAAGGCTCGGGATTCATCGTCGATCCGAACGGCATCGTTCTCACCAACGCTCACGTCGTGAATGACGCCAAGGAAGTGACGGTGAAGCTCACTGATCGGCGCGAGTACACGGCACGCGTGCTGGGCAAGGACCCTGCCAGTGACATCGCGGTACTGAAGATCGATGCGCACAATCTGCCGACGGTCCGCCTCGGGCGAACGGCCGACATCAAGGTCGGTCAGTGGGTGGTCGCGATTGGCTCGCCGTTCGGATTTGAAAACACGGTCACTGCCGGGATCGTCAGCGCCAAGGGGCGCACGCTTCCGGGCGGGGGCTATGTGCCGTTCCTGCAGACCGACGTCGCGGTCAATCCCGGCAATTCCGGCGGGCCGCTGTTCGATCTCAACGGCGAGGTGATCGGCATCAACTCGCAGATCTACTCCAACTCCGGGGGTTACGAAGGCGTGTCGTTCGCGATTCCGATCGATGTCGCGATGAACGTCAGCCTGCAACTCCAGGCACACGGTCACGTGACGCGGGGCAAGCTCGGTGTCCTGATCCAGGAAGTGAACCAGTCGCTCGCGGATACGTTCGGGCTGGAACGCCCGCGCGGGGCGTTGGTCGCCAAGGTGGAAGACGGCAGCCCGGCGAGCGCGGCTGGCATCAAACCCGGTGATGTGATTCTGGCCGTCGACGGTCAGCAGATCGAAAGCTCGAGTGAACTACCTGCGCGCGTCGCCGCCCTTGAACCAGGATCGCAGGCCAAGCTCCAGGTGTGGCGCGACCGACAAGCGCGTGACATGACGGTGCGGATCGGCACACTTGCACCCGCACAGCTCGCCGACAATTCGGACCAACCGGATTCGGCTGGCGGGCGGCTGGGTCTCGGGGTACGCCCCCTGACACCCGAGGAGCAGCGCGAGTCGGACATCCACAAGGGACTGGTGGTCGAAGCGGTGAGCGGCGCCGCGGCGGAGGCCGGAATCCAGGAAGGTGACGTGATTCTGTCCGCCAACGGCAAGGAAGTCGCCAGCGTCGATGACCTGCGCAAGATCGTCAACAAATCGGGCAAGCACGTTGCGCTGCTGGTCCAGCGCGGCGATACGCAGATCTTTGTACCAGTCGCGGCCGGCTGATTTCGCAACCGCGTCAGATCGTCGCCAGCTGTTGCCAGCGGCGATCTGACGCCATCCCTCTCAAGCCAGGTCGGGCCGAGGCTCGGTGATCCAGGATTCAAGCAGCGTGTAAGTAACCGCGAGGATCACCGGGCCGATGAACAGGCCGATCACGCCGAAGCCGATCAGCCCCCCGATGACACCGGCCACGATCAAGAGCAAGGGCAGGTCTACGCCACGGCGAATCAGTACCGGCTTCATGACGTTGTCCACCACGGCGACCACTACGGTGAACACAACGAGCACCACGCCCCAGACGATGCTTCCGGACCAGAAGAGCCAGATGACAGCCGGAATCAGCACCGGCATGGGTCCCAGCTGCGCGACGGCCAGCACGAAGATCAACGCGACGAGCAGACCCGGCCGCGGCACGCCCGCCAGCCACAGGCCCAGCCCGGCAATGATCGACTCCACGATCGCAGTCAGAACCACGCCGAGCGCGACCCCGCGGATTGCTTGCCCCGCCAGGCGAATGCTCCGTTCGCCGCGCTCGCCACC
Source organism: Steroidobacteraceae bacterium (assembly GCA_035644435.1). Classification (GTDB taxonomy): domain Bacteria; phylum Pseudomonadota; class Gammaproteobacteria; order Steroidobacterales; family Steroidobacteraceae; genus DATBVX01. Next base: position 4,228 of record DASQOO010000172.1, on the reverse strand, counting down.
GATACGATGCGCGAACAACAGAATACCCTTGGCTGTCGCCTCACCATTCGTGTAAAGGATCGCGGCGATCACTATCGTCAACAGGAAATGCAAGGTCACCGCGCCGAGTCCGCCGGTGATCGACAATACCCAGTTTGCAGTGCTAGCGGCGTACGGTCGCAGGACGCTCGCTACTGCCTCGGGTCCGCCCGCGGTCAGCTCCTGCCACTTCAAGGCGATCTTGGGCCCTACCCAGGGCACACCGGATACCCACGACGGAAGCGCTGGCAGACCTTGCGTTGCCAACTTCCTGACGAGTTCAATTCCTTCCGACGCCGCGTCGATGAGAACCCCGATGGCCAGGCCGAAGGGTACGATGAACATTGCGAGCATGACGATCGTCAACAGCGCGGTGGCCACGGAGCGTCGACCCCCCGCCCAGCGCTCGGCCCTTAGCAACATGGGCCACGTCGCTATCACAATCGTCGCTGCCCAGATGATCGCGGCCATAAAGGGCAGCAGAGTCCACAGGCTTCCGACGATCAGCACCGCGATGATCAAGATCACCAGGAAGATGCGCGTCAGATCAACGCGAGCGGTGGTGGTCACGGTCCCCTCCGTGCGAATGCGTCTGAATTCCTAGCCGCCGAGCGCGATGGCCACTGCCACGAGCGCGATGCCGCCGGCCAAGAACGCGCAGCCGGCGAGCCATGGGCGACCGAGCGTGTAGCGCGCCCACAGGTAATCAGCATCCAGTGTTGCCGCCAGTTGATCTTCAGCATCCGGACGTGCCTCCCTTTGGATCTATGCGCCTGCGGCGAAGTCGCCCCCCAGGGCAAGATGCAGGTTCACGCGTTGTACGCGCCGCTCCGTCTGTACGCGCAACAACGTCATCTTGGTGGTGTTGTAAGCAAGCTGCTGTTGCTGGACCGAACGCAGATCGCCCGACCCGACCCGATAGCGAATTTCTGACAGGCGCAGCGCCTGCTGCGCATCGACCGCGGCTGACTCCAGGATCTTCTCGCGCTGCTGCAGCGCGAACTCACTCGCCAAGGCATTTTCCACGTCGCCGAACGCCTTGAGCGCGGTGCTCACGTAGTGCGCAATGGACTCTTTCTGCTCCGCGCTGCGCACCTCGGACTGCGCCTTGAGCGCTCCGCCGCGAAACAGCGGCGCGAAAACGGTGCCACCTGCGCTCCACACCGGGTTGTCGCGGTCCTGGAGCACGAAGAAATCGCTGCTGAGATGTGAGCCGCTCGCAGTCAGCGAGATTCTCGGCAAGCGGGCGGCCTGCGATTCCTTGTAGCGGTTGAATGCAACCGCCACCCGCCTCTGCGCCGCGATCACGTCCGGGCGGCGTTCCAGCAACTCGGACGGCAGCCCGGCGGGTACGTCGGGCGGAAAACTGTCGAGCTGTGTAGGCGGAATGATCTGCGCCGCCGGGTAGCGACCCACCAGCAATTCCAATGAACGCACCGCCTGCTCGAGGGCCAGCTCCACCTGGCGCAGGCTGTCGCGATACGTCTGCTCGTTGACACGCGCCGAGGCTACGTCGAGCTCGCTACCGATGCCGATCCGAAAGCGCTGCTGCGCGAGTTCGGTCAGTTTGGTCGCAGACTCTACCATCTGGATAAGGAGGTCACGTTGCAGGGTCGCTTCGGTCGCCATGAACCAGGATTTCGCGACCAAAGCGGCGAGTGACTGGCGGGCAAAAGCAAAGTCCGACTGGGCGGAGGCGTACTGTTCCTTGCCGGCACGCGCCTCGTAGCGCACGCGCCCCCAGAGGTCGAGTTCCCACGAAGCGCTGACCAGGACGCCGCTCAGGCCGGAGCTGTCCCCTCCCATCTCACCACCGCCTCGAGCCAGGGCATCCACCGTCGGGTAGAGCTCGCCACCAGCCACCTTCACATAGGCAGCTGCCTGGTCGACCCGTGCAGCCGCGGCCTGTAAATCGGCGTTCTGCTTGATCGCTTCCGCGATGAGCTGATCGAGTTGCGCATCTCCGAAAGTCGCGAGCCAACTGTTCTCGACGCTGCCGGCGTCCGCGCCTTCAGCCGTCCATTGCGCGGGCATCGAAGTCTCAGGCACCGCCTCCTTGCGCAACTCCTCCGAGGATGGAGGGGACTTGAGCACGCAGCCCGCCAGCGCCACAACCGCGAGCAGCCGGATCGGCGCTCGCCAGAGCACTGTCGCAGCACCGCGCCGCAGCCGGGGAGTTCTCATCTCAGTGCAGCTTGAGAATGAGCCAGTTCAGGTACGAGCCCACGCGCATGATGACCTTGCGCACCAGATGAATATGATGCCCGTGCTGGGTGTAGATGGCGCCATGGCCCATCGCGCCCGCAGCCAGGTACAGATCCTGATCCTGAGGCGCAATCTTGAGACGCACGGCGAACCGGCCTGCAGGCAGGGGTCGGGTGCCGGTCTGCGGCAGCGTGCCACTCATCTGCACCTGGCCCTGCCCCTGCGCCCACACGATCGAATCCACGGTTGCCTTGATGATTCGACCCGGATAGGTCTCGAGCGCGATTTCTGCTTCGTCGCCCGGCTGCACTTCACGCAGCTCGTTCTGGTCGTAGAGCGCAATGACCTGGTACTCGTCCTCCACGAAGGTCATCACCGGCTGAAAACCGAGGGCGGTCGCCAATTGCCCTGGCCTCAGCTGTAAATTGATCACCGTGCCATTGGCCGGCGCGTAAAAGACGGTCTGGCTCAATTCCCACTTGGCGTTCTCGAGCTTGGCCTTGATCTCCGCGATCTCCGCCTGGTCGTCGCCGGCGGTCGCGCCGAGGCGAGCGCGAACCTGGGCCTCGCCCGCGACGTTCGCACTGAGCTGCGACTCGAGCTGCTTCAGATCTGCTTCCGCCTGCTCCAGGGCAAAGCGATCCCCCGCACCGGTCGAGGCGAGCTCACGGTTCTGCTGCACGCGCAAGCGCGCGAGTTCCAGCTTGGCGCGTGTCGCCTTGGTAGCGCTCACAGCGGAATTCAGTTCCTCCCGCAGTTGGTCCACTGAGCCCTCGGTGGTGGCGAGTTGTGCCTCGAGTGTGCGCACCTGGATCTGGAAAGGAGTGGGGTCGATGCGAAACAGCACCTCGCCCTTCTTGACCGGGCTGTTCGGTTCCACCGGCACTTCGATGACGCGTCCGCGTACTTCTGGCACGACCTGCACCACGTACTTGATCACTCGTACGTCGGCTGATGACGGCGCATAGACGTTGAGGAACAGGATCAAGGAGGTGAGCCCAACGATCGGAATGACGACCACGGTCACCTGGGAAGTGGTGTTCCAGGGCAGCCACTTGAACTTGAAGAAGATCAGCCAGGCGAAAAAGCCGTAGATACCGAGCAGTAATGCTTCCATCAGCGGCCCCCCTCACCTTTCGAGCTGGGGCCCGCCCGGTGCTCGAGCTGCCGGAGACGTTCGCGGATTCCCTGCAGAGCGTCGGGCATGTCACTGCGCTTCTCGAAGGCCTCCAGCTCCTCCCTCACGTGCGCGAGTTCCTCGTGGAGTTCCAGGTTCTGCGCGTTGACCTGATCCGCGCCTTCCTTCAGCTCCGCGTAGTAGTCGTCGTGCTTGTCCCGCCCATAGGCCGCCTTGTGCAGTACCGGCTTGGTGTAGGCCCACAGCCAGGCCAACGGCCACAGCAGCCCCCCGAACACCAGGGACAGAAGGCACAGCACCTGGATCGCGTCCTTCTGCGGGTGGTGGCGTTTTTCGGCCACCTTCTCCGGCAGGATGTGCACCAGCCAGAACAGGACGACGCCTCCGATGGGTAACGCGACGATGATGAACACGGCGAGAGCGTGAGCCACCTTGTCGGTGAACTCGCCCGTCGCCGCAAAGCTCGGCACGCCCATCAGGCACGCCAGCACCAGGACGGCGATGCGCACCAATGCAGGAACGGCAGACTTCACGATGGCCACTTGTAGTTAGAAGGTGTAGGCGACGTAGATCATACCGTACGTGAAGTTGTCGGTACGGCCGGACGATTGCTCGACCGCCTGGCCCGGGTCCGCGTACGCCGCAACGAAACTGAAAATGAAGTTGGCGTTGACGCTCCAGTCCATGTACCAGTCCACCTCCCACCCGACCTTGTCCGACGTGACCGGGGCCACCGGCTTGTCGAGCAGGAAATCGTAGAGGATGAGACCGGTACCGATCGCGTCGGTCGGCTTGGTGTGCACGCGCAGCTGGTGCGAGATCAGGTTCGAGTTCGACACGAAGTATTCCCCGGCGATCTCACCCTGC
>DASQOO010000171.1:0-8168 GCA_035644435.1 Steroidobacteraceae bacterium | reverse complement strand
CTGTTCGCTTTCCTCGCCGTCAGTACGTTCATACGTAAGCGCGCCGGAAGGACAGGCGTGTACTAGCTCTAGAACGCGTTCGACGGATGTCGCCTCGGGATGGATCCACGGACCCGGCACATTCGGCTCGAAGACCCGCGGATCGCCGAGCACACAGTTACGCGAATGGATGCACTTGCGCCCGTCGAAGCGCACCGTCACCCGCGTACCGCGATATACCTCAGTCTTGTCTGCCATCATCCTTCTCCATGCGACACCGCCTACTTTTCGGCCATGAGCTCGCGGCGGGCCTTGGCCAGCTCAGCGCGTGCGACCGGCGCCAACTTTGGATATTCGAGCTGCAGAGAGTCCATGGCGTCGATCACGGCACCCGCCACCACGATCCGCGTGAACCACTTGTTATCGGCGGGCACCACGTACCAGGGGGCGTACTCCGTCGCCGTATGCCGGATCATGTCCTCGAAGGCAGCCATGTATTCCTTCCAGTATTGGCGCTCGCGAACATCGGCGGCCGAAAACTTCCAGTGCTTCTCCGGATCGTCGAGTCGCTCCAGGAAGCGCTTCTTCTGCTCCTCAGGCGACACATTGAGAAAGAACTTGCAGATCTTCACGCCATTGCGCGCCAAGTATCGTTCGAAGCAGCGGATGTCCTTGTGCCGTTCACGCCAGATGTCTTTGGTCACGAGCTCGGTCGGGAGTTTCTCGCGTGCGAGAATCTCCGGATGCACGCGCACGATGAGGACTTCCTCGTAGTACGAGCGATTGAAGATGCCAATCTTGCCGCGCTCCGGCAGCCGCTCGGCGCAGCGCCACAGGAAGTCGTGGTCCAGCTCCTCTGGTGAAGGCGCCTTGAACGAGGCCACCTCGCAACCGGAAGGGTTCACACCGGACATCACGTGCTTGATGGCGCTGTCCTTGCCGGCAGCATCCACCGCCTGAAAAATGAGCAGCACCGCCCATCGATCCTGTGCGTACAGCCGCGCCTGCAACTCCGCGAGCATCTCGACGCCGTTGCGTAACGCTTCCTGCGCGGCCGGCTTGTCCTCGTCAGTCAAGTCGCCGGTATCGCGTGGATCGAACTGCTTCAGGCGGAAGCCCTTGCCATCGGTCACGCGATAGGCGCGCGTAAGCTTGCGTGCCCGATCGGCGAACTTGTTGTTCTTCATACGGCGTCCTCCGCGAGCGCGTCAGCTCGGACGCATCGTTGATGACACTATCCGCTTCTGCAGCAGCGCATTGCGCGCCGCCCATTCTGTCGCAGGATCGAGCGTTGCGAGGAGATCTGTCTGTCCGCCAGCGAGCATCGCGAGCGGCGCGCCGTCGCGCAACAGCACGCGATTCCCCGCGAGCGCCGGCACGCGTGGACCCGGCGTAACGATGCCGCACAGGTTGAGCGGATCGGCGGCGCTCAGCGAAACCAGCTTCGCATCGGGCGTTTTGCGGCGTATCGCACGCAGCGCGCCGACTGCATCCGGTAACGCGAATTGCTCGCCGCTCACGCCGGCAACGAAGCGTCCGCCGCGGATGTGTCCCTGGGCTTCCAGTCGCCGATATGCGCGCAGCAACGCATGCCACGGCGGCAGCCAATCCGCTTCGCGCGTGAGCAGGCGCCGGAACACGACGCCGTAGCGACGCAGCAGCAACTCGGCGACCTGTTCGACCGCTTCGCTCTCACTTTCGCTGGTCCCTGCGCTCTTGCGTATCAAGCTCCACCGTCCCGCGTCTTCAAGGCCGAAGAGCGCGATGCGACGGCGACGGGTCGCGAGTCGCCGCTTGCGATCGGCCGGCAGGAGGAGCGCGCGCAAGCCGCTGAAACTGTCGGAGTTGACGAGACCCGCGGCCACGAGCTCGCCGAGCCCGGTTTCGGCTTGCGCACGCAGCAGTCCTGAGCCAGCGACCATGTCATCGAAGAACGAGGCTCCGTGCGTACGCAGATACTCTGCCAGAGCGGTAGCGGCATGAGACAGCTCGACTTCCGAGCGCGAGCTATCCGAGAGCGATTGCCACAGTGCCCAGTTCCTGCGGCTGAGGAGTGAAAGTGGCGTCGCGCGCACGGGAGCTGCGGCCGTACCCTTGGCGGGAGTCAGTCGTGCCCAGAGGGCGCGGCCGGACAGGCACAGGCTGTCGAGCCAGTTCGGATCGTAGTCCTGGAGCCGCGCCGCAAGCACATCGTCTTCCCACGCCGCCGCCGGTACTTCAAAGCCCTGGAGTTGCTCGATGACCCCGGCCAGCGCTTCGACACCTTCAGCTCGCGGCTCGCGCGTCACGCCCTGCCAGTCGAGCAGGAAGCGCACGAAATCCGCGCTCGACACCGGCTCGATTTCCGCGCGCAGGGTGCGAATCGTGTAGCGATGAATACGCGCGAGGAGCCGGCGTTCGCACCATTCGGTCTCGGCACCGGTATTGGTGAACTGGCCGCGCAGCACGAAGCCCTCGCCTTCGAGGGCCGTTAGTGCGACTTCGATCGAGGCCGCGGGAACCGCCAGCGACGCGGCGATCGCATCCCGCGTCGTCGGACCGAGCGCCTGCAATCTCCCGCGGACGAGCTCGACCAGCGCCTCATCGCGCGACCATTGGCGCGAAGCAAACGGTTCCGGAGCAACCATTTCCGGCTCGAGGGTCGCGGTTGCGTAGATAGCGCGCAGCATGGGCAGCGATTCGGCCGCGATCCAGAATGAGCGCCCGTCATAAGCCATCCGACTAGCCCGTCGCGCCGCAATCAGTTCCTGGATCAGCGCGCCCCAGCCGCTCCTGTTCCCTTCCTCCTCGGTGAGGAGGCCGAGAGACATCAGCGCATCGTGCAGTTCGTCCGCGTTCTCCGCGCCCGGCCAGGCCTCTTCGCGAACCGTCGCGATCGCCTGCGGATCGAGCTTGCCGAAGTCCGAAGCGGTTTGCGGATCGAGCCAACGGCGCGAGGCGACTGCTTGCGTGCGACGCTCTTCGAGCGGTGCATCGTCGAGATAGGCGTACGGGCGCGCCGTCAGAATCTCCTGCGCGAGCGGCGAGGGATGCGGCAGGTCGCGCGTGAGAACGCTCACCTGCCCACCCTCGATCGCCTGCAGCAGCGCGATGAGTCCGGCGACGTCCATCGCTTCGTGCAGGCAATCATCGAGTGTCTGCCGGACCAGGGGGTGATCGGGAATCTCGCGCTCGCCGGTGAGATTTTCCGCGCAGGCGATCTGGTCGGGGAACACGACCGAGATCAGGTCTTCGGCGGCCATGCGCTGGAGCGGCGCCGGCGTGCGCTTGCCGTTGCGCGAGCGCCTGACCGCGAGCGAGATGCTCGCATTCCAGCGCCAGCGCGTGGTGAACAGCGGCGCATCCAGGACCGCCTGCACCAGGACGGACTCCACGGTATGGCTGTTGAGAAAACGCACCACGTCTTCGAGCGCGAAACTGTGCGTCTCGCCGAGTGACAGCACGATCGTGTCCTCGGTCGCTGCGGCCTGCAGCTCGAAATTGAAGGCGCGGCAAAAGCGCTTGCGCAGTGCGAGGCCGAACGCGCGGTTGAGTCGCGCGCCGAACGGCGCGTGGATGACGAGCTGCATGCCGCCCGACTCATCGAAGAAGCGCTCGAAGACGAGCGTCTGCTGTGTCGGCAACCGCCCGAGCACAGCTTTCGCGCCTCCGAGGTATTCGACGATCTGGTGGGCAGCCAAGTGGCTGATGCGGTAATTCGACATCGCCGCTGCCACGCAGCGTTCGATGGCGGGCCCGTCGATAGTCGAGAGCTGCTCGTCGATCTGCTCGCGCAAGCGCGACACCGCCATCGACAGTTCCGCGGTACGCGCCGGTGCTTCGCCCAGCCAGAACGGAATGCTTGGCGGCTGACCCTTCGCATCCTCGACCCGTACGCGTCCCGCTTCGACGCGCAGGATCCGGTAGGAACTGTTGCCGAGCTGAAAGATGTCGCCCGAGAGGCTTTCGACGGCGAAATCCTCGTGCAGGGTGCCGACGAAGATTCCGGACGGCTCCAGGATCACCTGGTAGTCGGCGTTATCCGGAATCGCGCCGCCACAGGTGATCGCTGTGAGCCGCGCGCCGCGGCGCGCGCGCAAGCGACGATTGACCGCATCGCGGTGCAGATACGCCGCCCGTCGGCCACGGCGCGTGCTGATGCCTTCCGAGAGCATGCCGACGACCGCATCGAATTGTGCGCGCTCGAGGTTCCGATACGGCCAGGCGCGTCGCACCAGGGCGAAGAGCTCATCCTCCCCGTAGTCGCGCGAAGCGAGTTCCGCGACGACCTGCTGCGCGAGCACATCGAGCGGATGAGACGAAATGCTGAGCACGTCGAGCTCGCCACGGCGCACCGCGTCGAGCAACGCGACACATTCGATCAGTTCATCGCGGCTGCTCGGGAAGATGCGCCCCTTCGGGACGCCCGTCACCGAGTGATTGGCGCGACCGACCCGCTGCAGGAAGGTGGAAATCGAGCGCGGCGAACCGAGCTGACAGACCAGCTCGACATCGCCGATATCGATCCCGAGCTCGAGCGATGCAGTCGCGACCAGCGCCTTGAGCTTGCCTTCCTTCAGGCGCGATTCGGCATCGAAGCGCTGCTCCTTCGCGAGGCTGCCATGATGGGCGGCGACATTGATCTCTCCCAGCCGCTCGCCGAGATGGCGCGTCACGCGCTCGACCATGCGGCGCGTGTTGGCGAAGATCAGTGTCGTGCGATGTGCTGCGACGAGTTGCGCGAGGCGATCGTAAACCGTTTCCCACACTTCGCCCGACATCACGGCTTCCAGGGGCGCGGCGGGCAATTCCAGATCGAGGTCGCGATCGCGCACATGACCGCTGTCGACGATCAGGCAATCGGGCGCATTCGCCACCTGCGCAGCATCTGGCTGCCCGACCAGGAAATTCGCAATCTCGGTGATCGGCTTCTGCGTCGCCGACAGTCCGATGCGCTGCAGCCCGTGACCGCACAGGGCGCCCAGACGTTCGAGGGAAAGCGCGAGATGCGCGCCGCGCTTGGTGGCCGCGACCGCGTGAATCTCATCCACGATGACGGTCTTCGCCGTCGACAGCATCGATCGTCCGGACTCGCTCGTGAGCAGCAGGTATAGCGACTCCGGTGTCGTGACCAGGATGTGGGGCGGGCGCTTGCGCATCGCCGTCCGCTCGGCCTGCGGCGTGTCGCCGGTGCGAACCTGGGCTCGGATTTCGGAGGGTGGCGCGCCGAGGCGTGCGAGTTCCCCGGTAATGCCGGCCAGGGGCTGCTCGAGATTGCGACGGATGTCATTCGAGAGCGCCTTGAGCGGGGATACATAGACGACGTGGGTCGTGTCCGTGAGCTCGCCCGCCACGCCCTTTCGCACCAGTGCATCGATAGCGGCCATGAACGCGGCGAGCGTCTTGCCCGACCCGGTCGGTGCAGCGATCAGTGCGTTGCGCCCGCTGTGAATCGCCGGCCACGCCGCGAGCTGCGGCCCGGTGGGTGCGCGGAACGTGCCCTCGAACCAGGCAGCAACGGCTGGGTGAAAGAACGGGTGGGACATGGGTTTGCTGAATGAGGACGCGGCCACATGATCTCAACCAGATCGGCGCGCGGCAATCGGTACGCAAAGGCGGCTCAGAACATGTAACGCACGCCCAGGCCGAGCGCGTTCATCCCGCCCTCAGTGCCGAACAATCCATAAGCCACTGAGCGGTGATGCAGGCGCAGTGACACCGCCCAGTGCGCCTCGGGTGGTCCAGCGGTGACTTCGGCGACCCAGTAGACCAGCAACTGCCGGGTGTCACCCTCGAGCTGCACCTCGAGCTCGGGTAGCTTCGTCGCGTAGGAGAGGCCGAGCCCGAACGCCGCGGAGGTTGCAACCTTCTGGTTCCAGGGAAACTGCTGCCAGCGCGCCATGATCGGCGCGATGTTTATTTGCCAGTAGCGCTGCTCGCTGAACGCGTAGGCCACCTGCCCTTCGGCCTCGAACTGGAGGGCGCCCTCGCGCAGAAGCGCATAGCGCTTCGACAGCGCGGCCACCAGCAGATAGTCATCCACATAGCTGGCAAAAGCAGGATTGAAGAATACGTCCTCCCATCCGTTCTCACTGGAAACCTGTGCGACATAGCCGGTCACAGCCCACGTAGTGTCGGGGGCGCCAGCAGCCGCGACTCCGGTCACGAGTGCCAGCGGCAGCAGGAAAGAGATCATGCGCGCGCTGTCGGCTGCGCGGCTTCGAGAAGTCCGCCTGCTTGTCATACCTTGGAATGCCTTGAGAACCCGTGGACGGAGATTGTATGGGCCCGCTGGGACTCGAACCCAGGACCAAGGGATTATGAGTCCCCTGCTCTAACCAGCTGAGCTACAGGCCCAACGTGTTGATTCTAACAAGGCGGATGACAGTGAAGGCGTCTGTCATTAACGCGAGTTAATCCTCTGGCAAGAGCCGCCACAGCGCGACGCGCCTATGGTGTCCGGGCCGCGAATTCCTGCGGTGAGTTCTACACGGTGAGGAATCTATGAAGTATCTGTCCACACTCGCGATTGCCGCGACCCTGATCTGCGGTGCCGCCGCGTATGCGGGCGACGAGCCGGCGAGCTCGAGCGCCACGACCATGACCGACCACTCGCAGAAAGCCTGCGAGAAGGCCGCGGATGCGAAGAAGCTGACCGGAGAGGCGCGCACCAAGGCGATCAAGGAGTGCCGCGAGGTCAAGAAGTAACCGACCCCGAATGCGCCCGCAGGCCGCCGGCCCTTGAGGGATTGATCGCAAACCCCGATCCACGCCGCGGATTGGCAGTCCCTTGAGTTCCGGCGGTCTGCGGGGCTTTCCCCGCAACCGCCGTAGTTGCTTCGCCCGGGCAACCGCGGCGGATTCTCCTCTTGTAAAACCCTTCGACCGCCCCAGTTCCTCCGCAACCCCGTTGTGGCAATCGTTGGAGCTGAGGCGTGCCTGCTGCTTCCCTCATTTCAGTCGCCGCCGATGGCGATGCATCGGTCGGTTCCTCCCTGCCTGAGCCGGGAGCTGAAACCGAAGCCCTGGATGCCTATTCCCGGGCTGTCATCGGCGCCGTTGATCGCATCGGCCCGGCCGTCGTCAGTATTCAGGTCGGCCGCACGAACGCCGGAAGTGAACGCACTGGCGCCGGATCAGGTGTGGTCATCACTCCGGATGGGTATCTGCTCACCAATCAGCACGTCGTCAATGGCGCGCCGCGCGTGCGCGTCGTGTTCGTCGATGGACGCAGCGTCGAAGGGGAACTCGTCGGCGAAGATGAAGCGACGGATCTCGCCGTCGTCCGCGCGCTCGCTTCAGGCTTGCCGAGCGGAACGGTGCTGCCGGGCGATCAGCTGCGCGTCGGGCAACTCGTCATCGCCGTAGGGAACCCTTACGGATTCCAGTCGACGGTATCGGCAGGCGTCGTCAGCGCTCTGGGGCGTGCCCTGCGCAGCCGGCGCGGACGGCTCATTGAAGGCATCGTGCAGCACACCGCACCGCTCAACCCCGGCAATTCGGGTGGCCCACTCGTCGACGCGCGCGGCGGTGTCGTGGGCATCAACACCGCGATCATTGCTGTCGCCCAGGGCATCGGGTTCTCCGTGCCCGCGCCGACTGCTCACTGGGTCTTGAGCGAGATCCTGGCGCATGGACGCGTGCGGCGCGTGTATCTCGGCATCTCGGGTCGGGACCGGCCACTCGACCGGCGCCTGGTACGAGCCCTCGACCTTTCAGTCGAGCAGGCCGTGGAGATCCTCTCGATCGATCGCGACGGACCGCTGGCCCAAACGGACCTGCGCATGGGCGATCTCATCGTGGGAGCGGACTCGCTGGCCATCAACAACATCGACGCGCTGCACCGGTTTCTCAGCCGTTGGCCCCTGGGCACGGCGCTCGAGCTGAAGGTGTTGCGCGGCACGCGGCTGCACACGGCTCAGTTCACTCCCCAAGAGCTGAAACGCAGCGCCTGACGGCCTCCGTGGCGCCCGAACCGAACTGCGCTTCGGTGCAAGTGACCCCCGCGTGGCGAGCCGCTACCATCGCCGCGCCGGTTGCGAATGGAGGCGGCCATGCGCTGGAGAGAGGGACGACGTAGCGACAACGTCGAGGACTACTGGGGCCAGCGATTTGGCGGTACGGGGGTCGCGGCGCGCGGTACGTCCCACCAAAGCTCGCCTTGTTTAGTGACGTGGCACAGACCGGCTGCGGCCAGGCCGGCGCGAGCG
>DASQOO010000170.1:0-3867 GCA_035644435.1 Steroidobacteraceae bacterium | reverse complement strand
GCGCGCACCGATGGCGCAGCCGCCGGGCAGCGATACATCGGCATGACCGAAGCGCGCCACGAGTGGACCGAGCACCAGGATCGAGGCGCGCATCGTCTTCACGAGCTCGTACGGCGCAAAGTATTCGCGGATCGTGGTGGGATCGACCTCGATGCGCATGCGCTCGTCGATCGTGACGCTGACGCCCATGCGGCCGAGCAGCTCGATGGTCGTCGTCACGTCCTGGAGGTGGGGCACGTTGCCGATGGTCACCGTGCCATCGGCGAGCAGTGTTCCGGCGAGAATCGGCAGTGTCGCGTTCTTCGCGCCCGAGATGCGGATCTCACCCTCGAGGGGAATGCCGCCAGCGATCTGCAGTTTGTCCACCGCCGCTCCTGCCCGCCCGCGTCAGGGCCGCTTGCCGGTCTGCGCCGCAGCCCATTCCTCGGGCGTGTAGGCCTTGATCGACAGCGCGTGAATCTCGCGCCCCATTCTTGCACCGAGCGCAGCATATACGAGTTGATGGCGCGCGATGCTGCGCTTGCCGGCGAATTCCGCCGCCACCACCAGTGCCTCGAAGTGTGTGTCGTCGTCAGTCAGGATATGCACGGTTGCCTGCGGCATGCCGGCGCGGATCAGGGCGGCGACTTGGTCTGCGGTCATCGTTAATCGAGTCCGTGCACGAGGTGTCGAGCATATTAGTGGATCGCATTACGCGTAGAATAGCTGTCATGGCCGCAAAACCTCAGTCCCAGAGTGTCGCCGGCGGGCCACTGACGGATGACGCGCTGCTCGAGCTCGGGCGACAGGCGCTTAAAACCGAAGCTGAGGCGGTCAATGCGCTCATTCCGCGGCTCGACGTCGCCTTCGCACGCGCCTGCCGGCTGTGCCTCGAATGCAAGGGCCGGGTCATCGTCACCGGCATGGGCAAGTCGGGCCACGTGGCCGGCAAGATCGCCGCTACGCTCTCGAGCACCGGCACACCTGCTTTCTTCCTGCACCCGGCCGAAGCGAGTCACGGTGACATCGGCGTCATTACGCGCCAGGACATCGTGCTGGCACTTTCCAATTCCGGCGAGACTGCCGAGATCATCACGCTGGTTCCGCACCTGCGCAGACTCGGCGTTGCACTCATTTCACTCACCGGCAACCCGGACTCGACGCTGGCACGGGCCGCGACCGTCAACATCGATGTGAGTGTCCCGGCCGAAGCCTGTCCGCTGAACCTCGCACCGACCGCCAGCACGACCGCGACCCTCGCCATGGGTGATGCGATCGCGGTGGCACTGCTCAAGCACCGCGGTTTTACCGAGGAGGACTTCGCACGCTCCCATCCGGGCGGCAGCCTCGGCCGCAGGCTCCTCCTGCATGTCGAAGACATCATGCGCACCGGCAAGGATGTCCCGATGGTGCACGCTGAAACACCGCTGGCGCAGGGCCTGGTCGAAATGTCACGCAAGGGTCTCGGCATGACCGCGATCGTGGATGCCGGGCAGCGCGTGCTCGGAATCTTCACCGACGGCGACCTGCGCCGCTCCTTCGATCGGCAGGTCGACGTGCATGCCACGCGCATGGACGAGGTCATGACCCGCGGTGGACGGACAATCTCGCCCAAGGCACTCGCCGCAGAGGCCGTGCACCTGATGGAAGAGCACCGCATCACTGCGCTGCCGGTAGTCGACGCCGACGGCGTCCTGGTCGGCGCCCTGAACTTCCACGACCTGCTGCGCGCTGGGGTGATGTGACCGTGGCGAGCGCGCTCGAGCGCGTCCGGTTGCTCGTCCTGGATGTCGACGGCGTCATGACCGACGGGCGCCTGTACTTCGACGCGCAGGGTGAGGCACTCAAGGCCTTTCACGTTCATGACGGCCTGGGACTGAAACTTGCGATGCGCGCCGGCATCGAAATCCTGGTGCTGTCCGGCCGTCGTTCCGAGGCGGTGAGCGTGCGTTGCCACGAACTCGGCGTGCGTTTGGTCGAGCAGGGGTGTGAAGACAAGGTCGCTGCCCTGGATCGCTGGCTGACGCAGCTGAAAGTGTCGCGCGAGGAAGCGCTGTGCCTGGTCGATGACAGTTCGGACGTTCCATTGATGCGCGCTGTAGGAATCGCGGTCGCCGTCGCCGATGCCCACCGCGAGGCGCTCGAGGCCGCCGATCGCGTCACCGTGCTGCAGGGCGGGCGTGGGGCGGTGCGCGAAGTGTGCGACTGGCTGCTCGCGGCCCGCGAGACAGCGAAATGATCTGGCGCGTATTCATCGTGCTCGCTTTGCTGGTGGTAGCCGTCGCGAGCCTCCTGACGGGCCGACGTTCCCAGGACGTCGTGAGCCCAGCTGCCCAGATAGAACCGCCACAGCCCGGGTACTACATGAAGCGCGCGCACATCGTCGAGACGGGTGAGGATGGGCAGCCCCTCTATCGCGTTGAAGCCGAGCGTATGCAGCAGGATCCGGCCGACAACACCATCCACATGGACGATCTGAAGCTGGTCTATCACACGCAGGCGGACCTGGACTGGACGCTCACGGCGGCGCACGGCTCAGTCCCACCTGGCTCGCGCACTCTCGATCTGGTCGGCAACGTGGTGGTTGTCGGCAGGCCGCAGGCAGGGTCGCAATCCGACGCGCTCATCCGCACGTCGCGCCTGAGTGTGGACACGCAGACACACATCGCCACGACACGCGACCGCGTCGACATCGAGTGGGGCGCGCGGCGCCTGAGCACCATCGGCCTGACCGCGGACTTGAAGGGCGAACAGCTGAAGCTGGAATCGGGCGTGCATGGCCGCTTTGTCCGCTGAACGCCGCACAACCGGCACACTCCATCGCCGGCGTGCAGCCGTCGCGGCCACGCTGGGCCTCGTGTTGCTCGCTGGTTCCAGCCACGGCGCGGGACCCAGGCGCACCGACCTGCCGATCAATGTCGACGCGCAGTCCTCCGACTTCGACTACGCGAAAAACACCCTGCTGTTCCGCAAGGTCAAGGTCTCGCAGGGCAACACCAGCGTCGAGGCCGACGAAGCGACGGCCACGGGCCTGAACTTCGAGAACAGCAAGTGGGAGTTCCGCACCAACGTCAGGATTTTGGTCGAGGGTGGATCGCTCAAATCGGACCAGGCGTCAGTGACCTTCACCGACAACCAGATCTCGCGAGCGCTGATCACCGGCTCGCCGGCCGAGTTCGAGCAGAAGCTCGAGAACAGCGAGGACATCGCGCACGGCCGCGCGGGATCGATCGAATACGACTTCACCAGCGAGACCATCCGGATGTTGCAGGACGCATACCTCACGGACGGTCACAACGATATCCGCGGACAGACACTCGTCTACAGCATCCGCGATCAGCGCGTGCTCGCCAACGCCTCCGACCAGTCTGACGAGCGCGTGCGGATCACCATCAATCCGCGCAATGTCCAGGGCAAGCCGGCGACGTCGGATCGCCCGCAATGAGCACCTTGCGGGTCGATGGCCTCGCCAAGAGTTACAAGTCGCGCCAGGTAGTCCGGGATCTCTCCCTCGAAGTCACGAGTGGAGAAGTCGTTGGCCTGCTCGGTCCGAATGGCGCCGGCAAGACCACCGCCTTCTACATGATCGTCGGCCTCATCGTCTGCGAGCGCGGCCGTATCCATCTCGATGCCGAGGAGCTCACGACGTTGCCGATGCACCGCCGCGCGCAGCTGGGCTTGGGCTATCTGCCGCAGGAACCCTCGGTATTCCGCCGGCTGTCGGTGGCGGACAACATCATGGCCATTCTCGAGACCCGGCCGGGGCTCGACGACGCCGGGCGCGCCGCCCGCCTCAAGGAACTGCTGGGGGAACTGCATATCGGCCACGTGCAGGGCAGCCTCGGGGTGAGCCTCTCCGGCGGCGAGAGGCGGCGGGTGGAAATCGCC
>DASQOO010000169.1:0-3920 GCA_035644435.1 Steroidobacteraceae bacterium | reverse complement strand
CTATCGCGGCCGCAAGGTTGTCGATAACGTTTCGCTGTGGGTGAAGCAGGGTGAAGTGGTGGGCCTGCTAGGGCCGAACGGAGCCGGAAAGACGACCTCTTTCTACATGATTGTGGGACTCATCAGTCCCGATTCCGGCCGCGTGATCATCAAGAATGGTTCCGGCAGCGATGACATCACCAACATGCCGATGTACCAGCGCGCCCGCCGCGGCATCAGCTATCTGCCGCAGGAAGCCTCGGTCTTTCGCAAGCTGTCGGTCGAAGACAACATCCTTGCGATCCTCGAAACGCGGCCCGACCTCGACTCGCGGGGCCGCAGCGAGCGGCTCGAGGCATTGCTGGAGGAATTGCACATCGGGCACGTGCGATCGAGCCTGGGAATCAGCCTTTCTGGTGGCGAGCGGCGGCGCGTGGAGATCGCGCGAGCGCTGGCGGCGGAGCCGCGATTCATGTTGCTCGACGAGCCGTTTGCGGGTGTCGACCCGCTTTCGGTGATCGACATCCAGCGCATCATCCGCCACCTCACCAGCCGCAGCATCGGGGTGCTGGTCACCGATCACAACGTGCGGGAAACGTTAGGAATTTGCGGGCGCGCATATATTGTGAATCAAGGCACGGTGATCGCCGCCGGATCCCCGGAACAGATCCTTGCCAACCCGCAGGTCCGTGAGGTGTACTTGGGGCAGGACTTCAAGCTCTAACCCTTCCCAGGACCCCACTCGCCTCCCGATGCTCAAACCGACGCTGCAGCTCAGGCTGGGTCAGCAACTGACGATGACCCCGCAGCTTCAGCAGGCGATCCGCCTTCTGCAGCTGCCTGCACTCGATCTGCAGGCTCACATCCGCGAAGCGCTCGAGAGCAACGTGATGCTCGAGTCGCTCGACGAGGCTCCGGAGACTGCGACCGGCAGTTTCGAGGGGACACCCACCGACACCGCGCAGCCCACAGCGGAAGTCCGCGAATCGCAGCCCGCGACCGA
Organism: Steroidobacteraceae bacterium; assembly: GCA_035644435.1. Lineage (GTDB taxonomy): Bacteria > Pseudomonadota > Gammaproteobacteria > Steroidobacterales > Steroidobacteraceae > DATBVX01. Next base: position 2,938 of record DASQOO010000169.1, on the reverse strand, counting down.
AGTGGAGATCGCTGACGACGCCTGGGCCGAACAGACTACCGGTCCATCCGAAACCCCCTGGAGCGGCGCCGAAGATCGCACTCAGGAGTTTTCGGACCAGCGGGGCCAGACCTTGCAGGAACACCTCGCGTGGCAGCTCGAGCTCGCGCGCCTCGACCCACGTGACCAGGCGATCGGGCGGGCGATCGTCGATGCCATCAACGACGACGGCTATCTCAGCGATGGGCTCGATGAAATTCGCCAGAGCCTGCTGCCGGAACTAAGCGTCGAGCTGGAGGAGATCGAGCGCGTCCTCGGCCAGGTCCAGAGCCTCGATCCGGTCGGCGTGGGTGCGCGCTCGATCGGCGAGTGCATCTCCCTGCAGCTGGCGCAGCTCGACCCGCAGACGCCGGGTCTCGACCTCGCGATGCGCATCGCCGAACGACACCTGGACGAGGTCGCCGCGCAACAGTATTCGCTGCTCAAGCGCCACCTGCGGGTGAGCGACGAGGAACTGGAGAATGCGCTGGCACTGGTGCGCTCCTGCCATCCTCGTCCGGGCTCGGCGATTCATGCCGGCACAGCCGAATACGTAGTGCCCGACGTGTTCGTCCGGCGCACCGAAAGCGGATGGTCAGTCGAAATCAACCCTGCGACGCTGCCACGCATTCGCGTCAACCAGAGCTACGCGGGGATGCTCGGCCGCTCCGCGGATCACGCCAACCTGCGCGCTCAGCTGCAGGAGGCACGCTGGTTGCTGCGCAGCCTCGAGATTCGCAACGACACCTTGCTGAAGGTGGCACGCTGCATCGTGCAGCGGCAGAGCGCGTTCTTCGACGAGGGCGACGAAGCAATGCAGCCGATGATCCTGCGCGACGTCGCCGAAGCGGTGGAGATGCACGAATCGACCATCTCCCGCGTCACCACCGCCAAGTACATGCACACGCCGCGTGGAGTGTACGAATTCCGGCATTTCTTCTCGAGCCACGTCGCCGGCGAGGACGGCACCGAGACTTCCTCGACCGCCATCCGCGCCAAGATTCGCAAACTCATCGCCCAGGAGGATCCCACCAGCCCACTCAGTGACAGCAAGATCGCCGAACTACTTTCGCAGGAAGGCATTCCGGTCGCGCGCCGCACGGTCGCCAAGTACCGCGAGGCGATGCAGCTTGCGCCCTCCAATGAGCGCAAGCGGGCGAACGGTGCCCGTTGATCTAACAACCAGACACAACAGGAGCGCGCCATGCAGCTCAACCTCACCGGTCATCATCTGGACATCACACCCGCGTTGCGCGGCTATGTCAGCAAGAAACTGGGGCGGATCGTGCGTCACTTCGACTCGTTGATCGACGTGCACTGCATCCTGACCGTTGAGAAACTGCGCCAGAAAGCCGAGGCGACCGTCTCCGTGAGTGGCGGGAGAATCTACGCGGACGCGGTGGACCAGGACATGTATGCCGCCATCGACCTGCTGGCCGACAAGCTCGACCGCTGCGTGAAGAAGCACAAGGAAAAGCTCACCGATCATCACGCCGAGGAGGCCCAGAAGACGCGACTCTCATAAGAGGGCTCAGCGCCGCCGCATATGCGCCTCATCATCGTCAGCGGCTTGTCCGGATCCGGAAAGAGCGTGGCACTGCACATGCTCGAAGACCTGGACTTCTACTGCATCGACAACATCCCGGCCGCGCTCCTCAAGCCGTTCATCTCGCATACTGTAAGAAGTCCGGAGCCGGCGTACGCGCGCATCGCGGTGGGACTCGACGCCCGCAACCGGCCGAGCGAGATCGCAACCGTGCCGATGCTGGTGCAGGAACTGCGGCGCGCGGGCATCACCTGCGAAGTTCTGTTCCTGCATGCCGATGACGATGCGCTGCTGAATCGCTACGGCGAGACACGCCGCAAGCACCCGCTGAGCAGCGACGGTGTCAGCCTGCGCGAGGCGATTGCCGCTGAGCGCCGCCTCCTCGAGCCGGTAACCGATGCCGCCGACCTGGTGATCGACACCACGCGCATGAGCGTGCACGAATTGCGCGAGTTGATCCGCAAGCGCGTCGAGCAACGCCACGAAGGGCGCCTGTCGATCATGTTCGAGTCGTTCGGCTTCAAGCACGGCCTGCCGGGCGATGCCGACTTCGTCTTCGATTCACGCACCCTGCCGAATCCCTACTGGGAGCCCTCGCTACGGCGACTGACGGGGCGCGACCCGGAAGTGATCCGCTTCCTGCAATCGCACCCGGACGTCGAGCGCCTGATCGAGGAGATCGCCCAGTTCATCGAGGCGCGCATCCCGGACTACCAGCGCAACAACCGCAGCTACCTCACGGTGGCGATCGGTTGCACTGGAGGCCAGCATCGCTCCGTGTACCTGGTCGACCGGCTCGCGGCACGCTTGCGCGAGAAACACCCGCACGTGATCGCGCGCCACAATGCCTTGCCCGAAAGTCTCTCGGAGCCCACAGCGCCGTCCCTGCAGTCGCGCGCCTGACTGCGAGAGCAGTTGCGTGCGGCCATTGGGGTGAATACCGTGAACGCCGTGCGCCGGGTCACGACGAGGGAAGGTAGAGAACTGAAGCTTGTATCCCCGCGAACATAGAAGCCGGCGCCCCGCGTCAGGTATTGCACCCCAATGGCCACCCGCTCCTGCTGACATCGATCGAGCGAGTTCTGCGGCTCACGCCTCAAGAGCCTGTGAGGCGTTAACGTAAACTTCTCTATTGAGAGAAGAAGCTCGCCGCGAAGCGAAAAACCCCCAACTATCTCTTGCTAAATAGGCAGTCCGCTCGGGGCGTTGGCTGGGTGTGCCTTGAGAGCGTGGGTGAAATGCCCTCTGTCCGGGCGATCAGCGCTCAGACCTGATGCGTCGATGGATAGGTGGGTAGACAACGTCTGAGCGCCGCCCGGACTGAGGGTTCGCGTGCGATTTTGAGTTCTTGACTCGAAATCGCACTGCGCATTT
>DASQOO010000168.1:0-5057 GCA_035644435.1 Steroidobacteraceae bacterium | reverse complement strand
TCCCGCGCTGCGCTGGCCCGTGCTCTGGGCGGGTTACATTCCGAATTCCGAAGGCTTGCAGCTCGTTCAGGATTGCGCGCGAGTGCTCAAGGCGGGGCGTTCCTTGCTGGTTTTTCCGGAAGGTACGCGTACCGTCCCGGGACGGGCGCTCGTTCTCAAGCGCGGCGCAGCGCAGGTGGCGCTCGCATCCGGCGCCGATGTGCTGCCGGTCACAATCGTGTGCGACCTGCCCTTTCTCACCAAAGGTTCACATTGGTACCGCGTCCCGCCGCGGCGCCCGCACGTTACGATAACGGTCGGCCAGCCGATCCCGGCACTGCGTTACGCCTCCGGCGTTCAGTCACATCCGCTCGCAGCACGCGACCTTACTGCGCAACTGGCCACGCACTTCACCCGCGGCGTCGAGGCCGTGATGCAGGTCCGGCAGGACGTCCTGGTGACGAATCCGCCCGAGATCCAGTCCGCGCGCCTATAATGCGGGCGGTTTTCTCCGCGGCACATCGATGCATAGCGAACAAGAAATATACGGGCAGGTCAGGCGAGTTCTGGCTGAGCTGTTCGAGCTGCCTCCCGAAAAGATCGTTCCGGCTGCCAACCTGTACACGGATCTCGACATCGACAGTCTCGATGCCATCGACCTGATCCTGGAGTTGAAGCAGATCACGGGACGCAAAATACAGCCCGAGCAGTTTCGTCACGTGCGCACGGTCGGCGACGTCGTGACCGCCGTGCGCGAGTTGATGCAGGACGAGACCGCGGCGTGACCGCGCTGACGACGCAGCCCGAAGAATTGAGCCTGCGCAAGCGCCCCTTCGGGCTGGCGGTCAAGGTGCATGTCCCCGCGAGCCTGGGCTGGTTCCACGGCCACTTTCCAGACCACCCGATTCTTCCGGGGGTCGTGCAGCTCGCCTGGGCGATTGAGTACGCCCGCAATCATCTCGACCTCGATCCCGCGATCGAACGCGTGGTGGGCCTGAAGTTCATGCGTGTCGTGCGGCCGGGCGCGCACCTCGATCTCGATCTGCAATGGTCGCCAGAGGAGCGCTCGCTCAGATTCCAGTACAGCGAGCGCGAGCTGGCCTGCTCCTCCGGGCGGTTTGTGCTGGCGCGATGATTCGTGCTTGCGCTGTCATCCCGTACTTCGAGCATCCACAGACTCTCGGCGTCATCGTGGCCGCGCTGCGCCGGCACGGACTCGACTGCTGGATCGTCGATGACGGCTCAGGGCCGACCGCGCACGCGGTCGCACAGGAAATCTCGGAGCGCGAGCCGGGGGCAGTTCGCTTGCTCACCCACGCCACGAACCGTGGCAAAGGGGCGGCAGTACTGAGCGGCTGTCGAACTGCAGCTGCGGCCGGTTACACCCATGCGTTGCAGGTCGATGCCGACGGCCAGCACGATCTCGAAGACATTCCGCTACTCCTGTCACGCGCATCGCAGCATCAGCAGGCATTGATCCTGGCGGTGCCACGTTTCGGCGACTCGATGCCCCGCTCGCGGCGTTTCGGCCGGCATATCACGCACTTCTGGGTATGGATCCATACGCTGTCGCTGGAGGTGGCGGATTCGATGTGTGGCTTTCGCGTCTACCCGCTCGCCCCACTGCTCGCGCTCGCGGCCTCCGAGCGGCTGGGCGAACGTATGGATTTCGACACCGAGGTGGTCGTGCGCCTGCATTGGCGTGGCACGCGGATCATCGAAATTCCGACCGTGGTCCTCTACCCGCGCGATGGCGTCTCGCACTTCCGGCTGTGGCGCGACAATGTGCTCATCAGCCGCATGCATGCGCGGCTTTTTTTCGGCATGCTGCGCCGGTTCCCGCGCCTCATCGCGCGCCGATTCCGCAACACCCGACACGCATGAAAGCCGAGCCGCTCTACCAGGCCGAGATCAGTCTCGAGATCCCGTTCCATGACCTCGACCCGGCCGGCGTCGTATGGCACGGCCACTACGCGAAGTACCTGGAGCTCGCGCGCTGCGAGCTGCTCAAGCAATTCAAGTACAACTACGACGCGATGGCGCACTCCGGATTCCTCTGGCCGGTCGTCGACCTGCAACTGCGCTTCCTGCGGCCGCTGCGTTTCGGCGATCGCGTCATCGTCCACGCCGCGCTGGTGGAATGGGAATACCGGTTGCGGATCGAGTACCTGATCCGCGGCGCCGCCACTGGCGAGCGGCTGACCAAGGCCAGCACCGTGCAGGTCGCGGTCGACGCGAGCAGTGGTGAAATGTGCCTGCGTTCGCCGGACATCCTGTTCGAGCGGCTCGGTGTACCCGCCTGATGCGCGCTGCGCTGCTCGCGATGCTGGTTGCGACGCTGTTTTCGACGCCGCTTTCGACGTCGATAGTGCTCGTTGCCACAGCCGCCGCGGCCCAGCCCGGGAGCGCCGCGAACGGCGCGCTCTTCGAGCACCCCGTGACGGCGGGTCAGCTGCTGCAAACAACGCTCGCTGGCCCGGCTGCAGAGCTCTCAAAGGCCAAGGTACTCAGCGGGAAATTCGTGCAGCGCCGTTTTCTCAAGGGACTCGAGCGGCCGTTGGCATCGAGCGGTGATTTCGTGCTGGCGCGCGAGCAGGGAATCATCTGGCGGACCGCGACTCCGTTTCCGTCCGAGTTCGTGCTCAGCGACAAGGGCATGTCCCTGCTCGACGGCGACACAGAAACGCGCCTGTCGGCTGCCAGCCATCCTGGCCTGCAGGCAGCGCTGAAGATGTTTTTCGCCCTGATCACTCTTGATATGGAGCGCCTCACCGGCAGTTTCGATTTGTACGGTGACAACCAGGGGGATCGGTGGCAGGTCGGATTGCGGCCGCGCGACGGCGGACTCGCGCAGGTCTTCGACCGGGCGGTGATCAGCGGCGCGCAGACGGTGGAACGGATCGAACTGTCCACCGCGGGGGGCGACCGCACCGAGATCGAGTTTTCCGGCGTCGCAACGCGGGCAGAGCTCGACGCGAGCGATGCCGCCCGGTTTCGCGAGTGAAGCCCTATCGGCGCCTGCTGGCTGGAGTTGTTCTGCTGGCAGTGGTGGGCGGCGTCTTCTGGCTGCTGGTGCAGCCACGCCTGCGAGTCGAAACGGATCTCCTCGACCTGCTGCCGCGTCACAGCTCGGACCAGCGCATTGAAGGCGCCGTGGACAGCTTTTCCGAACGGTTGGCGCGCAAGGTGATCTTCCTCGTCGGTGCGCAGGATCCCTCGCTCGCGAGCGCGGCGGCGCACGCCTTCGCCGACTCGCTGTCGCAGTCCGGTGCATTCCAGTCGGTGCGCGAACGGGTCGGACAGGACCTGCAGGCGAGCGTCAATCTCTATCTCGGGCATCGTGCGTGCCTCGCGTCGGTGCGCGACCAGGAAGCGTTGGCGGCCGGCCAGGCTGAGCAGCTGCACCGCTCCGCATTGCTCGCGCTCTACACGCCCGCCGGACTCATGCGGCCCATCGACCTCAGCCGTGATCCCCTCGGTCTCGGTGCGGATTACCTGCTCGATCAGATTCCTGCTTTAGGCAACGCCCGCTTGCAGAGCTCGCAGCTGGTCGTGACGCAGGCCGGCAGGACTTTCGTTCTCGTCATCGCGGAGACCGCCGGGAGTCCTTTCGCCGGCGACGTGCAGGATCACGCCGAGCAGGCCCTCGAGGGCGCGATGCGGGCCGCGAAGACAGCCGGGCGCGGCACCATCACGCTGCTGCAATCGGGCGCCCTGCAGCACGCCACGGTTGCGACACGCCGGGCGCAAAACGAGGTAGCGCTGTTCGGCACGATCGGCACGGTCGCGGTACTGGCATTGATGCTGGCGCTGTTTCGCGATTGGCGTGCGCCGCTGCTGGGCCTGGTCGCAGTGAGTGCCGGGGCTGCGGCCGGCATCAGCGCGACGCATTTCGTGTTTGGCGAGGTGCACCTCGTCGCACTCGTGTTTGGCTCCAGTCTCATCGGCGTCGCGATCGACTACTCGATGCATTTCTATGCCGATCAGTTCAGAGCTCCCGCCACCTGGGTTGCGGCGGATGCCCTGGCGCACGTCGGCCGGCCGATCCTGATCAGCATCGGCGCGACTGTGCTGGGATACGTGGGGCTGCTGGCGCTGCCGTTTCCCGGATTGAAGCAGATGGCATTGATCAGCATTGCAGGCCTGGCTGTCGCCTGTGCCTGCGTCTTTCTGATTTTTCCTGCGGCCGCACGCGGCTCGGGGCGCGAACTGCCGGGCTGGTGCGCGCGGTTCCTGCAGGGTATCGAGCACCTCGGCGGGCGCCTCGCGAATCGGCGCTCGCGCATGCTGCTGGGCGTGGTGGTGCTCGCGTTTCTCGCCGTCGGCCTTTCCCGCATGCAATTTCGTGACGATATCCGCACGCTGCAGATGGTGACACCGAAGCTCGCCGCGGCGGAGCGGCAGGTGGGAGAGTTATTGGGCACGCGCGGAGAAAGCCGGTACTTCGTGGTGAGCGGGGCGGACGCGCAATCGATCCTCGAAGCAGAAGAACGCCTTACGGCCGAGCTGCGCAGGCTGAAGCAGGCAGGCAGCATCGAAGCGTTCACAGCGGTCAGCAATTCATTGCCTTCACTCGAGCGCCAGGCGCAGATTCGCCGCTTGCTGGAGCAGAAAGTCACCTCCGGGGATGGCCTCTTGCCGCGACTCATGCGGGAGATGGGTTTCGATGCCGACGCGATCGCGCGCGAAGTCGCAGCGTTCCGGAACACGGCTGCCCCCCTCGAGCCCGAAGCGTGGCTCGCGAGTCCACTCTCGGTCGCGTACCGCGACCTGTGGCTGGGATCGGTCGGTGGGCAACTTGCGACCATCGTCACCCTTGCCGGCGTCCACGACAGCGAAGCCCTGCGCACCCTCGCGAGCCAGCTTCCAGAAGTCCGCTTTGTGGATCGCGTCGGCGAGATCTCGGCAGTCCTGGCGCGCTACCGGATAGCGGTCTCGGAACTTCTGTTGCTGGCGTACGCGCTGATCCTGGTGGTGCTCGTATGGCGCTACGGTCTGCGTGACGCGGTGTGGCTGCTTGCCGCCCCGCTGGGGGCGACGTTGCTTACACTGGCTTTTGCGGGCGCACTTGGCTTGCA
>DASQOO010000167.1:0-23844 GCA_035644435.1 Steroidobacteraceae bacterium | reverse complement strand
CAGGACTCGGCGGCGCTGGCGTACTAGGAATCACCCTACTCCGATTCCCACAGGCGCCACGCCGCTCGCGTCGATCGAGGGAGATCACGCAGGCCCCTCCCACGCAGATACCGCCGCATCAACTCTTCTGCGTCGCACCCTTGAGCGCGGCCTGATCGAGCACCGTCACGGACCCGCGCCCGATATCCACCCAGCCCTTACCCTTCCAGCCCTGCAAGTACTGGTTCACGACCTGCCGTGACACGCCCAGGAAGTTGGCGAGCTCTTCCTGCGAGATACGTAACGTCACTCCATTGCCCTTCTGCTGACCGTGCATTTGGCCGAGGCTCAGCAGGCGCTTCGCCAGGCGCGCCGGGGCATCGAGCAGCGCTGCATCCTCCACCAGACCGCTGGTCCAGCGCAGACGCTCGCCGCACAGGCGCAGGAGCTCGAGCGCGACCCGTGGCTCACGCTCGAGTAAAGCCAGGAAATGCTCTCGCCGGATCGAAACCAGCTCGGAGTCAGCCGTCGCCGTCGCCGAAGCAGTCCGGGTACCGCCATCGAGCAGCGCGATCTCGCCCAACGTGTCCCCCGGCTCCATGATGTTGAGGAAGATCTCGCGGCCATCCGCCGCACCGGCACTGATACGAATCTGGCCGCTGACCACCGCATACAAGGCATCCCCGGGATCGCCCTGGCTGAAGACGACCTCGCCGCTCCGGTAGCCGCGCCGGACCGCAAGTTCCGCGATGCGCTCGAGCGCCGGGGCCGAAAGGCCGCGGAACAAGGGGCTGCGCTGGAGCATGATTTTCCCTGCCAACGTCGTCATGCGACCTCTCGGTATCGTGTGCGGATCGAGAATGCGTGATGATACGCCCCATGCAGGGATTTGAAGCCACGCGGCGGGGGCGCAAGGCTGACATCGTGCGCTGGGCGCTGACCGTCACCCTCACCCTCCTTTTTCTCGGCACGACGGCCCACGCCGATCCGGAGTATCGATTTGCAGGCGCGCGTCGCGTGGTCGTGTTCGCCGACGTGCACGGCGCCTATACCGAGCTGCTCTCGGTACTGAGGGAAACGGGGATCATCGACGACGCACGCCGCTGGCGAGGCGGCGACACCCATCTGGTGAGTCTCGGCGATCTGATCGATCGCGGCCCGGACTCACGCCAGGTCCTCGACCTGATGATGCGCCTCGAACAGGAGGCGCCGAAGGCCGGGGGAACCGTACACGTGTTACTCGGCAATCACGAAGTGATGAACCTGGTCGGCGATCTGCGCTACGTGCCCGCCGCGGAGTTCGCGGCGTTCGCCGGGCCGGAAGATACGAAGTTGCGCGAAGACGCGTGGCAGCGTGTGCTCTCGCAGGAGCCCGCCGCGGTGCGGGCTGAGTTCGATGCGGCGTTTCCGGCGGGCTACTTCGGGCGCCGCCAGGCTTTTTCTGCTCAAGGCCAATACGGCCAGTGGCTGTCAGGAAAGCCGTTTCTGATCATCGTCAATGACACGGCGTTCGTGCATGGCGGGCTCCCGGAAATGGTGGCGCGGCTCGGCCTCGAGGCGACCAACCAGACGCTGCATGCGCAGCTTGCGGAGTACCTGCAGAAGGTGCAGGCGATCGCGACGGAGCAACATCTCGCCCGGCCGGCGAGCTTCAGCGAGCTCCCGCAAGCGCTCGCCGCCGCAGGCGCCGAAGAGGCTTCAAAGGCACTGCTCACGATGCAGGACGAAGAGATCTTTACCCCAAAGGGCCCGACTTGGTTTCGCGGTCAAGCCCTTTGCTCTCCATACACCGAAGCTGAAAACCTGGATGCCTCTCTGGCGAAACTCGGCGTCGCCCGGGTCGTCGAGGGCCACACTCCGTCGACGGATGGCAGAGTACTGAGCCGATTCGATGGCCGCGTCGTTCTGCTCGACACGGGCATGCTGCGGTCGGAATACAAGGGTTATCCCGCGGCATACGTGTTCGACAATGGCCGGTGGACGGTCGCCTACGCCGATCGCCCGGGCCAGCGCGTACAGCCCGAAGTGCTCCCGCGCGCCGTCGGGGCACGCCCCGCGGGGATCGATGACGATGCGCTCGAGTCCTGGCTCGAGCAGGCTGAAATCATCGGTATCGAGAGCCTCGACACCGGCATCACCAAACCGCAGCGCGTCACCTTGCGCAAGGATGGGGTGGAGCTGCGCGCCGTTTTCAAGCAGCTCTCCACCAACTTCGGCATTCAGGATCGCATGAAAGCGCTGAATGAGTCCGATCGGTACCAATACGAGCTGGCCGCCTACAAGCTCGACCGCCTGCTCGGCCTGGACATGGTGCCGGTGACCGTCGTCAGGAGCATCAAGGACCACAAGGGAGCCTTGCAATTCTGGATCGAGGACTCTATCAACGTGCGCAAGATCCTGGAACAGAAGCTGCAGCCGGCGGGCTGGTGCGACATCAAGCCGCAGTACAACCTGATGAACGTCTTCGACATCCTGATCCACAACACAGACCGCACGCAGGAAAACGCGCTGTTTACGAAGGACTGGACCCTGGTGCTGATCGACCACACCCGCGCATTCCCCGCCCTGGTGAGCAGTCCCAAGCTCCTGTATCGGGGCGACGTCAGGGTACCGCCCGCACTGGCGACACGACTGGCAACTCTCAACGAGCAAATGCTGACGCAGGCACTCAGCCCGTACCTGGAGCGGCGTCAGATCACGGCGATACTCAAACGGCGCGATCTACTGCTGAAAGACTACACTCGCAGCGCTGCCGACGGGGGTGCGAGCCGTTGACGGTTCGCGCTCCGTCGTAAACCGCCGTGCATACTCGCGCCCGATGAGCCACGCCACGAGCGTCATGACCGCGCTCAGGATCACGATCAGCCAGATGAACTGGGTGCGTGGATCGCTGCATACCTTCAGGCCGACGAAGACCGAGGCCGTCGACAGCAGATCGCCGAGCCGGTAGAAGAACGTATCGATAGCCGTTTTCGCCTGGTACTTCACTTCGCGGCTGGTGGGGAGCAACAACGCACTGCGGCTGGTGTTCAGGAGCGAGTAGTCGAGACTGCGCTGCACGACCAGCACCGATTGCAGCAGGGCGAACACCGGGACGATCCCGATCAACAGGTAACCGACGAGAAACGCGACCGGTGTGACCAGGAGAGCGCGCGCCAACCCCGCTTTCATGATGATCCGCGACACGAGCAGCAGCTGGATGAGGAATCCCACCAGCGTGATGGAGGCGCAGTAGTTGCTCATGAAGTGCCCGATGAAGGCCGTGGGCGAAGCGGGCGCCACCTCGCGCGCCGTCTGCGCGAGCCAGTGCGAGAGCACGAATTCGCCGGTGGCCGTGATCCAGTTGAGCAGCACGACGAGCACCGCGATGCCGAGCAGGTAACGGCTGCGAGCGATCAACGTGAACCCGCCCAGCCAGCGCGCGGCACCGCTTCGCGTACGACCAGTGACCTGATCGTCGGACTGCGGCAGGCTGCGCGCCGTCGCCGGCACGCTCGCGCGCGCCCACTTGCTCAGTGCGATCGCTCCGACCAGGATCACCGCCGAACCGAGCATGAGGCCGTAAGGTCCGACGGTGTCGAACCCCGCCGAGGCCAGGCGCGAACCGATCCAGGCGCCACCCGACACACCGATCGCGATGACGCCGAAGAGGCGCTGACCACTCTTCGCATTGAAGAGGTCAGTGGCAAAGGCCCAGAACTGCGTCACCGTCATGACGCCGAAAATGCTGGTCCATACGAAAAACACGAAACCAAAGTGCAGACCCGCCTGGCCCAGCAGGAAGAAAACCACGAGGTTGGCTGCGAAAAATGCATTGATACGCTGGAACACCCGGCTGGTGTCCACGTGGCGCATCAGCGCGCCATACGCCGGGATGATGAGGATGAGCAGTAGTGCCTGGGCGCCCACTGCGTAGCTTCTAAGCTCCGCGCTTCCCTCCGTGAGGATCAGCGCCTCGCGTACCGGGCGAATCAGGTAGTAGGCCGTCATGAGGGCGAGGGCCTGTGAACAGAGAGCGGCGACGCAGCGCCCCTCGCCCGGCTGCACAGTCGTGGTCAGCGACAGGAGTCGTTCGAAGCGCGTCAGTTGTCTTGTATCGCTCATCGCCCCCCTCAGTTCGCCGAAGCGCAAAGCCTCTGCGGTGTGGTAGGGAGGCTACCGGCGAGGCTCGGCCATCTCTGTCAAGCGCTTGACACATGCTCGTACGCGCAGCCACGAACTTGGTCTGGCGGGTCCGGTCCAAGCGCTCTCGCTGCCTGAATCAGGGGGTCACTGCTCGTGTCGGCGCTCGCCGTGAGGAACGGATCGTTCCGTTGGGACCGGGCACGGGTATTGGCGCTCCTGGCGATCCTGTCGCTGCACGCGGCGCTCATTGCCCTCCTGTGGCACAGCGGCTTCGCCGTGCGGCGAGAGCCGTCAGCGCCGGCGATGCAGGTCGTCATGCTTCTTCCGCAGCCGGCCGAGCGCCGGCCAGTGCCGTTGGAGAAGAAACCCAGGATCTCAACGATTCCGCTTCTCGCGCCGCCCGTGCCCGCACCGACCGAATCTGCAGCGCCGGAAGGATCCAACGCACCAACGGCAGTGCCGTGGGTCGACTGGCAGCAGGAAGGGCGAGATGCCGCGCGACGCGAAGCGCAGGCACATCCACTGCCACCGCTGGTGGCAAGAAAGAAGCCGCCCGCCCCCTGGTCGCACTCGCGGATGAAGCGCATCGAAAAGGGCGAGGGGTATTACGTCTTCTGGCTGAACGATCAGTGCGCGCTCATCAATTTCCTGATCCCGGCGTGCTCATTCGGCAAAAAGCCCGCTCGCGGCGATCTGTTCGACGGGATGAAAGAATGGCAAGCCGAAGCAGATGCGGACCCTAATCGGCTGCCGTGACGTGCTCCACGCCCAGCATCGCGACCATCAGCAGCGCGAGCATGCCCAGTTCCGCCGCGCCACCGATCACACCTAGCGGGATCGCCACCAGAGCAGCCGTCGCGCGAAACAGCAGTGGTCGAATGCCGAGCACGCGGCGGAAGAAGACATCGCCCGCGAGGTAACACGCCACGCCGCTCGCCAGCACCCACGCTGACCAGCGCGGTGCGTGGGACCCCTCGGCGACGATCTCTTTGAGTGCCGCAGCGAGCAATACGATCCCGGCGAGCATGACGAGGTGTGCGTACCAGTAGCCGACCACCCCGACGCGGGCGCGCGCCTCGGGCGCGATCGATCGCATCGCATGCTCACCGCGCTCATCATCGTGATCGAAGTAACTCCACCAAAGAGCTGCAATCAGCACCAACGAGAGAAGTACCGCGCCGATCGTGTTGCCGTCCAACGGTAACCCCGACGCGCCATTGCCGATCGCGACGATGCTCTCTCCCAGCGCGATCAGGACCACCAGCCCGTGACGCTCGGCGAAATGATCCGGGCGCAAGGTGAAACGTCGCTCGCGACGAAGCATCGTCGCCGCCACCAGCAGCAGCACAGCGCCCAGGAACAGCGCCCACTCCCAGTCCGCATCGATGAGCCCGGCGATGAGTACCAGCAAGCCCGCGCCCAGGTTGAAGGGACCCACCTCCAGGATGCCCTTGAGTGCCCTACGGCCGCCGGTGGCGACGAATGCCACGGCGTGCAGCACGATCACGAAGAGGTAGGCAAGCGCGAACGTCAGTCCGTTCACGCCAAATACCTTCGGCACGGCGAGTGCCATGACGAGAAATCCCCCCATCGCGGCGATCATGACGAGGCGGATGAGAGTTCCGGGCCGGGTGCTGTTCGTGAGCCACGCATACGCCGCGAACATCCACCAGATCAGGGCGAGCACGAGCAGCGCCCGCCAGAGCTCCCACATGCTCCCCACGTGTGCGACAAGATGAGTGACTTGCGTGATCGTGAACACGAACACGAGATCGAAGAACAGTTCGATCGTCGAGACGCGCGTGGTCTCGCTGCCCGTTCCTTCACTCACGGTGTTCATGAATGCATGGTATCAAGCCGCGGCCATTCCCCGATGTCACACAACCTTCATGGAACCCGCGCTTGTGTCGAGCAGTCAAGGCCTCACTCTGCCGATCTCTCAATGCAGAGCGAGGAGCTGACCATGGAGTTGATGCTTAACGTCGTCGTCATGATGTTGCTGGTTGGATTTCCCGTAGGATTGTTTTTGGGTACTCTCGATCTTTACTCGACACGTATCTCATCGGGAACTGTTCGCAATGCGCAACGTGCTTTCCATCCCAGGCTGGTTCAGGGTGCTGGTTCTCATGGTCGCGGTAGCGCTGGGCGCGACAGCGAACGCGGCGAACTACCTGGACGACACGACTCCGGAGCTGTGGCGCATCGTGCCGCCGCCACCGCCGAACGAATCGGCGCAGACGCGGCATGAGCTTGATGAAATGCTCCGGCTGCAGCGTGACCGCACGCCAAAGGACGTGGACTACGCGCGTGCGAATATCCCGATCGGCATTCAGCAGTTCGCCGCGGTGCTCGGCGACGAGTCAGAGGTGAAGAAGGGGATGCCGGCGAGCGTCAAATCCCTGTTCGAGGCGGCGCGCGACGATGAAAAGAAACTGCTCGACGCGGCGAAGAGGCACTTCGATCGACCGCGGCCGATAGCGCTCGATTCGCGCATTCAGCCGGTGCTCGAGCCGATCGTGAATCTCTCCTACCCCAGCGGGCATGCCACCTGGGTATTCATGACCGCGGTGCTGCTCGCGGACATGGTGCCGGAACGTCGTAGGGCGATCTGGGATCGTGCCGAGGACTTCGCGCACCAGCGGGTCGTCGGTGGTGTGCATTATCGCAGCGACATCGATGCCGGGCGCCTCGCTGGCACGGTGGTCGCGGCCTATATGCTGGCGAATCCGCGCTATCGAGCCGCCGCTGCCAGCGCCACGGCGGACCTGCGCAACTTCCTCAAGCTGCCGCCACTCTCGGGCGCACCAGGCAAGGCTGCGTCCCTGGATGTTGCTCCAGCGGCGCGCGAATCGTCACCTGCTCAAGAACCATCTTCGGACGCCATCGCCCCGCTGGATGTGCCGCTGCGTGCGAGTGCCTCCTCCCTGGCGTTTTGCTGCACCGGGATTGTGGACTTGGCTGTCCCGTTCGCGATGTGAACAAAGAGCCCGATCAGCGCCATCGCCCACACGATCACGGGGCTCGCCGGTAGATCGGTGACGGTCGAAAGACCGAGCCCCACCGCGTAGCTCGCGAACGACAGCACGTAGCCGATGCTCAATTGCCGGTGCGGCGCAAACCGATAGGTCGCCACGGCAGGGACGATGAGGCTGGTAAAGACGAGGTACACGCCGACGAGCTGCACCGACACCGTCACCATGAGGGCGAACAGCACGTAGAAGCCGATGCGGCCGAGCCGCTCGCGCCAGCGGAACCACGCCACCAGGAAGATCGCCGTGAGCACGCCGGCGCGAATCAGCTGCTCCGGTGACACCCACAGGATCTGCCCGGCGAGCAGGTCCTTCAGATCTTCACCGCCGTGCGGATCATTCGCGAGCAACAGGAGCTGTGCGGTTGAAGCGAGCACGAACAGGATGCCGATGAGCGCTTCCTGTGCCTCGGGCCGCTTCTTCTCGGTCCAGGTGAGGAGCAAGGACCCGAGCAACGCCGCACCGACCGCCGCGATCTGAGTCGTCCAGCCCGCGATGTCGAAGCCGACAGTATGCGCGGCGATGACGCCGAGCCCCGCCACTTGCGCGATCGCGAGGTCGATGAAGACGATGCCGCGTTTCAAGACCTGCTGCCCCAGGGGAACATGGGACAGCAGGACGAGAGTCCCGGCGATCATCGCCGGCCACAGGATGCTGAAGTACGCCGCGAAGTTGTTCATTGCACTGCCTTGAGCAAACGATTGATCGTGTCATCGAAGAGGCCGAACAGATCCTTCGCCTCCGGAGTTCCGCCGACCGAGTACGGCAGCAGCACCACCGGCGCGTGAACGCGCTCGGAGAGCCATTGCGCCGCCTTGGGATCGTTGTAGGCATTGCGCAGGATCATCTTGGGCGGCGCTGAAGTGAGTTGCGCGACGAGCTGCGCCAGATACCCGGCGCTCGGCGGCAGGCCGGGCTTCGGCTCGATCGAGGCGACCGCCTTGAGACCCAGCCAGTTGCAGAGGTACGACTGGTCGCGATGGATCACGACCACGCTCGTTCCTTTCAGTGGCGCCGCCTGCGAATCCCAGCGCGCCATCGCCTGCTGCCAGCGTGACTGAAAGTCCACACCGCGGCTCTCGAAGTATTGCGCGTCCTTCGAATCGATCTGCTCCAGGCGCGCCGTGAGCGCCTTGCCGATTGCTGCGATGTTGCGCGGGTCGAGCTGCACGTGCGGATTGCCCTGCGGGTGCACATCGCCCATCGAGCGATCCACCGTCGAGGGCACTTCCAGCAGTCTCAAGACGGAGACCGCTTCGAAGTAGCCGGGCTGACCGATCTGGATGCGTGGGTTGCCGGACTCCTGCAGCAGTATCGGGAGCCAGCCGATCTCGAGCTCGGCGCCCGAGAGCACCACGAGATCAGCGGAGCGGGCGCGCGCCACCAGGCTCGGCTTCGCGTCGACGCGATGCACATCCTGGAATGCGGTGGTGGCGCCGTAAACGTCCACCTTGTCGCCACCGAGCTCCTTGGTGAGTGCGGCCCAGTCAGCGGTGGTGGCAAGGACCTTGAGCGCGGCGTGCGCGGGCACGGCGCTTATCAGTAATGCGAGCAGCGCAAGGCTGCGAATTGGCCTGGTCATGTTCGGCTCCTAGAACTTGTGCGCGCCATGCGCGCCGATGCTGTAGATGTACTGCAGCTGGAATTGCCGATCGGTATCGGTATTGCGTGCATCGTCCCAGGCGTACTGGGCACGCAGGCGCGAGAACTCGCTCGGGCTCCAGTCCAGCATCAGCGTGACGCGAGTGGGATCGGCCGACTGCAGCAGCGGGAAGTCATCCAATGGCAGCAGCCCGGCATCGACGAGCCCGATGTGCGTGTCGCCGGAATCGAGCGCGTCGTAACGCGCGCCAATCCGCCAGCGCGGCATGAACTGGTAGACGCTCTGCACGTACCAGCCGGACTGCGTCGTGTCGTAGTCGCCGTTCAGCGCAAGATTGTCGGTATCGAACGCGAGGGCGCCATCTTCGGTACGACGCATGTACTCGGCCTGGAACTTGAGGTTGTGCTGGATCGGGTTGCCATGCGGCGACCACTTGAAGGTCACATCGCCCACCCAGGTGCGCGACTTGCCCGTGAAAGAATTCACAACCGGGAGACCAAACTGATCGACGTCGTCGTAGGTGCGAGCGTCGGCGTGCAGATCGACCCAGGACACGCCCGCGCGCCAGCTGGTCGAATCGCCGATATCGCCGCCCAAGTGGCTGAAGAGCGTCGCCCCGTTCAAGCCGTTGCGATCGCGATGCGTTCCCGGGAATTCCTGGCCATTGCCAGTCTCGGCGCCGAATTCGAGAAACAGCACGGTGGGCGCGACCCACTTCGCCTGTACGCCGTTCTGGGCGAGCTGGCCGCCGAAGAACGCCTGGTACACGAGCGGCTGATCGACGAAATCCCAGGCATGGGCGTGTTGTTCGTTGAGATAGCCGAAGCCCGAGAAAAAGCGCCCGCCCTTGATGACGAAGCCATGCGGCACGGCGATCGTCTTGAAGTAGGCTTCCTCGACGGAGATTTCGTTGTCGCCGTTGATGGACGCGGTGAGGTTGCCGAAGAAATACGGATCGATGTTGGCCGCGAGCGTGAGCTCCGATTCGCCCAGGTTGAAGCTGCGCGCGCCCGGCCCGACGTCGCCCCCACTTGGAATGAATCCGGCGATCCGGTAGGTATCCGGGTCTTGCGAAGTGTTGGCGTAGTTGCCTCCGAGGATCACGGACATCGCGGGATTGAAGGCTGCAGCGGGGTTTCTGCCTGCCGCCTGGGCCGGCATCGACACTTCAGCGGACGCGACACCTGCCGCGGCTGCATCCGCAGCGGCAGCAGCCAGGACATCCGCTGGCGGAGCCGCTCCTCCGGCTGCGGCAGGCGGCGAGGCTGCCACCTGGGTTTCGAGTTGACCGATACGCGCTTCGAGCTTGGCGATGCGCGCCTGGTAGTCCGATTTCAGCGCTTCGAGCTCGCCCTTGAGCGAACTCAAGTCATCCGCATGGCTGGCGGCCGGTAATGCGATGCATGCGCAGAGCAGCCACGCGGCAAATGTACGAGACGTCGTCATGGAAGTCCTCCTCCACAGTCAATGAACGGTGGGCACGCGCACACGCGCGAGCCACGTCAATCGGCTTTAGAGAAGAACCGGAGGCGCGCGGGACTGAAAGCTGTGGGAAGTGGAGCGGGAAGTGAGCGAGACGGAATCGACGGTGACCTTCGCGCTGACGTCCTCGAACTGGAAGTCCGCCGCGCCGTGCGAGCTATGCGTCGCCGAGAGAAGCGGCGCGAAGGACAGGCATTCGGAACACGGCGTGTGTTGCCCGGTCGGGGTCGCCGGATCGCCGCCGGTCAACCTGAGATGGTTGTACGCGTGCGTCTGCGCCGCGATCTGCCCCAGCAGGAGCATGAGCGCGAGCAGCGCGTGGGCAACAAGTGAGCGTGGGCGTCGCATCAAAGTCACGATCGGGACGGGCGCCATCTTAGCAGCCCCGTTCAGGCAGACAAGCGCGAATAGCCCGCATTAAGAGGCTTTCACGAGCTGTCTGGAGGCGACGGCTCGCTCCTTGGCGCCAGCCCGCTTGCTGCGCCAGCGGGTCAGCAGCCCCTCGAATTCGAGGTAGATGACGGGCGTTATATAGAGAGTGAGGAGCTGCGAGACCACCAGGCCCCCCACCACGGCAAGGCCGAGGGATTGGCGCGAAGCGCCGCTCGCCCCCCAACCCAGCGCGATCGGCATGGTGGCGAGAATCGCTGCGCAGGTCGTCATCATGATCGGCCGAAAACGCAGCACGCACGCTTCGAGCATCGCCGCCGCGGGGTCGAGCTGGCGCGAGCGCTGCGCCTCGAGCGCGAAATCGATCATCATGATCGCGTTCTTCTTCACCACGCCGATCAGCAGGATCAGGCCGAGGAAGGCGAACAGATCCAGGTCCTTGTGAAGCACGAGCAAGGTGATCAATGCGCCGAAGCCTGCGGCCGGGAGGCCGGAAAGAATCGTGAGCGGATGGATCGCGCTCTCGTACAGGACACCGAGCACCAGGTAGATCGTGAACACGGCGAGCAGCAGCAGCACACCGAGACCAGCCAGCGAGGACTCGAACGCCTGCGCGGTCCCCTGGAAACGTCCGAGAAGCGTTTCCGGGGCCTGCATTTCACGCTGTGTCTGTTCGACCACGCGCACCGCATCGCTCAGAGATTTGCCGGGCGCGAGGTTGAAAGAAATCGTGGCAGCCGGCAGCTGGCCAACGTGCGAAATGTTGAGCGGGCCCGTCGTCACCTTGAGGGACGCAACGGCGTCGAGCGGAATCAGGTTGCCATTCGTGCTGCGCACGTAGAGCAGTGACAGCGCGCCCGGGTCGCGCTGAAACTGCGGCATCAGCTCCGCGATCACCTGGTACTGGTCGGTGGCGCCGTAAATCGTCGACACCTGGCGCGGACCATAGGCCGTGAAGAGCGCCTGTTCAAGCTGGTCCGCGGTGATGCCGAGTGCCCCCGCGCGTTCGCGGTCGATCTGCACCTCCACCTTCGGATTGTTGAGGATGAGATCGCTGGAAACGTCCTCGAGCACATGTGTCGCCTGCAGGCGCTCGACCAGGCGCGGCACCCACAGGATGAGCTCATCCATGTTCGGATCCA
Organism: Steroidobacteraceae bacterium; assembly: GCA_035644435.1. Classification (GTDB taxonomy): domain Bacteria; phylum Pseudomonadota; class Gammaproteobacteria; order Steroidobacterales; family Steroidobacteraceae; genus DATBVX01. The sequence goes on along the minus strand of DASQOO010000167.1, from coordinate 12,094 downwards.
TGAGCGAATACTGGAACTCGCTCTTGGTGATACGGCCGCCGATGCGCAACGCCGGCTGGTTCTGCAGGAAGATGCTCATGCCGGGAATGTCGCTCAAATGCGGGCGCAGCTCTTCCAGCACGCGCTGCGCAAGCGGTCGCTCATCGGCCGGCGTGAGCGGCACGATCAGGCGGCCGGCACTGAGACCGACGTTGGGGCCGCCCGCGCCCACGAAACCGATCGCGGTGGTGACGTGGGGGTTGGACGCGATGATCTTCACCGCCTCCTTCTGCTTCTCCGCCATTGCGTCGAACGCGATGTTGGGCGTGGCCTCAGTTGAACCGATCAGCAGCCCGGTGTCGTCGTTCGAGGTGAAGCCCTTCGGCACCACCACGAACAGGATCGCCGTGCCGATGAGGCTCGCGACGAAGATCGTCACGATGGTCCGGCGATGCGCGAGCGTCCAGAGCAGGCTGTCGTGATAGGCCGCCCTCGCGCGTTCGAACAATCCGTCCTTGCGCTCCGCCTCCGGTGACGCGCGACGCAGCATGCGGCTGCAGAGGACCGGCGTCAGGGTCAATGACACCACTCCCGAGAGCAGGATCGCCGCGACCACCGTGATCGCGAACTCGTGGAACAGCCGCCCGACGATGCCGCCCATGAACAGCACCGGGATGAAGACCGCCGCGAGTGAAATCGTCATCGACACGATCGTGAAGCCGATCTCGCGTGTGCCTTGCAGCGTTGCCTCGAGCGGCGACAGCCCGGCTTCGAGGTGACGCGAGATGTTCTCGAGCACCACGATCGCATCATCGACCACGAACCCGACGCAGAGCGTCAGCGCCATCAGCGACAGGTTGTCGACGCTGAAACCCAGCAGGTACATGACGACGAACGTGCCCGCGAAGGACATCGGGATCGCGATGCTCGGGATGATGGAAGCGCGCACGTTGCGCAGGAAGAGAAAGATCACCAGCACCACCAAGCCGAGCGCGAGCAGCAACGTGAACTTCACGTCGTTGACCGAGCCCCGGATCGTCTGCGAGCGATCGTAGATCGGCGTGAGCTCGAGCCCGGGCGGCATCTGGCTGCGAAGCCCGGGCAACAGCGCCTTGATCGAATCCACCACCTCGAGCGTGTTGGCTCCCGGCTGGCGCTGCACGCCGAGCACGATGCCGCGCGTCAGGTCCTTGCCAATCCAGGCGCCCGCCTTGTCGTTCTCGGTACTGTCCAGAACGTGGCCGAGCTCGGCGAGATGCACCGGTGCGCCGTTACGGTAGGCGACGACCAGCGGACGGTAAGCGGCCGCGTCTTCCAGCTGACCGTTGGCTTCAACCACGAAGGTGCGCTGCGTTCCATTCAAGGTGCCGGAAGGAAGATTGACGTTGCCGCTCTGGACCGCGCTCACGACCTCATCGACACCGAGACCGCGCGCGGCCAGCCGCCGCGGGTCGAGCTGCACGCGCACCGCGTATTTCTGCGGCCCGAACACCTGCACCTGGGCGACGCCCGCAAGTGTCGAGATGCGCTCGGCAAGCAGATCCTCCGCGTACTCGTCCACCTTCGGCATCGGCAGCGTTTTGGAGGTGAGCGTCAGCACGATGACGGAGGAGTCGGCGGGATTCACCTTGCGAAACGACGGCGGGTCCGGCATGTCGGGTGGGAGCTGACGCGCCGCGGCGGCGATCGCGGTCTGCACGTCCTGGGCTGCCGCATCGATATTGCGTTCGAGAGCGAACTGCAGCGTGATCTGCGTGCTGCCCTCACTGCTGGTCGAGTTCATCGAATCGATGGAGGCTATGGTCGACAGCTGCTTTTCGAGTGGCGTGGCGACTGAGGCCGCCATGGTCTCGGGACTCGCACCCGGGAGCGATGCCGTCACGGTGATCGTTGGGAAGTCCACCGCCGGCAGGTCCGAGACCGGCAACGTCAGGTACGCGAGCGTGCCGAAGCACGCGAGACCCGCGGTCAGGAGCGAGGTCGCGACCGGGCGGCGGACGAAAAGCTCGGAAAGGTTCATCCAGGCCTGGTCGGATTCTTGCGGGCTACGGGACTGCCGGGCTGCAGGCGCGACTGCCCATCGATCACGACTTCTTCGCCGGGCTCGACGCCCGACACGATCGCCCAGGAATCGGCCATCCGTTCCACTTTGACGACGCGTTGCTCGGCCACCGCGTGCTCGTTCACGACATACACGAAGGTGCCCTCGGGCCCGTTTTCCAGCGATACCGCAGGCACCACAGTCGCCTGCGAGTCGCCACCGATGTGTAACGTGACTGTCACGAACTGGCCGGGCCACAGTGTGCGCGAGGCGTTCGGAAAACGTGCACGCAGGTGCAAGGTCCCGGTGGTCGGGTCGGCGGCGTTGTCAACGAAGCTCAGCTTACCGGTGAGATGCGTCGGCGCGGCGGAGGCCGAGCTGACCGCGAGATCGACCTCCGGTGGCGAGGTCAGGAAGGTCGCACGCACGGCACCGAGCTGTTGCTCGGGAATCGCGAAGGACACATCGACCGGATCCAGAATGTTGAGCGTCGTCACGGGTGGCTGCGCGGTCGACTGCGCAGAGGCATGCACCGTATTGCCCACTTTCTGGTTGATGACGCCGAGCTTGCCGGACACCGGCGCCCTGACGGTGGCGTAGTCGAGCTGCAGCTGCGCGTTGTCGAGCGCGGCTTTATCCATCGCGACCGTGGCATCGGCGGCATCCAGATCTGACTTCAACTGCGCGTGATCGTCCTCGGAGATGAAGCGTTGTGCCACCAGGGCGCGGCCGTGCGCCTCCTTGGTGCGCGCGTTCTGGAAGCGCGCCTGGTCGCGCGCCAGCGTCGCCTGCGCCGCGCGCAGCTGGATCGCGAACGGCGCTGGGTCGATCTGGAGGAGCGGCCGACCCGCCTTGACCTCCGCTCCGTCGGCGACGAACACCTTGACGATCTGGCCATCGACGCGCGGCTGCACGTTGACGCTGCCGCTCGACTCGACGGTGCCGATCGCTGTGAGCGTGAGCGGCACTTCGCGGCGCTCCACATTGGCGACGACCACCGGGATTGCCGGGACACGACGCGGCTCGGTCGCGCCGCCATTCGAGCAGCCGACGAGCCACAGCGCGCCGATCAGTACCAACCACGTTCCGAATGACTTCATCCGCATCTCGTTCGCCTGTTCGAGAGGCTTGTTTAGAGGCCTTGCAGCGCTGGAAGTGCCGATGCTAACCACAGAAGTAGTGTCATTGGCGCAGCAAACAGCAATGCCGTCTCATCTGAGGAGGATCGCTTAAGAAATGCAAAGAAGATGAAGAAGATTTAATGGCGTCAACTAGTTGTGCTCTTGCGCGTCAAACGTGCGGTTCGCGGCAAGCCGGGTCGGGCGAGTCAAAGTAAGGAGTGATTTCTATGCTTAACCGAAAACTCAGGCCCGGCGCGCTGTCCCTGCTGCTCGCCACGGCAGCGCCCGCGATCCACGCCGCAACCGAAGACAACCCCTGGGGTCTGCAGTTCTTTGCGGGCGATTCGACCGGCACCACGGGCGACTTCGCGAACCGTCACACCACACCCGTCCCCGATCTCGGAGTGTTCAACCCGGGGCTCTCGGGCTCGAGCGGCAGGCTGGCGTTCGATTCGATTCCGTATCAGGACATCTACCGCTCACGCTACGCGCTTGGGGCGGAGCTGAGCTACGCTGCCAGCGAAAACCTCGAAGCGTACGGCCGCTTCAGCTACAACCCGCTGGACGGTCAGACACGTACCATCGGTATCCTGGCTTCGACCGACCAGACCGTGGCGGACCCGATCGTGGCTCACTTCCACGACGCCGACACGTATTCGCTCATGCTCGGATCGCGCTACTACGTTCCCACCGGGAACTCGATGCGCGTCTTTGCAGGGGCCGCGCTGGGTGCGACGCGGTTGCAGGAGATGACCGGAACGCTGGACATTCCGGCCGACTCGGTGTCGATGCCTGACCTGCGCTTTGCGCGTGCGAGCACCGTGTTCTCGCAGAGCGTGCAAGCGGGCATCGACTATCACTCACCGTCGAGCGTTGACCTGCAGTTCGCCATCGAAGCGGATCACATGGCAGCCGCGCATGCGGGCAATGATCCGCAGCTGGCGGCGCTCGGCTTCGATACCACGAACGAGGGCGGGGATCGATGGTCGTTCCCGATCACGATCGGGGCGACCTATCGCTTCTGATCCAGCCTGAGTGTGGGATCGCGCGGGCAGCGTGCCTCTGCTGTCCGCGCGAGCTTGGAAATCCTGCTCTAACCCCGCAAGTCCACACCGCGCGTTTCGCGCATGAAGACCAGCCCGATCAGCCCGGTGGCCAGCGCCACGATGATCGGGTACCAGAGACCGTAGTAGATGTCGCCGGCGCGCACCACCAGTGCCGCGGCGATGAACGGCAGGAACCCGCCGAACCAGCCGTTGCCGATGTGATACGGCAGGCTCATCGATGAATAGCGGATGCGGGTCGGGAACAGCTCGACCAGGAACGCGGCGATCGGTCCGTAGACCATCGTGACATAGAGCATGAGCACCACCAGCAGCAGCACCGTCATCGGCTTGTTCATGCGTTCGGGATCCGCCTTTGCCGGGTAGCCGCTCGTTTCCAGCGCCTGCTTGTAGGCGGCTGCGTCGAAACCGGTGAGCTCCTGGCCGGCGATCGTGGTCACGACGTCCGCGTCGCCCCGCGCGGGAACGGTCGTGTAGCTCAGGCCGGCCTTGGTGAGGAAATCCTTGGTGCGATCACAGGGCGTCGCAGGCTTGGCAAAGATGTTGAAGTGACAGTCGCGCGCGGCCACCGTGACAGCGGCGCGATCCTCGTAATCGCCGAGCGCGGGATTCGCGTAGTGCGTGAGGCCCTTGAAGATTGGAATGAACGTGACCGCGGCGAGCAGGCACCCCAGGACCATGATGGGCTTGCGGCCGATACGGTCCGAGAGCCGTCCGAAGAAGACGAAGAACGGCGTGCCGATCAGGAGAGCGACTGCCACCAGCACATACGAGAGCCGGAAATCCACCTTGAGCGTGTTCTGAAGAAAGAAGAGTGCATAGAACTGGCCGGTGTACCAGACCACGCCCTGCCCCGCCGTCGCGCCGAAGAGCGCCAGCAGTACGAACCTGAGATTGCGCCACTGTCCGAAGCTCTCGGTGAGCGGCGCCCGCGAGTGGCGATTCTGCGCCTTCATTTCGGTAAACAACGGCGACTCGCTCAATTTGAGGCGGATGTACACCGAGACCGCGAGCAGCAACACCGACAGGATGAAGGGCACGCGCCAGCCCCAGGACTTGAACGTCTCATCGCCAAAACCGACGCGACAGCCGAGGATGACGGCGAGTGACAGAAAGAAGCCGAGCGTTGCGGTGGTCTGGATCCAGCTCGTGAAGTAGCCACGTTGACCGTGTGGCGCATGCTCGGCGACATAAGTCGCGGCACCACCGTACTCACCGCCGAGTGCGAGGCCCTGCGCCAGCCGCAAGCTGACCAGCAGCACTGGTGCCCAGAGTCCAATGCGTTCGTAGGTGGGAAGGACGCCAACGAGTGCCGTCGCGAGGCCCATCACGACGATCGTGATCAGGAACGTGTACTTGCGGCCGACGAGATCACCGACCCGTCCGAAAATCAGCGCGCCTAACGGTCGGACTGCAAAGCCCGCGCCGAACGTCGCCAGGCTGGCGAGAAATGCTGCCGTGTCGTTGCCGGGCGGAAAGAACAGCGTGCCGAAAAATACCGCGAGCGTTCCGTAGAGATAGAAGTCGTACCACTCGAAAACGGTGCCCAGCGATGCGGCCAGGATGATGCGCCGCTGCGCGCGATCGATGCCGGTTGCAGCGGCAGGGGCTTGTGCTTCTTCTGTTGCCACGTCGCTCCTCCCAGAGTGCGAACGCTACTCTACCCATTGCGAGCCCCGGAAGCCCAGTCCATGATCACGCCTCATGCAGGCATTGGAATCCGACGCGATCAGTCGTTGCGCGGCGGTCGAGTCGACCGTCAACTATCTCGATGACATGGACGAGCTGCCGGTTTTCTATGCGGACAAAGTTCGCGACAACAACCTCAAGCTGAGCACCCACCGGATCACCGTGCGCGACGCTCGCCCCATCAGCGAAGGATTGTCGCTCGATCGTGAAGGGTTCCGGCTCGTCGACTGCCCGACCGCGACGCGGAACTTCCGCGATGCTGACGAAGTGCAACGCGTCTACCGGCCCGAAACCGAGCGCCTGATTGCGGATCTCACCGGGGCGCGCAAGGTGCTCGCGACGGGTGTCGTGCTGCGCTGGGGCGAGCGCTCGGCCGCTTCCGGTTCACTGCTCAATTCCCGCCCGGCGCGTTTCGTGCACGTCGACTACAGCCGCAAGTCGTTCGACGAGTTTGCAAACATGCACTTGATCAATGCCGGCATCGAAGCTGTCGACCCGTGGCTCAAGGGGCGCTACGTCGCTTTCAACATCTGGCGCGTGCTGTCGCCACCGCCACAGGATGTGCCGCTCGGAATCTGCGCGGCGTCGAGCACCAGCCCGGCGGACGTCGTCACTGGCCTCGCCGTAATCGATCCGCCCAACGCGCCGGAGCTGCGCTTCGAGTCATCGCTCTTTCGCTTCAATCCCGAGCATCTGTGGTTCTACTTCTCCAACATGCAACCGACCGAGGCGCTGGTGTTCAAGGCCTTCGACTCCGAACGTCATCGCGTGCAGGGCTGTCCCCACAGCGCCTTCAACGATCCCACCTGCCCCGAGGGCGTCACGCCGCGCGCCAGCGTCGAGATTCGCGCCTACGCCTATTTCGGCTGATCGGCCCGGCCGCGCTTGCGGTCCGTGATATACGGGGCAGAATAACGAGTCCCGCCCCACCAGGAACGTGTCATGCCCATTCGCCTGCGACATTGGCTCGCGGCCGTCCTCTGCAACTGCAGCGCGCTGGCACACGCCGCGGATCCTGCCGCGGAGCAACCGCCCATCACGGTGTTCGCCGCCGCCTCGCTCAACGATGCGCTTGAACAGGTCGCAGCGCCGATCCAGGCGCAAGGCGTGGTGCTGAAGCTTTCTTTCGCTTCGAGCTCGACGCTCGCGCGGCAAATCGAAAACGGCGCCACGGCCGATATTTTCATCTCGGCGGACGAGGAATGGATGGCGTACCTCGACGAACGCAAGCTGGTGGCTAAGGACACCTGGGTGCGCCCGATCGGCAACGATCTCGTGATGGTGGCGCCGAAGGACGAGGCGCCGTCGATCAGTCTCGACCCCAAGTTCGACATCGCGGGCCTGCTCGGCGACAAGCGCCTGGCCGTCGGCGATCCGGCGCACGTTCCGGCAGGCCGGTATGCGCGACAGTCGCTCGAGCACTACGGCTGGTGGCAGGCGGTGGAGCCGCATCTCGCGCGTGCCGAGAACGTGCGGGCAGCGCTGGCCCTGGTCGAGCGGGGCGAAGTGCCCCTCGGGATCGTCTATGCGACCGATGCGCGGGCATCCAGGGCAGTCCGGGTCGTGGTCGTGTTTCCAGCGGCCAGCCATGAGCCTATTCTCTATTCTTTCGCGGCAGTCGCGGGTCGCGACAATGCGCAAGTACGCAGCATTCTGCAACAGATAACGACGGGCAATGCACGCGAGATCTATCGCAAGAATGGATTCCAGGTGAAGTGAGCTCCGTCGCGCTCAGCCCCAGCGAATGGCAGGCGTTCTGGCTCAGCCTCGACGTCGCCGCGCGCAGCGTACTTTTCAGCTTACCGGTAGCGATCGTCGTCGCCTGGCTCCTGGCCCGGCGCCGGTTCCTCGGTCGCACCGTCGTCGATGCCTTCGTGCATCTGCCACTGGTGCTGCCGCCGGTGGTGGTCGGCTACTTCCTGCTGCTGCTCTTCGGCACGCGGGGTCCCATCGGCAGCTGGCTCAAGAGTACGTTTGATCTGCAACTGGTCTTCACGACCGCGGGTGCGGCGCTCGCGACCGCGGTAATGTCCTTTCCACTGGTCGTGCGCGCGATCCGCTTGTCGATCGAAAACATCGACCCGGGACTCGAAGACGTCGCGCGCACGCTCGGCGCGCGTGCCCTGGATCGATTCCTCACCATCACACTGCCCTTGATGACTCCGGGCATCCTCGTCGGCACCGTCGTCGCGTTCTCCGCCAGCCTCGGCGAATTCGGTGCCGTGATCACGTTCGCATCGAACATCCCGGGCGAGACACAGACCCTGCCCCTCGCCCTCTACACCGCGCTGCAGACGCCGAATGGAGACGTGGCCGCGGCACGCCTCGCGGTGCTGTCGGTTGGGCTCGGGCTCGCGGGCCTGCTCGCTTCGGAATGGATTGCGCGCGCGCTCAGGCGCCGCTTTGGCCGCTGATGCTCGAGTTCCAGGCAAGCCTGCGACGTGAAGCGTTCAAGTTGAACTTGGAGTTCTCCGCGCCGGCACCGAGCGTGACCGCGTTGTTCGGTCGTTCGGGTGCGGGAAAATCCACAGTCGTCGCGCTGCTCGCCGGGCTTCTGAAGCCGGAGCGCGGCCGGATCGTTCTCGAGGAGCAGGTGCTGTTCGATTCCGCGACCGGTGTGAATGCGCCCGCCGAGGAACGCGCCATCGCCTGCGTCTTCCAGGACGCGAGACTGTTTCCCCATCTGGATGTGCGCGCCAACCTGCGCTACGGCCAGCACCGGGTTCGTGGCCGTCCGACCCCGATCAGCGAAGCAGAGATTGTCGAGCTGCTCGGGCTCGCACGGCTCCTCGAGCGCCGCGTGCACGAGTTGTCGGGTGGGGAAAAGCAACGCGTCTCGCTCGGGCGCGCATTGCTGGCGCAGCCGCGGCTGCTGCTGCTCGACGAGCCTCTCGCCTCGCTCGATGCGGCCCGGCGCGACGAAGTGCTGCCGTACCTGGAGCGACTGCGCGACGAAATACGGATCCCGATCGTGTATGTCAGCCACTCGTTCGATGAAGTGCTGCGGCTCGCCGAGCACGTGGTCCTGCTCGAACACGGTGAAGTGCTGGCCTCGGGACCGGTGGCGCGGATCTGCCTCGAGCCCGCGCTGCACGCGATCGCCGGCGAGGGCGTGATGGGCAGCGTGCTCGAGGGGAGCGTGGTGAACTACGACACCGATGAGGGACTCGCCACCGTCAAGTGCGGGCAGCTCAGCCTGAGGGTTGCGGTGGCCGCCGCTCCGCGTGAGCGGTTGCGGATCTTTGTTCCCGCGGGCGATGTCGTCATTGCGCTGAACGAAGTCAAGGAGGTCAGCACGCGCAACGTGATTCCAGTCGAAATCGTGCGGCTCGAGCCGCTCGAGGGCTCGGTGCTGCTGCATCTCGAGGTCGGCGGTCGCGCCCTCCTCGCCCGTGTCACGCACAGCGCGGTTCGCGAGTTGCGGTTGGCCGAGGAGGTGCGCTGCTACGCGCTGGTGAAGGCGGTGGCTGCCCAGGGCCGACGCTTCCCGGGCCGCGGTGACCGCGCGCCCGCAGGCCCGGGAAACCAGGCGCCGGGGGAGCGAACCTAGCCGCCGGCGCAGGATGCGTCTTAATATAGAGAGGCTACCGGCGCCTTCGGCGCTTCGACATAACCATCCCCCGGGGGAATTTTGCACATGAGGACTTCCAAGCTTGCGGCTTTTGCCGCCCTGACCGCCCTGACCCTGCTCGCTGGTGCCGCCAAGGCTACCTGCACCTATCCGCCTGCGCCGGCCAAGATTCCGGACGGCAACACCGCGACCCGCGATGAAATGGTTGCCGCCAAGAACGACGTCGCCAAGTACAACGCGGACATCACCGCGTACCAGAGCTGCATCAAGCTCGAGTCGGACAACTCGATCGCCGAACTCGACAAGCAGACGGCCGGCAAGAGTGACGACGAGAAGAAGGCGCTCGCAGCACAGAAACAGGAGGCGGAGCGCAAGCTGGTGGAGAAGAACAATGCGGCGCTCGACGAGGTGACCGCGGTGGTCGAGCGGTTCAACGAGCAGCTGCGCGCCTTCAACAAGAAAAATCCGCCCGCTGCCAAGAAATAGCGCGCGCCCCCACGGGGGTGGCGAGCGCGGCCTGGGCTCGCATCGTGATCACTCCAGCAGAAGCCGAAACCCTGATCAGCCAGCACCTGGTGTGCCTGCCGATCGAGTCGCTTCCGTTGCCGCAGTGCATGGGCGCGGTGCTGCGTGAAAACGTCTACGCCGAGCGCGATCAGCCGCCCTTTGACCGCGTTGCCATGGACGGCATCGCGATCGACAGCAGCGCGTGGAAGGCCGGGCGGCGCAAGTTTCGCGTCGAGGGCTTGCAGGCAGCGGGCGATCCGTACCGCAAGCTCGCGACTGCGGAGGACTGCCTCGAGGTCATGACCGGCGCGGTCCTGCCGCACGGCTGTGACACGGTCATTCCCAGCGAACAGCTCAAACTCTCGGACGGCGTCGCCGAAGTGCCGGACGCCGAGGTGCGCTCCGGACAGAACGTTCACAAGCGCGCCTCGGATGGCCGCCAGGGCGATCTGCTCCTCGAAGCCGGCGCGTTGCTGCGCGCTCCGGAAATCGCAGTCGCAGCTTCTGCGGGCATGTCGCGTATCCGGGTCAGCAGCCAACCGACGATGCTCGTGATCTCGACCGGCAACGAGCTGATCGAGCCCGGTGAACCCATCCTCGATTACCAGATCCGGCGCTCCAACTCCTACGGTGTCGCGGCGGCCTTGCGCCAGCGCGGGTTCCTGCGAGTCGCGGACGACCACTTGCCGGATGACATGGCCACGCTCCTCGAACGCTTGCGCCTGCACCTGCACACGCACGACGTGCTGATCCTGAGCGGGGGCGTATCGATGGGACGCTACGACCTGGTGCCCAAGGCGCTGGAAGAACTCGGCGTGCGGCTGGTATTTCATCGCATTGCGCAGCGCCCGGGCCGGCCGATGTGGTTCGGGATCACCGAGGGCGGGCCAGCGGTGTTCGCGTTGCCGGGAAACCCGGTCTCAACGCTCGTCTGCCTGGGGCGTTATGTTCTGCCTGCGCTCTACCAGGCGATGGGCTTGCGCGAGCAACGCCTCGAGCGCATCGCGATTGCGGAGCCGGTCGAGTTCAAAGCGCCGCTCACGTCGTTCCTGCCGGTCGTGGTCGAGTACGACGATTGGGGACGACCCTGGGCGGTGCCGAAGCCGACCAACGGCTCGGGGGATTTCAGCTCGCTTGCCGGCACCGACGGCTTTGTTGAACTACCCCCCGGACCCAATGTCTGGCCTAAAGGGTTCGTGACACGAATCTATCGCTGGTGAGCATGACAAGATCAAACACGCAGGTGATCGCGCTCGGCGGCACAGCGGTGCCAGTCGACACGCGCGGCCGTGCGCTGCACGACCTGCGCATCTCGGTGATGGATCGCTGCAATTTCCGTTGTCCGTATTGCATGCCGCGCGAGACCTTTCACGAGAACTACCAGTTCCTGAAATCGAGCGAGCGGCTCTCCTTCGAGGAGATCACGCGGCTGGCGCGCCTGTTCGTGGCGCTCGGCGTGCGCAAGATCCGCCTCACCGGCGGCGAGCCGTTGCTGCGCGCGAACCTGCCGGACCTGGTCGGCGAGCTGACCACCATCGCTGGCATCGACGATGTTGCGCTCACGACCAACGGCATCCTGCTCGCACGGCACGCGGCGGAACTTAAGGCCAACGGCCTGCAGCGCGTGACCGTGAGCCTCGACAGCCTCGACGATGAAGTGTTCCGCAAGATGAGCGGCGGCTTCGGCGGCAAGGACGAGGTCCTCGCAGGGATCGCCGCCGCGCTCAGCGCCGGGCTCATGCCCGTCAAGATCAACGCCGTCGTCGAGCGCGGCCTCAACGATCACACGGTCCTCGACCTGGTCGAGCATTTCCGCGCTACCGGCATCATCGTGCGCTTCATCGAGTACATGGACGTCGGCACCCGCAATCACTGGAACCTCGACCGGGTGGTACCCTCGCGCGAGCTGATGCAGCGCATTCACGACCGTTGGCCGATGCGCCCGGTGGCGGGCAACTATCACGGGGAAGTCGCCGAGCGTTATGTGTTCGACGACGGCGGTGGCGAAGTCGGTTTCATTTCATCGGTCACGAATCCCTTCTGTGGCGCCTGCTCGCGCGCACGCCTGTCCTCGGATGGCGTGCTCTATACCTGCCTGTTCGCGACGCGTGGCCACGATCTG
>DASQOO010000166.1:0-3875 GCA_035644435.1 Steroidobacteraceae bacterium | reverse complement strand
CCGGTTGCCACGCTTGCATTCGCGAGCAATCCATTGCCGGCGACGCATGTGGAATAGCAGCACACGCTGCCAGCCATCGCGGAGGACACCTCGATGCCCAAGGCGATTCGCATCTACAAGCACGGCGGCCCCGAGATGATGCGCTGGGAAGATGCACCGCTCGGTGAGCCAGGGGTCGGCGAAGTGGTAGTGAGGCACGCGGCCATCGGGCTGAACTTCATCGATGTCTACGATCGCACCGGCCTGTATCCACTCCAGCTGCCGAGCGGCCTGGGCCGCGAAGCGGCGGGTGTGGTCGAGGCAGTGGGCCGCAAGGTGCGAGGCCTCAAACGCGGTGATCGAGTCGCGTACACCTATCCAGTCCCCGGCGCGTATTCACAGCTTCGCCTCTGCCCGGCCGAGCGGCTGGTGAAGGTGCCTGCGGGCATCAGTGACGAACAGGCCGCGGCGATGATGCTCAAGGGTCTCACCGCGCGCTACCTGCTGCGCCAGACCTATCGTGTGAAGCGTGGCGATGCGGTGCTGATTCACTCTGCCGCCGGCGGCGTCGGTTCGATCGCCGCGCAATGGGCGCGTCATCTCGGCGCCAAGGTCATCGGCGTCGTGGGCAATGCCGAGAAGGCGAAGCTCGCCAAGCGCGACGGTTGTCATCACGTCATCATCGGCGGGCCGGACGAACTGTCTGCCAGAGTGAAGTCGCTCACGCAAGGCGCGGGTGTGAATGTCGTGTACGACTCCGTGGGCAAGGACACGTTCTTCGCATCGCTCGATAGCCTGCGCCCGCTCGGGATGATGGTGACCTTCGGCAATTCCTCGGGCGCGGTGCCGCCCGTGTCACCGCTGGAGCTGGCGAAGCGTGGCTCGCTGTTCCTGACGCGGCCCTCACTCTTCAACTACGTCGCGACGCGGCCGGCACTGGAAAGCGCGGCACGCGACCTCTTCAATGTCGTCAAGCGTGGCGCCGTCAAGATCCGCATTGGCCAGAGCTACCCGCTCGAGGACGTCGCTACTGCGCACCGCGATCTCGAGGCGCGTCGCACCACGGGATCCACTGTTCTGATCCCCTGATTCGGCCCCGGCGGTGGGATTTTTCGCGCCCGCGCGCAGTCTCAATCCAGCCTGATAGTCAGGACCGTGAAGTGGCCACGGTAGGCCTCCTCCTACGGTGAGGCAAAATGTTGCTCGCTGGTAGAAGCTTGCTGACATTGGGGCGCTGAGCAGGCAGTGGATGCCGGAGGCGAGTCCGACTCGATGAGCTGCATCAGGGAAGTCGCCGCAATATGGGCGGTACGCGCGGCGCTGCTGGGTATCCTCATTGCGGCCGACGCGCTGCATCTCGCTACGGCACAGACGCCGCCTCCGCCCGAGGCACGCCCGGGCATACCGAGCGATGCCGAGCTGGAGGAGAGCGGCGCGGTGATCGGCCGCATCGTTCTCAACATCGCCAACATCTTCAACGAAGCCGACCCGCGCGAGGACAAAGCGCTGTATCGGCTCGCCAATCGCCTGCACATCAAGACGCGCGAGGATACGGTTCGCAGCCAGCTCCTGTTCAAAACCGGCGACCGGTACGATGCGCGGCTCCTGCAGGAGACCGAGCGCAACCTGCGCGCGCTCGACTACCTGCACGATGCGCACATCCGTCCCTTCGCCTACGACGGCCAGCACGTCGACGTCATCATCACCACGCGCGACGTGTGGTCGTTGCAGCCCGGGATCTCTTTTTCGCGCAAGGGCGGCGCTAACGAAGGGAGCGTGGAGCTCGAGGAAGAAAACCTGTTTGGGCGCGGCAAGGACATCTCGCTGTCGTGGAGCCAGGACGTGCAACGCGAATCGATCCTGCTGCGCTGGCGCGACCGCAACGTGTTCCAGAGCCGCTGGCAGTCGGATCTCGCCTACTCGATCAACGATGACGGACGGTTGCGCCAGATCGCGGTGGACCGGCCGTTCTTCGCGCTCGATACGCGCTGGAGCGCAGGCGGCGCCCTGTTCGATTTCACGCGCGTCGACCCCCGCTACGATCTCGGCCATATCGTCGATGAGTTCAGGCACGATCAATCCTTCGCCGAGATCCGCGGCGGATGGTCGGCGGGCCTGGTGAAGGGCCGCGTGCTGCGCTGGATCTCGGGCTTTACCTACGACGACAATGAGTTCTCGATTGCTCCCGGTGTGGTTGCACCTGTGACGCTGCCGCCGGATCGCAAGCTGGTCTATCCGTGGGTCGGCATCTCCTCGATCCAGGACAAGTTCGCCACCACCGAAAATTTCAACAAGATCGGCCGCACCGAGGATCTCGACTACGGCACCAACTTCAGCCTGCGGATTGGCTGGGCCGATGAGAGCCTGGGCTCGGATCGCAACGCCGCGATCATCAGTGGGGCGGCGCACAGCGCGCTCGAGTGGGATGGATCGCAGACATTGTTCCTCAACACCGCGATCAATGGCAGGCTCGAATCGGGGAGCATCGCCAACGGTATCCTCGCGGGCGATGCGCGCTACTACTGGCGGTGGAGCCCGAAGCGCGTGTTCTACGCGGGCGCGTCAGGCGTTGCCAGCGAAGCGCTCGATCCGGAGAACCAGATCCAGCTGGGCGGCGACAACGGCCTGCGCGGCTACCCGCTGCGCTACCAGACCGGGAGCAGTCGCGCTCTCTTCACGGTCGAGCAGCGTTTCTTCACCGACTGGTTTCCGTTCCGGCTGTTCTATGTCGGCGCAGCGGTGTTCGCTGATGTCGGCCGCACCTGGGGGCACGGTTCGGTGGGCGCGCCGAGTCTCGGCTGGCTGAGCGACGTCGGCATCGGCCTGCGCCTCGGCAATGCGCGCAGCGGCTTCGGGAGCGTCGTGCACATCGACATCGCATTTCCGCTCAACACCACGCCCGACATCGACAAGGTGCAGCTGCTGCTCGAGACCAAGGACACTTTCTAGCCGCCCTGCATGCTCCGTGCGCCCCGCGCAATGCCGAGTACGCCGCTGCGCACGACTTCGAGAATTTCCCCGCAACCCGCTGCGTCGGCCACGAAGGCACTGACCTGCGCTTCGCTGCTGGTGAGCTCCACGATGTAGCAGTCGGCCGTCACGGACAGCACTTTGCCGGCGGCGCGTGCCACCAGGCCTTTCAATGCTTCCTGCTGCGCGTCCGGCACGCGCAGCTTGATCAGGAGCAGCTCGCGCTCGACGTGCTCACCGCGCGTCATGTCCTCCACGCTCACCACGTCGACCAGCTTGAGCAGCTGGCTGCTGATCTGGTGAATCACCGCCTCCGATCCTTGCGTGACCAGCGTCAGGCGCGACACCAGGGGGTCCTGGGTCGGCGCGACGCTCAGCGACTCGATGTTGTAGCCGCGCGTGGAGAAAAGTCCCGCGACCCGCGACAACGCGCCCGCTTCGTTCTGCAGAAGAATGCCGATGACATGTCGCATAGGTTGTCGGACTGACGGGCAGCCCTCGCCAGGACTGGCCGGTTGCGCTCCGCCGCTGAAGTGTCGCGCCCTACGATATCCGAACGAATCGACCGGTGCGGCTGAAACTTGCCCGGCGCCGATTTGCTGCTAGGCTCTGGCACGACTCCTCGGAGTTCGATTCCAGGCAGTGAAAGAGAAACACCAGGTGCTGGAGCGGGCCGCGCATCCGCTTGCCGGGCGCACACTCAGCGGCGCGGAGATCATCGTCCAGATCCTGGCCGACGAAGGCGCGGATGCCATCTTCGGCTATTCGGGCGGCGCGATCCTGCCGACTTACGACGCCGTATTCCTCTATAACCAGGAACACCCGGGGCGGGCACGTGGTGGTGTGCCGCTGATCGTTCCCGCCAACGAACAGGGCGCGGGCTTCATGGCCGCGGGCTACGCGCGCGCCAGCGGCAAAGTCGGCGT
>DASQOO010000165.1:0-10903 GCA_035644435.1 Steroidobacteraceae bacterium | reverse complement strand
GGCAGTGTCTTCGATGACCGCGAGCTGCGTGATCACGGGCAGATCGCGCCAACCCTTCGGAACCGGAGTGCGATAGAACTTGAGGCCGTCGACGATCTCTTCGGCTGCGGTCGTGCCGTAATGCTTGGGCGAGGTGAGCTGCACCGTGTCCCAGCCCATCGCGTGCTGCTGCTCGATAATCGCCCGCGTGCGAAACGAATAGCCGCTCTGCAGCGGCACCGAGTGATCGAGTACGTGCAGGATCTTCAAGGGCTCGCTCATCGCGCGTGCGCTCGTCCGAGCATCCGGTCGTAGAGAGCCGCGTAGGAACGCACCATCGACTGCAGATCGAATGACTCCATGACACGTGCGCGTCCGGCAAGACCGTGCTCGCGCAATTCCACAGGCCGTTCCAAATAGGATCCCAACGCTCCCGCGAGCTGCTCGGCATCGCCCACCGGAAACAACCTGCCCGTGACTCGGTCTTCGATCAGCTCGACGTTCCCGCCCACGCGCGCGGCGACGACGGGAAGCGCGCTCGCCATCGCTTCAAGCACAGTATTCGAGATGCCTTCGTTGAGTGAAGGGAGCACGAAGACATCGAGACCGCGCATCAACGCCGGGATGTCATTGCGTCGGCCCGCCAGCCAGACCTTTTCCTGCAGGCAGTGCCGCGCTACGAGTGCCTCGACTTCTGGCCGCAACGGCCCATCGCCGATGACGGCGAGACGCACCTGACGTTGACGTGCCGCGGGTGAGTCCAGGAGCCGCGCAAACGCTTCAATGAGCAGCCCCTGGTTCTTGGTGGCCTCGAGCCGCCCTACGGTGCCAATGACGAATGGTGCACCCGCGCCCCCGTCCGTCCAGGGAAGAGTGGCGACCTCGCCCTCGGGATGAAAGCGTGTGGGATCCACTCCATTGTAGATCTGCTCGATTTTCGCGGGCGACACACCGATGGCGGCCGTCAACCACTGCGCCAGGTCTCGCGAGACGGCCACATACTGCTGCACGACCGGACGACACAGCTTGCGCAGCCACACCTGTCGCACGCGATCCGCGGAGCTGCGCGCCACCTCCCAACCGTGTTCGCCGTGAACGCGCAGGCGACACCCCGCGATCCGCGCGACCCACTGACAATCGACGGTACCGAGATTGCGCGTATGCACGATCGCGGGCCGCAGAGAACGCAGCAGCTGAGCCAGGCGCAGGTACGCCCCCGGATCCTTCCCGGGCTGCTTCTGCAGATCGTAAACGGGCACGTCGCGCGTCAGGCGCTTGCGGAACTCGGAGTGGCCCGCGAGCGCGACGATGCCATGACGGTAGCGCTCCGGCGGCATGTTGTTGATCAGGTTCACCAGCCCGTTTTCGAGTCCACCGACATCGAGGCGGAAGATGATGTGTGCAACCAGCGGCGGCGCACCCGGGACAGCGTGTGACGCGGGCGCACTCGTCACGGGCGGTGAAGTCATGGTGCCGGTCGGGGTGCGCCCGGCGTCGAGTCGCGCCGCGCGCGCCAGATCAGCCACAGCTGGATGAAGGCGATCGTCCAACCTGCCAGCAGTACAGCGGTTGCGACCCACAGTCGCCGCTGCGCACGCGCGAGAATGTCGATGTCCCGGCTCATCGTGCCGTCGGCCAGGATGTGGATGTGCGGGTGCACGCCGAGCATGATCGCGGTCAACTGTTCAGCGGAACGCGACGCCCGGCCAGCTAGTTCGACCAGGCGCGAACGTTCGTAGGTAAAGACGTTATTGCCCCACCACAGGAACAGTTGATCCATGCCCCGCGAGTAGTAGTGTTCTGCCGCCCCGATGGATCGGAATGCGAAGCGCTTCTCGACGATCGGCAGGACCAGGATCTTCTGCTCCGTGCCCTGCCGGTGCAGGCGTTCGCGGATCTCCAGCACCGACAGCGGCTGGCGGCTGTCCGCGTCGGCGAAGTACAGCGAATGAAACGCATCGATCATCATCCAGCGCCCGGACTGGCGGTCAAAGATTTCGTTGAATGCGTGTCCGGATGCGAAGCCATCGAACCCGATCCCCCATTCCCGCACCGGGATACCGCCCGCAATGGCGATCGCATTGAAGACCTGCGTGTAATCGCCGCAGTACCCACGCCCCGTGGTGATGATCTGGTGATAGGCGTTGAGATTCGTCTCCATGAGCGCACCGCCGACCGCGTTCGGTGCGCTGTCCAGGTGCCGGGCGATCGCAAGTGCCTTCTCGAAGTCACTCTCCGGCATTCCAGCCGCGAAGATGTCGGAATAGATCCTGGTGAATTCCGCCGGGACGGGTCCACGCTCGAGCAGGTAGCTCCCCGGAATGTCGGCGGGCAGCCAGGTGAAATCTGCGAGCGGTCCGACGTCCGCGAGCAGCGAGTTGCGCAACCGTACGGCCTCGTCCGATGGCGTCGCGAGGGTGATGAACCACAACACGGGTCCCACGAGCAGCACGACCGCACTCGCGAGCCCCGCAAGCGTCCAGCCTGAAAGCCGTGGTCGCTGCTTGACTCGCGGAGCATCGCCGCTGGGCTCAGCGACCGGTCGGTCCGCCCGCGACAGGATGTTCACCAGCAGACGCCCTGGTACTGCGCCTCTGAGGCAAGGCTCCGGTCCATTCCAACCAGGTCGATGACGGTCTGCTGCGGGCGCACGCCGTTTTGCAACGCTGCCAGGATATCCGCGTCGAGCATACCGACGATGAGTACTTCGGCGTGATCGATCACTTGGCCAGCCTGTGCCGTGAGGATGCCACCGATATGCGGGATCACCTCTTCTATATAGCGGCGGTTCGCGCCCAGCAGGCGCGACAGGCTCACCTGGGAGTCGAAAATCTTCAGATCCATGCCCTTGCCGATCAGCCTCTCGGCAATGGTGACGAGCGGGCTCTCGCGCAGGTCATCGGTCCCCGCCTTGAATGCCAGGCCACACATGCCAATCTTGCGCTTGCCCGTAGCCAGCACCATGTCGATGGCGTGATCGATATGCGCGCGATTGCTTCCCAGCACGTTGGTAAGCATGGGTGTGGCAACGTCGCGCATCTTTGCCAGGTGCGTGAGTGCGCGCAGGTCCTTGGGCAAGCAAGAGCCGCCGAACGCAAAACCAGGACGAAGATAAGCAGTCGATATGTTGAGGCGCGTATCGCGGCACACCAGGTCCATGACACTGCGCGAGTTCACGCCGAGCACCTGGCACAGGCGCCCGATTTCATTGGCAAAGGTTATCTTGAGGGCGTGGAAGGCGTTGCACGCCATCTTGAGTGCTTCTGCGGTGCGGATCTCGGTGACGATGAATTCGCACGGCAGGTGACCCAGCAAGGTACGAGCAACCTCCGCCGAACGCTCGCAGTCAACCCCGATGACTGTAAACGGCGGCTTGTCGTAGTCGCGGATCGACGTCCCTTCGCGCAGGAACTCGGGCTGGAAACACAACCCGAAGTCGCGTCCGCCCTTCTTGTCGCTGCGCGCTTCCAGTATCGGCAGAAACGTCTCCTCCGTGGTGCCCGGCTGCACCGTCGAGCGCAGCACGATCACGTGAAAGTCCGACTTGTCGCGCAACGCGTCGCCGAGCTGCTCTGCGAGGCGCACTACGGCGCTCAGGTCCTGGCTGCCTTTCGAGGTCGAGGGCGTCCCCACGCAGACGAAAGAGAGCTGCGTGTCGTGCAACGCTTCCTTGGCGTCCGTGGTCACGCGGACGCGGCCGCCCTTCACGACGCTCGCCGTGAGTTCCTGGACGCCTTCCTCCACGATGGGCGAGCGCCCCGACCGCAACAGATCGAGCTTGTTCGGGTCAACGTCTACGCCCACCACCTCATGACCGTCGCGCGCCAGGCACGCGAGTGACACTGCGCCTACATAACCCAGCCCGAAGACGCTGATCTTCATCTTGACTCTCTTGTTGCCGTCACGCGGCGAGCACGCGGCGTGCGAACCCTTCGAACATCAGCAACGACCACAGCGGAGCGCTATGGTCGCGCCGGCCGCCCTGATGCTCGTCGATCAGGGTCTCGATGGCAGCCGCATCAAAGATATTCAGACCTCCCAGTGCGCCGCTGAGCAGCCGCGTGCGCACCTCCTCGCGCAACGCGCCGCGAAACCACCGGCCGATCGGCACGGCAAAGCCCATCTTGGGACGGTCCATGATTTCCCGCGGAAGATCCGCGGCCAGCGCCTTCTTAAGAATGTATTTGCCCTCGCCGCCGTGCAACTTGAGTCCGGAGGGCAGCCGCGCCACCCATTCGACGAATTCATGATCCAGCATCGGCACTCGCACCTCGAGGCTGTGGGCCATGCTGGCCCGGTCGACCTTCACCAGGATGTCGCCGGGCAGATAGGTCTTGAAGTCCAGGTATTGTACGAGTGACAGCGCATCGTCATGCGGCGCGTTGGCGGCGAGAGCGCGAAACACCTCGATGGCATCGTAGCCGTCGAGCTCGCGTTTGAAGCTGGAGTTGTAGAGCAGCGCGCGCATCCCGCGGCCGATGAACGATACCGACTGCAGATACGCTTCGAGCGTATCCAGGGCGAGCGACTGGAAGGTCGTCTTGGCACGAAATACCCGAGGCGCCCAGTCCAGCTTGGGGTACAGGCGGCCCAACGGCCCGAACAGCGCGCGACGCAGCGCCAGCGGCAGCCGGCTGCGCAGTTGTTCCTCGTAGAGGTGCCAGCGGTAGCGCCGATAGCCGGCGAAGTTCTCGTCACCCGCATCACCCGACAGCGCTACGGTCACCCGTTTGCGAGCCAGCTGGCATACGCGGTACGTCGGTATCGCGGAGCTGTCGGCGAAAGGCTCATCGTAGATGTCGACCAGCGAGTCGATCAGCTCATAATCATCCACGCTTACGCGCTCCACTGCGTGGTTGCAGCCGTAGCGCTGCGCAACCAGCGTCGCATAGCGCGACTCGTCATAGGCCGGATCATCGAATGCAATGGAACAGGTATTGACCGGCTGCGCCGACACGGCAGCCATCTGCGCCACGACTGCGCTCGAATCCACGCCGCCGGACAGAAACGCGCCCAGCGGCACTTCCGAGATCAGCCGCCGCTCGGTGGCGAAGCGCAGTCGCTGGATCAGCTCTTCGCACACGGCCGGCTCCGGCGCTACCACGTCGGCGGCAAAGCGCAGGTCCCAATAGGACTTCGGGGCTGGCAGCGCTCGTCCACGCACGCACTCCAGTGTGTGCCCCGGTGGCAGTTTGCGTACACCCTCGAGAATGGTGTCGGGGTCGGGGACGTAGCCGAACGTCAGGTAGTCTTCCACCGCGCGCGTAGCGAGGCGCCGCTTCAACCCCGGATGGCGCAGGAGGCTCTTGAGTTCGGAGCCAAACAACAGCTGCCCGTCGGCAAGCATGGCGTAGTAGAGCGGTTTCTTGCCGAGGCGGTCCCGTGCCAGGAACAGGGTCTGTCGTCCCCGGTCCCAGAGTGCGAATGCAAACATGCCGGCGAAACGTTCCACGCACCTCGGACCCCACTCCTCCCACGCGTGCACCACAACCTCCGTGTCGCTGTGGGTACGGAACTTGTGCCCGGCATTGCGCAGCTCCGTGGTGAGATCCGCGAAATTGTAGATTTCGCCGTTGTAGACGACGACTACGGTCTCATCCTCGTTATAGAGCGGCTGCTGGCCGGTCGCGATGTCGATGATCGCCAGGCGTCGATGACCGAGACCGACTCCCGGTTCCAGGTGCAGGCCGTCGCCGTCCGGGCCCCGGTGACGTTGCGTGTCGTTCATTGCCGTCAGCAGTTCGCGATCGATTGGCCGTCGATCGAGGGAGGCGAAGATACCGGTAATTCCACACATTCGAGCTGCGCCTATGGTGTGCGACACGCGGCTGCGTCAGCCGGCGTAGCGCAGACGGCGAGTTCGCTTCGCGCCTGCCCAAGGAAGCTCTCCAGGCGTCTGGTGGCGGAATCCGCATCCGGCACTGCGCGCGTGTAGAGCGCCAGCGCGCTGCGGCCATCGTACGGCGCCGCCAAAGCG
The DNA here is from genome assembly GCA_035644435.1 of Steroidobacteraceae bacterium. Taxonomy (GTDB): domain Bacteria; phylum Pseudomonadota; class Gammaproteobacteria; order Steroidobacterales; family Steroidobacteraceae; genus DATBVX01. The sequence goes on along the minus strand of DASQOO010000165.1, from coordinate 4,947 downwards.
TCGATCGCGCTGAGTATCTTTACATACGCGGCCCGGTTGGTTTCGATGCGTCCAACCTGGTACCAGTACCAGACAATCCAGTCGCCGCTGGCGCCCCGAATGCGGAGCATCGTCCGCGGCGGCAGCGGATCGTGTGATGATTCGGCATCTGCCGCTGCGCGATACGCAATCCCGTACTTTGACTCATCGAAGAAACGATTGTCATCGCGAACCAGCTCGTGTCCGGTGCGCTCCACTTCGTAGTACGCAAGCCACGCCTCAATGGGCTCGTGTGCCTGACCATCCATGGCCGGAGTTGAATAGCGCACGGCAACGCTTGCATCGAAGCCATGAAACAAGGGCGTTACCGTGGGCTCGGGGAGAGGCTGCGCTTCCCAGGAGCCAACCGTTGCCGGAAAGTGCGGGACGAAGGCCGATTGTAGTGCCGCCGTCCTCGCAGCTTGTGCGCTTGCGAGCAGCGGCCCCGTCAACATGGCCGCACACATCGAGGCCGTGACCAGGACCAAGTGCCGCGGTGATGCGGGCTGCGAGGGAACAGTCTCGAGTGCGGCAGGCGCAATTGCCGTCTCTCGCTTGGCCATTCGCCCGCCAATCCAGAGCAGCAGGGCAGCCAGCGCCGCGAAGAACAACCAGCCATAGACCAGGTGATCGGCGCCGACTGCGATCCGCATATCGCTCAGATGCGCCAGCGCGACGATTCCGAATGCGCGGATCCCGTTTGCGATCACCGGCAGTACGATCGAGATCGCGATCAACACGGCCCTGCGCCACGGCGATCTCATGATGAGATACGCATAAAGTGCTCCCAGCGCCAGCGAAGCCATCAGGTAACGAATGCCACTGCAGGCTTCCGCGATGAGAAAATCGCCGGAAGGAATGCTGAAATAGAGGCCGTCGCGAAGCACGGGAACGCCGCAGAACCGCAGCGCCGCCACGGTAAAGTTCGCCGTGAACTCCATCATCGGCGGAATCAGCCACTCCCCGAACGGCACGGCAAGCAGCAGAAAAGTCAGCGGGAAGGCCATGCGGCGCAGGATGGCGGGTCCCAGAATGCCGAGCGCAATCAGGCTCACGCCGATCACCGCCAGCAATTGATCGACGACCATCGCGCCGGCGATCCGGGCGATGTACCACGCCAGGCTGAGCAGAAGCATCAACGGCACCGCCACCAGCGTCGGTCGTGCTTCCAGTAGCGCAAGTTCGTGTCGTTGCCGATAGATCAGCCAGGCAACGATGGGGGCGATCAGGGCGCCATGGGCGAAGGTCCTCGAGCGCAGCCACGTCGCCACCAGCGCCGCCAGTGTCGACCTCATGGTCAGCGCAAGAACCAGCACGCACAAGGCCGCGCACCACCACGCGTATATCGTCATGCGCGTAAACGCTGCGTTCTGCGGCACCACGCTTGCACCTCCTGCGGCGGCGGCGACACTCACGATCGTGTCGTGCGTCACACAGCCACCCTGATGTTGCCGTCGGGTTGCCGCGCGCGCCCCTCGGTGAGCTGGGCGATGAGTCCGTCGAGCCGACTCATGGATGCCGACCAGGTGTGGCGGCTCAACATGCGTTCGCGTCCGGCGCGGGCCAGGCGTGCACGTTCGGCAGGCTGCTCGAGCAGTCGACTCACGGCGCGCGCGAATTCCCCCGCTCCGTCAGCCACCAGAATATGCTCGTCAGCCACGGCGTCGACGCCGCCGGCCGCTTCCCTGCTCACGACCACGGGAACGCCCATTGCAAGGGACTCGAGGATCTTGTTCTGCGTGCCGCGAGCGATCTGCAGCGGCGCAACGGAGAGGGCAGCGCGAAGCACGTATGGCCGCACGTCATCGACCGTGCCGGTAACCTCGATGCCGGGCTGCTGGGCCAGTCTCCGGATCTGCGGACTGGGCGCGGCACCTACGATCGAAAACCGCACGCCTGGGCGTCGCGCCTGGAGCAGCGGCAGGACACTCTGGCAGAACCACAACACCGCCTGTTGGTTGGGGTAGTAATCCATTCGGCCCACGAACGTGACCAGATCAGGGTCGAAGGGCCGCCCGTCCGGTGCGAAGTAGTCGCTGTCGACGCCATTCGGAAACCACCCCGAGGCAGTAGCCCCACCCAGGCCGCGCAGTGTCTGCAGCTCGGCTGCCGTCGAACAGGTGCACAGATCGAAGTCCGCCGCGAGCAAGCGCTCGCGGCGCTCGAGCTTGCGGCCTTCCAGCCAGTATCCGAGCGCCAGGGGAGCAGACTTGTAGCTGGCATAGGCCAGCCACTTCTGCGAGTCCATGTCGCCAAAGTCGAGAATCTTGATTGCGCCGCGATAATCCGCGACGTAAGGAGCCATCGAAGAACAATGTACGAAGATGAGATCGAAGTGCCGGTCGCGCAACAGGCGCTTGACGGCACGCCCCAGCTGCGACGAGCGAAAATAGCCGAAAGTCGAAGGCTCCATCGTGGGTAGTCGCACGAGCATCCGCGCCCATGCGGCGGCGGGGCTCACCGGCGCGGCCACGTAGTCGTGGCAGTACTGCGCGATTCCCTGCGCAGCACGCCCCTCCTCCCGATCGCGAACCAGGGATAGCAGCGTTACCTCCCAGCCGCGAGCAGTGAAATGGCGCACGATGTTGAAGGGACGAATCTTTCCGCCGCGGCGCGGCGGATAAGGGAAGCGGTGGCAGAGGAACAGGACCTTCACGCTGCCATCCGCTCTTCGAGTTCCGCGGCAATGTCCGCGGGCTGACAGCCGTCGAGGTAGATGCGCGACCAGATCTCGAAATTCAGCAGTGCCAGCAGGTGATCCGTGTAGTCCGCCTTGCTGGCGCGATGGTCTTCGATGATGCGGGCTATCGCCGGCCACGAGAACAGACCGCGCTTGGCGACGCTCTCTGCCGAGAGCACGCTGCCCAGCAAGCCGCTCAGCTCCCGCTTGATCCAGGCGCCAACCGGCGCACCGAAGCCGCGCTTGCGGCGCCGCAGTATGTCGGGAGGAAGAAGGTCCGTGACCGCGCGCTTGAGTGCGTATTTCAACTCACGGCCCCGCACCTTCAGATCCGATGGCATCGCCATCGAAAGCTCGACCAGCGCAGTGTCGAGAAGCGGAACGCGGCATTCGAGCGATGTCGCCATCGTCATCTTGTCGGTCAACAGCAGCAAGTCGTCCGGAAGCTGAGTCGCCAGGTCGACGCGCAGCGCACCGCGCAAAGTGTCGGCGTCCGCCGCTTGAGCGAGCGCCTGCTCGAGCAGCGACTGCCCTTGCGACACATCAGGAGCGACGAGTCCACGCAGCTCCGGCGCGAAAACCTCGACGTAGCTGCGATAACGCGCCGCAAAGTCGAGCTCGCCGCTGAGGAGGAAGGAACGTGCAAGCCGGGAAATGTTCTTGATACGCGAGTGACGGTCGGCGGGCAGACGCCGCGCGAGCGGCTGTAGCACCGTGCGTCGGAACCAGGCGGGCAGGCGTCGATAGTGCTGCAGGTAGTGCTCGCTGAGATAGCGGTTATAGCCGCCGAACAGTTCGTCGCCGCCCACACCCGACAGGATCACGGTGACATCGCGGCGCGCGAATTCCGCCACCAAGTAGGTCGTCAGGAAGGCCGCGTCACAGATCGGCTCATCCATGTGCCAGAGCAATCGCGGCAGCAGCGCGCACATGTCGGGCTGGACGATGATCTCGTGATGCTCGGTGCCGAAGAGCTCGGCAGCCCGACGCGCAAACGGCAGCTCGTTGTACAGCTCAGCGCCACTCGTGGCTTCGAAGCCGATCGAATAGGTCTTGACCGGGAACGGGCTGTGCCGCGCCATCAAAGCGACCACGGTACTGGAGTCGAGCCCGCCGCTCAGGAACGCCCCGATCGGCACATCGCTCACCATCTGGGAGACGACGGAGCGCTCGAGTTGCGCACGCAGCATTTCGACCCACTCATCCGGCGAGCGATCGGGACTGGATGCCGATTCGAGGGTCCAGTAGCGGCGGGTGCGAATCTGACCTGCCTCGCACACCAGAAGGGTCGCGGGCGGGAGCTTCGTCATGCCGCGAAAGATGCAGAGCGGAGTCGGCACGTATCCGAGCGCGAGATACTCAGCGACTGCTGCGGCATCGACCTCAGCCCGCATCCCGGGTAGCTCGAGCAGCGCCTTCGCTTCGGAAGCGAAGGCCAGATGATCCGCCGTGGTGCGCAGATAGAGCGGCTTGATTCCCAGTCGATCGCGTGCAATGAGCAGTTTGCGCAGTTTCCGATCCCAGAGGGCAAACGCGAACATCCCATCCAGGTGGCGCACCAGGTCTTCGCCATGCTCCTCATAGAGGTGCACGATGACCTCGGCGTCACTGCCGGAGCGAAACCGATGTCCCTGGCCCTCCAGCCGGCGGCGCGTTTCGCGAAAGTTGTAGATTTCCCCGTTGCACACCACCCAGACGGTTTCATCCTCGTTGGCAAGCGGTTGATGACCGCCGGCAACGTCGATGATCGACAGGCGGCGCATGCCCATCGCGAGGGGCCCGTCGCACAAGCGGCCGTCGTCGTCGGGCCCACGGTGGCGCGTCACTGCGCCCATCCGATCGAGTGTCGCCGGATCGGGCCGCGTCTGCGGCCGCAAACTGAGCAGCCCGTGAATGCCGCACATGGCCGTCTCAACCGAGGTAGCGCGCGACGCGAGGGCCTAGCGCTTGCGTGGCCCACAGCGGCATGCGTTTCCACACGCCGATCAGTGCCCGGTAACGGGGGTTGTTGGGACTGAGATCGGGCAATTGCTTCGCTCCCACCAGGAAATACTCGTAATGCAGCGGCTGCGCTTCGAAGCCCCAATGAACCTTGAACTTGTACGAACCGGAGTCGCGTTTGCTGCGCCCGAAGTCGAAGACTCGCAGACCGCGCTCGGCCGCGCGACGCATCACTTCCCAGTACATGAAGTCGTTGGCCGAGTACTCGCGTGCCCGGCTCGTCCCACCCCCGTAGTACGGCAGCACTT
>DASQOO010000164.1:0-2518 GCA_035644435.1 Steroidobacteraceae bacterium | reverse complement strand
GATCACCGCCTCACTCGGCACGACGAGCTGCGGCGCGGCCGCAGGGGCTGTGAAGTCCAGCCCGACCCACATGCCCGGGGAGAGCCTAAAGCCCGGGTTGTCGAGCGCGACACGCGCCGTGAGCGTGCGCGTCTGCGGATCGACCTGCGGCAGAAGGGCGATAACGCGCCCCTTGAAGGTCGCGCCGGGCCATGCCGTGGCATGGGCCTCTACGGTCGATCCCGGTGGAACGATTGAAACTCGGGCTTCCGGGATCTGAGCGTTAACCCAAACGGTCGCAAGTCCGTTGACGCGGAACAAACTCGCCCCGGCCATGAAGGCGGCGCCGTCGCGCACGCCGAGCTCCGTCACGACGCCATCGATCGGAGCCACCAGGGTCGTGGTGGCGTTGGTTTCGTGCTTCGTCTCAACGGCGCGAATGGCGGCCTCGGGGACACCGAGCACCACCAGGCGCTGGCGGGCAGCATCGCGAATCCCTTGCGCGCTCTGCGAGCGCGAATCCATGAGCGTGAGGTACTCCTGCTGTGCCTCGAGCCATTGGGGCGCGAGGATGGTGGCGAGGGGCTGCCCGCGGCGCACGTGCTCGAGCGGGGCTTTCACGTTGAGGTGAGTCACGTAGCCTTCGACGCGCGCCTGTACGAGTTCGACCAATCGATCGTCGAAGACGACGCTGCCGACCGCATGCAAGCCCGATTTGAGGCTCATCTTCTCAACCTTGCCGAGCCGGATTCCGAGGTTCTGGACGATGCCGGAGCTCACATGAACACCCTCGCTCTCGCCTTCGCTCCCTTCGTTCGCGTACTTAGGAACCATCTGCATGCCCATGGGGGATTGGCCCGGCTTGTCGAAATGTTGGCTCGGTATCATCGGGTCGTACCAATACAGCGGCTTGCCGTGGCCCTGAGCGGCCGCGGGCGGGTTTGCCATGGACATCAGGCTCGCTGCACCTGCAGGCTGACTGGACATCATCGTGCTGTGGGCCAACCAGTAGCCCCCGCCGACGCCCAGAGCGAGTAGCGCGACCACAGCGGCAAGCGTCTTCATTTGGCTGATTCGTTCTGTGGTCATTTCGAGACCTCCGAGTCATGGAGGAAGTACAAAAACGCCCAGGCGTTCGCCACCGAGCCTTCAAGCTGGACGTACTCGAGCTGCGTGTTGATCTCCTGGATCAACGAGTCGGTCGCAAGACGCAGATCGCCACGCCCGGCGCCGTAGGATGCGATGGCGGCGCGGGACCGATCGCGCGCGAGCGGAAGGATTTCCGCCTGGTAGTTCTGGAGCCGTTCTCGGCCCCGCCGCCACTGTGCCAATTCGGTGCGAATTTCCGCCGTATGCATGCGGACTTCCGCATCCCGCTCAGCCTCGTGCGCCCGTACCAGAGCGAGCTTCTCGGCAATCACCGGGTTCTGTCTGTTCTTGGCGAAGAGCGGCAGCGCGATATGAAATTCGAGCGAGACCATGTTGGAGTAGTCCGGTCCGCGCTGTGCGTAGTCGAACTCCGCACTCCAATCGGGACGCTTCTGCGCGCGCGCAAGATCGACCTCCGTCTGCGCTTCCGCGAGTTTCGCCAGTACCGGAGCCAAAGGGGGGTGCTCAGGCACGTTCGCCAAAAGCAACTCCGGCGAATGACTCAGGTCGCGATCGGTGGGAATGTCCGCCAGAGGCCGCTCGGCGTCCGTGCTAATCCAGCGCGCCAGCTCCGCGCGTCGCGTCTGTCGCTCCTGTTCGAGCGCTAAGATTCGTTCGTCCAGCTCCGCTACCAGAGACTGCGCGGATAGCGCCTCGGCGGCAGATGCTCTGCCGCTAGCGAGCGCCGCGCGACCTGAAGAGGCTTGAAGCTGGGCGTCGGGTTTGAGGCTGCGCAGCCGCGCAAGCGATTCCTCGGCCACTGCAGCCGCGATCCACGCCTCCGCTACTGCACGGGAGGTATCGAACCGTGTCTTGCGTACCTCCCCCTGCGCGATGGCGATTTGTCGCTCAGCGCGCTCACCCTGCAGACGCCGCTTCTCGCCGCTCGGGAAAGTCTGCATCACGCCGATCTTGCGCATGGTCATGAAGTCGCGCGTGAGCGAGTAACGCTCCGCGCTGGTGACCGGCAGGTTGTCCACTCCTGCCACCAGTTCAGGGTCTGGCAGACGACCTGCGCTCGGCGCGACCGCCATCGCCGCTTCGAGTGTCGCCGCGGATGCAGTAACCTGCGGCGCGTCCTTAAGTGCCTTACCGACCGCGTCGTCGAGCGACAGCGGGCCCTCGGCTGCGGCCGCAAGCGGGCACAACAGTACGAGCGTGACCACGCGACTCCACGTGGTTACGGCGAACCAAATGCGTTTGAACGGATTCATCGTTCCCTCGAGCAGAGAGTTCTTGATCAGGCGCATAGCCCGGTGCAGCACGCGCGCTCACGTGGCTGCAGGTCGATGGGAATACGCAAGAAAGACTCGCGCTAGGCGAGCCGAATCTGCTTAGGAGGAATTTAAAGACGCAACCGAGCGGTTTGCAGATAAGTCGGAACTGCAGC
>DASQOO010000163.1:0-8267 GCA_035644435.1 Steroidobacteraceae bacterium | reverse complement strand
GGCCGCCCAGTTGCGATTGCCCTGGATGGTGTTGATCTCACCGTTGTGGGCCAGGAATCGATACGGATGAGCGAGGCGCCACTGCGGCAGGGTGTTGGTCGAGAAGCGCTGGTGAAACACGGCGACCGCCGTCGCGAGCCGCTCGTCCTGCAGGTCGGGGTAGAACTGCGTCAGGTGCTGGGGCATCACCATGCCCTTGTAGGTGAGCGTCGAAGCCGAGAGGCTCGGCACGTAGAAAAACGGATCTTTGCGCTCGAGCACCTTCTCGGTACGCCGCCGGGCGAGAAACAGCTTGCGGTTGAACGACGCTTCGTCGATGTCGAGCCGGCAGTTCACGAACACATGCTCGATGCGCGGCAGCGTCTTCAGCGCCTCCTCGCCACAAGCGTCCGGGTCGATCGGCACTACGCGCCAACCGGCCACTTCCAGCTCTTCACGCTGCAGCTGGGTCTCGAGCGCCGCGCGTGCGCGCTGTGCCTGATCCTCGAAGCGGCTGAGGAATACGCAGCCGACCGCGAAGCGTTCGGCGAGATCGATCCCGGCTTGCGTGGCGATCGCCTCGAGAAAGACTCTTGGCATCTTGAGCAGCAATCCGCAGCCGTCGCCTGTCTTGCCGTCGGCGGCAATCGCGCCGCGATGCGTGAGCCGATTGAGCGAGGTGATCGCGGTGCGCACGATCCAATGGCTAGGCTGATCGTCGAGGCTCGCAATCAGCCCGAAGCCGCAGCTGTCGCGTTCGTAGTCAGGATCGAAGAGACCCTGGATGCCGATCGATTGCATGGTGTCCCCAAAGCAGCAACACGGCCCGATGGGACCGTGGAATTTCCAGCCGTCCGGCCCGAAGCCGGACTCAACGTCGACGGAAGTGGAGCCGCAGGTGCATTCGCGCCGGGATGGCGCATCGAGACGGCTCTGGGGACCGCACGGATGGTTTCGAACGCACTGCAGACATGGATGGGGATCATACTGGCCGAGACCCGGTCGTCAATGCTGCAGTGCGCCTACTTGAGTGCGACGCAGCAATGCTTGGCAGCTTAAAGGGTTAAATCCACGTGCCCCGGCAGTGCAACATCCGCTGGGCTCTGGTTGTCCATCTCATTGGCGAGCGCCTCTCGGGGAACTCTAATGGACAGACGCATCATCGGGCTCTACGACGAATACACGCACGCGTCCCTCGACCGCCGCGTGTTCCTGGAGCGGCTCGCCTCCCTGGCGGGCGGCATGTCCGCCGCGCTTGCGCTCGTCCCACTGTTGCAGCCGAACGTCGCAGCAGCTGCGCAAGTGCCGGAGGATGACGATCGCTTGCACTGTCGCAAGGTCGATCTCAGCAACGATCCCCAGGGCCTGCGTGGATACCTCGCGGCTCCCCGGAAAGGAAAGAAATGGCCGGCGGTATTGGTCATCCACGAGAACCGCGGACTGAATCCGCACGTCGAGGACGTGACGCGACGGCTGGGCATCGCCGGCTACTTCGCCCTCGCTCCTGATTTCCTGTCAGCACTCGGCGGCACGCCGAGCGATGAGGACCAGGCACGCGAACTGATAGGCAAGCTCAACGCGGACCAGGTCTTAAGCGATGCGATGACTGCCGCCGCCTGGTTGCGCGATTCGACGGAATCGACCGGACATGTCGGCGCAGTAGGTTTCTGCTGGGGCGGGGGTCTCGTCGGTCGCCTCGCCACGGCGGACGAGAACCTCAATGCGGCCGTCGTGTTCTACGGTCGTGTGCCGCCGCTAGAAGACGTATCAAAGATCAAGGCGTCCCTGTTGCTTCACTACGCGGGACTCGACAATCGCATCGACGCCGACCTTCCAGCGTTCCGCAAGGCGTTGGACGATGCCCACGTTCGTTACCAGTTGTACATGTACGAGAACGTCGATCACGCGTTTCACAACGACACCTCGGCCGCGCGCTACAACGCGGCTGCAGCCACCCTCGCCTGGCAGCGCACGCTCGACTTCTTCGCGCACAACCTGAAGTGACCCTGAGGGCAAATCGGCTCGAAGCCGTAAGCCACGAAATCCAGGAGTGACCGGCCTGTTCGCGTCAGCCGCGATTGACCGCAGAGTTTGCGTCGCTACGATCACCGCGCCACAGGCCGCTGGCGTTGAAAGCGCGCCAACCCCAGGGCAACCAGCGTAGCAGCGCAAAACTGAGCCAAAGGGCCCAGGCCAACATCGCGAGCTTGTACCACCACAAGGAGACGCTGATGACTCCCGGCTGGGGAAGGACGCCCGCGGACTGGTCGAGGAACCAGCTGAAGAGGTTTCCCCCGCTGCCCGCGCCACGAATGCGCATGTCCGGCGTGCTCAGCAGGCCGTATGGAATCGCCGAGACCAGGCTGAAGAGGGCAATGGCGGACAGGAGCCCAAGACCGACCTGGCTCCAGTTGAACAGGAGGCGGTTTGGCGTCCCGCTCCAGCGCGAGCGCCACTGCATGGCGAAGATCCAGACGGCGAAGAGCAGCAGCACGCTCCAGGAAAATGTGCTGAGGCCCAGTCCGAGCAGCAGCCATTCGTGCATACGCAACGGCGAATGCTGCGAGCGGCCGAGCACCAGGGCGATGACGATGAACACGAGCAGCTCGCCCCAGAACAGGATTGCCGGCCCGACTCCCGGGCCCATCGCGAACAGGATCCAACGATCCTCGGGCAACGTCAGCTGCGTGTGGATGTTGCTGCTCGGACTGCCGAGGTCGATCGCGGGCGCGCGGGTGCGCACCCGCACGCCAGTATCGCTCTGCCATTGGACGTTGAGCTGATGAGCTCCCGGCAGCAGGGCAATCGCGAGTTCTCCCTTCTCCGGCCGCAAGGCCACGCTTTGACCATCGACCTGCACGCTCCTCACGTGCGCATCCCCGGGAACTCTGAGGACGTGACGTCCTCCCTGGGTGCTGCGATAGCGCACGGTGAGCGCTGTGTCCGTAGAGCGCTTGCCGACCTGCACTTCGGTGCTGACGCCGTCGAAAGCGAGGGTTGCGCCCTCCGCTGCCTCGGGACGCACGACGCGGACCGTCAATTGCTCTCCGGCACGCGGGTGGTATTCGTAGACCCAGCTCTCCTGGACCTGCACCGGAAGCACAGCCGGCGTGCCCTCGAAGCGGGCATTCCACTCCGGGCTGACATCGAACTGCCAGATCTCGGCGCGAGCGGCGTCGGCAGAATTCTTGAGCGTCAGCACGTCGGCGCGCGACAGGCCGGAATTCCACGAGACGACAGGCTCACCGGCGGGCATCGCGACCTGGGCGTTCCCATCGGCGACCTCGACGCCTTCAGTCAGCACCGATTCGCCGCCGAGCAACGGCACCTTCACCGTGAAAGCGCCCTTTTCCGGTGCCAGCCGCTCGACTGTGGTGTTGATCGTCCAATCGAGTCCCAGCATCACGTGGCGTGTCACGCGTACGAAGGGCGCGAATTGCATCGATGCCTCGACGCGCGCCACCTGGCCCGCAGCCATCTTGCGCACGAGCTCGAGCGTATTGGTCAGCAGCCGCTCATCGCTCACACCGGAAGCCTCCCAACCCTCGACGCGCACTTCGATGCTCCGGGGCTGCTGCGGGAACACGATCTGCACACTTTCGGCGGCAACGATTCGACCGCCGAGCCGCACCACGTGCGCGCCCGCGCGCAGCGGCACCCACAGTCGTTGACCGGGGTCGCGGAAAAGGCCGCCATTCGGCTGGCCGTCGACACTGATCGTTTCCGGCTCCCAGCGTCCACTCGCGGCTGGTACTGGTACGGCAACCGCTGTCAGCGCACTCACGTCGAGCTCGATCTCGAGTTGCTGTGGCGTGCCGACGACGCGGGCGGCAGTGATCTCCGCACAGGCGGGCACGCATTCGGGGGCGCGTGTGAGCCGCGCCTTGAGATCATTCAGAAGCGTGGCATCGGGAAGTTCGGCTCGGGCGCCGTGCGGCGCTCCGAGAGCGCCGAGCATACCGAGGGCGAGCAACCAGCCCGCGGACGATGTGCCGAAGCGCGGCAGCCGCGGCCAACTTTGTGGCCAGCCGTAGGCGAAGCGCATGAGCACGACCAACAGCGCCGCGAGAAGCGCGATTCCCACCAGCCGCCAAAGAGAAAGCCAGAAGGGTGTCGCGATCAGGAAGTGCAATTTCTGCCCGGCGTCGACCGGGCCCGACCACGAGTAGGGCTGCGCAACGAATTGCCATTCGGGAATTCCCGGTCCGGCCTGCAGCAGCGTCCCCGGTGCGTATCTTTCCGCGGGCTTGGAGTACCTTCCGCTCGCAAAGGAGGATCCAGTGACAACGGCTTGCTCGAGACGATCAGCCTTGCCGAGACTACGCATCAGTCCTACGTCCTTGCGCTCGTTCTCCCTGGTGACCGGCGCCTCAGAAGCGGGCGCATTCACCGCTTGTGGTGGAGGTGCTGGTACCGCAGGGAAATACAGTTCGCCGGTATCGAGCTGCGGATAGATTGCAAGGCGCGCCTGGCTGGCGACGAACGGCACGAGGGCAATCACCAGCACCGCCGCGCTCACCGCGCGATAGATCGAGGCCAGGAAGCGCAGCCTCCCTTCCGGGGCTTCGCGCGCCAACACGAGCGCGATCAGAAAGTTCACCCACAGCCAGATCATGCCGTGGCTGTCGTGGTGCGTCAGGACCAGCCCGCCGAGCGCAAGCAAACCGACCCGCCAACCCAGCAGTCGCGAGATCGCGAGAGTGGCGATCAGTACCAGGAACATGTCGAGCAGGCGCCAGCGTTCGATCCATGCCCCGGGTGCACTATCCGCGCCGAGCGCCGCGATCAGGCGATGACCCGGGGGAAGGTGCAGCATTCCACTGACGTTCGTGAAGCGGCTCTGCCAGCCTGTGGCTGGCATGGCGGACCCGGCGGCGATGCGACTCACCGTTTGCAAGTTCACGTTCGGGGAACGCACTTCGATTCCGCTGGCCTCGTTCGTCGCTCCCTTCGTGACCAGCAGGTTCTCCTCGGCGACGCGTGCGCTCAGCAGGCGGTAGGGCTCGAGCATGTCGAGTCGCCAGTCCTGGCGCATGCTGCCGCTGATCGAATCCACCGCCGTGAATCCCTGGTGCGTGAAGTCGAACCACAGCACGCGCGAGAGCGCGAGCTGGTTGTCATCGGTAGTCGCGAGCCCGCGGCTGCGTTCGACGATCTTGACCTCCGCATCCTGTCCGACGCGGTAGCTCGGAAACTGGCGCCACTCCTCGGGCACGTTCGCCTGACCCGGATCGATGGACTCAACGCCTTCGACGGCGGCGACCCTGAGACGATCGATGGCCTCGAAACTCCAGATCTCATCGTTGACCCACGGCCCTTCTCCCTTGGGCCGACGCAGGGACTGGGCGACTCCGGAGCCGCGAGCGGCGATGCGGATCTGCCAGTTTCCGGCGCGAACCTGCACACGCAGGCGTCCATCCGGCTCGACTCTCGCCGGCAGACCGCTCGCGAGGTTCACGGGCACGAACCCCGCAGGCAGCACGGGCGCGAGGAACTCTTCGCGCGCCTCGCCCGCGGCCTGCAACCGGATCACCGTCGTCAACATCGCGGGGATGTCGTCGCTCAGCAGGCGGTACACCTGCAGATCGAGCTGCTGTTGTTCCACGGGTCCACGTCGCCGGCCGAGCCAAAGCCCGTTCCCGGCGCGCTCCGGCTGGGCGATCGCCTGGCCGTCGATGGTCAAGGCAATGATTCCGGCCTGGGGCGGCACAGCCAGCGACTCCGGCCGACGCGCCCAGCGGAAACTCCCACTCACGGTGTGTGTGCCGGCGCCGAGCCGGACCTGGGGAACGCCGTCGCGAGCGACGACGACGGCACGTGCGCCATCGAGTGCAACGTCGCGCGGCCAATGCTCGAGGTCACCCGGCAGGCTGATCCAGGATTCCGCGTACAGCTCCCAGCGCTGCGCAAACCGGCCGCCCCGGGTATCGAGATCGAGAACCAGGCGCTCGGGCCAGGTGCATTGAAACGCCTGTGCGCTGGCGGATTGATTGCCCGTGATGAAGGGGCAGCGACGAAACTCCTCGCCCTGCAGCACCCAGCCCTGCCACGGCTGCAGGTCTGGCGGCACCGCCACATCGGCGGCGAGAATTCGAGCGGGGATCGCGAGGAGCAGGATCGCTCCCCAGCAACGGATGCGCTTCAGCATGAAGTCTCCCTTCGCTCGCGCATTGGCGCGGCGCCCTCAAATAGAATCTCAACCGTTAACCACAACAACTGTCAACGCAGGCTCACGACCAGGTGGGTTTGACATCATCAGCCATGACCACGAAACGCAATCCCCAGGCACAACAGATGGCCGACGAGTCCATGGTACGCAACCTCGCCGCACAAGCGAGCGCTATCTGGCCGCAGGAGGAGCCCCTCTTCGCGCGCTACACGTTGAGGACTGACGCGCATATCGCCGACATCGGCTGCGGCAGCGGTGAAATCACAGCGCGGCTCGCCGCGTTGTATCCGCACGCGCAAATCGTTGGCGTGGACATTCTCGAAGGGCCGATCACCTACGCACGCAAGCGCTACACCTCGCTGGCACCGCGTGTGCGCTTCGAGCAGGGAGATGCCTTTGAGTTGCGCTTGCCCTCGGACTCGTTCGATCTCGTGACCTGTCGTCACATGACCCAGGCCATCCCGGAGCCCGAAAGGGCGCTGGCAGAGCTGGCGAGGATTTGTCGTCCGGGAGGCTGGCTGCACGTGCTGAGCGAGGACTACGGCATGATGCACACGCCGGTAGGCACGCTCGATACCGACCGGTTGTGGCACCAGGGGGCCATCGCCTTCGCCACCGCAACGGGTACCGACGCACGGGTCGGCCGGCGTACGTGCTCGCTGTTGAAGCGCCTCGGCCTCGTCGATTTACGTGTCGACTACGCCATCGTTGACACGCTCCGCGTTCCGCGCGAGACGTTTGCTTCGATCATCGAAGCGTGGCGGGATGGCTATACGAATGCGATCGGCGACTCCACCGCGCTCGGGCGCCGTGAAACGCGCGCGCTGTTCGAGCAGGCGATTGCCGGCATTCGCAATCCGCACGAGTACGCGGTGTGGCATGTCCCGATCGTGAGCGGCCGCAAGCCATGATCAAGCGCGGCACCGCCTGGTCGGTGGGTGGATGTGCCTTGAGTTGTAGGGCAATTGACGCAGCACATCGATGATCTTCCCCAGGCCGAGGTAGCGGCCATCGCGCGTGATCTGCAGCACAGGAACTCTGTGATAATTTGGTGAACATGTGCGAATACGTGACGCAATCACGCCGGCGACTAGGGGATATCCTGAAGCGCTCGCATCCCGTCACGCCCTATTCCACTGAGCCGGCAAATCGCGCACGTAATTGAGGAGCAGTGAATGCAGAACAGGATCGAGCCAACTGGGTGGATGCAGTTTTTCCTGGCTTTGCTGTCGATCGCGGGCAGTGGGGCCGTGCTTGCGCAGACGCCTTTGCCTTCGTCCGCGGAAACCGCGGCGCTGGTCGCGAAACTCGAATTGCACGAAGCAGAGCAACCAGTGCGCGAGAGCAAGGGGTGGCACAAACCCAAGCTCATCGTCGTGCGCGATCCGGGCGATGCTGAGCACCGTGCCTGGCTGCAAGCAGCCGCACCCGATACGAAACTCGTGTTCGTCACCGACAATGCCGGAGCGCTCGCGGCCGCGGACAAAGCCGACGCGATCATCGGCTTCTGCACTGCGGAGATCCTCGCGCGGGCGCAGCGTGCTTACTGGATCGGGGCGCTGAGTGCAGGCGTCGAGCGCTGCGTCACCATTCCCGCTGTCGCGGAGCGCGGCTTGCTCGTAACCAACATGCAGCGCGTGGCCGGCCCGGTAATGGCGGAATACGTGATTGCCGTGACGTTTGCGCTCGCCCGCGATCTGCCCGCCTACATCAGTTCCCAGGCGAGCGGCCGTTGGGAGCGCGAACCTCGCGGGGCGATTCGTACCGTTTCGCTCGAAGGCAGGACCATGCTGATCGCTGGCCTCGGCGGAATCGGTGTCGAAGT
The DNA here is from genome assembly GCA_035644435.1 of Steroidobacteraceae bacterium. Taxonomy (GTDB): domain Bacteria; phylum Pseudomonadota; class Gammaproteobacteria; order Steroidobacterales; family Steroidobacteraceae; genus DATBVX01. The sequence continues at coordinate 294 of DASQOO010000163.1, read as the reverse complement.
GGCGCGCCGCGCGCACGCGCTCGGGATGCGCGTCACCGCCATACGGGCCAGTGGCCGTGACGGCCCGGAGTACGTCAGCTACGTCGGTCTGCCCGATGAAATGCCGAAGCTCCTGGCTGACGCCGATGTCGTGGTCAACACCTTGCCGCTGACTGAGCAGACCCGGCACGTTTTCGATGCGCGCAGTTTCTCGGCGATGAAGCCAGGTGCGTTCTTTGTCAACGTCGGCCGTGGCGGCACGGTGGTCACCGACGACCTGGTCAGCGCGCTCAAGCAGAATCGCCTCGGCGGTGC
>DASQOO010000162.1:0-10221 GCA_035644435.1 Steroidobacteraceae bacterium | reverse complement strand
GCTCGTCACGCAGGCTTGTACCGAAGTCGGGCCGGCCCTCTTCATGTCCCTGCTGATCGTCGCGCTGTCGTTCGTGCCGGTGCTGGCGTTCGAAGGGCAGGAGGGACGGCTGTTCGCGCCTCTCGCCTATACCAAGACGTATGCAATGCTGGCCGCGGCGCTGATCTCGATCACACTGGTGCCGGTGCTCGCGGCGTGGCTGGTGTCGGGATCGATTCGTCCGGAAATGGAAAATCCCCTCAACCGGCTGCTCTCGCGCCTGTACGCGCCGCTGCTCTCACTGTCGCTGCGACACCCAAGGGCGATCGTGATCGCAGCGATTGTGCTGGTCCTCATCAGCGTCTGGCCGGCCTCGCGTCTCGGCACGGAATTCATGCCCGAGATGGATGAAGGAGACCTGCTCTACATGCCCGCGACACAGCCGGGCCTCGCCGCCGACGCTGCGCGTGCGCTCTTGCAGCAGACCGACCGCGCAATCCGCCACGTGCCCGAAGTCGCGCGTGTGTTCGGCAAGGCCGGCCGCGCCGACACGGCCACTGATCCTGCGCCACTCGAGATGTTCGAGACCGTGGTCGCTCTCAAACCGCAGCACCAATGGCGCTCCGGGATGACGGCGCAGAAGCTGCGCGCCGAGCTGGCTGCCCAGGTCGACCTGCCCGCCATGGCCAATACCTGGACCGCGCCGATTCGCGCACGCATCGACATGCTGGCCACGGGTATTCGCACGCCACTCGGTGTGAAGGTCGTGGGTCCGGACATCCAGGTCGCACAGCAAGTGGCGGCGCAAGTGGAGGGCGTTCTGCGCGAGATACCTGGCGTGCTGTCGGTATACGCGGAGCGGCCGGGCCTGGGACGCTACATCACGATCGACATCGATCGCAGCGCTGCGGCCAGATTCGGGCTCAACATCGCCGACCTCGACGCGGTCGTGAGCAGCGCCATCGGCGGCAGCCGTATCGGCGAAGCGGTCAAGGGACGCGAACGCTATCCCATCAGCATCCGCTACCCGCAGAGCTGGCGCGACTCCGTAGCGCGCCTGCAGACGCTGCCCATAGTGACGCCCACGGGCGCACAAGTCGCTCTCCAGGACGTTGCGCGCGTGAGCGTGACCGCTGGGCCCGCAACCATACGCAGTGAGAACGCCCGGCCTGCCGCCTGGGTCACGATCGATCCGGGCGACGAGGACATCGGCGCGTTCGTGGCCGAGGGCAGGACGCGCATCGCGTCCGCGCACATCGTTCCGCAAGGCTATCGGCTGGTGTGGTCCGGCCAGTACGAGTACCTGCAGCGCGCGCTCGAGCGTCTCAAGGTGATCGTTCCGCTGGTAGTCGGCGTCATCGTGCTGCTGCTGTTTCTCGGCTTTCGTTCCTGGAGTGACGTGGCGCTCATCCTCGGTTCATTGCCGATCGCGTTGCTGGGCAGCATCTGGTTGCTCTGGATCCTCGACTACGACGTGAGTGTCGCGGTCGTAGTCGGTCTCATCGCCCTGGCAGGCGTGGCGGCGGAGACTGGCATCGTCATGCTGCTGTATCTCAATTCAGCATGGCAGCGGCGCCGGGCTTCCGGGCGGGCGCTGAGCATCGCTGACCTGGAAGAGGCGATTACGGAAGGCGCGCTGCGGCGCTTGCGGCCGAAGATGATGACCGTGCTCACCATCACGCTCGGATTGCTGCCGCTCCTGATCGGTCACGGTACGGGCGCGGAAGTCCTGCGCCGGATCGCGGCACCCATGGTCGGGGGCATGGTGAGCGCGACCTTGCTGACGCTCGTCGTGGTGCCAGCCCTGTTCCTGCTGCTGCGCCGGCGCGAGCTCGGCATCCGCGACTAGAGCCTCGCTTCAGGACTTGCCCGCGAGCTGCTCGGACACGTAATCGCCGATCGCGAGCGAGGCGGTGAGTCCCGGTGATTCGATACCGAGCAGGTTCACCAGGCCGCTGACTCCATGCTGACGCGGCGTATCGATGCGAAAGTCCGCCGCAGGCTCGCCGGCAGCTGCGAGCTTGGGTCGGATCCCGGCATAAGATGGCGCCAGCGCGCCGTCTCGCAGGGCCGGCCAATAGGTGCGGATGGCGAGATAGAACTGGCTCGCCCTGGCTGCATCGACGCTGTAGTCGAGCGCGTCTATCCATTCGACGTCCGGCCCGAAGCGGACTTTGCCAGCGAGATCGAGAGTCGCATGTATTCCGAGCCCGGCGCTCGCAGGCATCGGATAAACGAGCCGGCGAAACGGTGACGCCCCGACACAGTCGAAGTAGTTACCCTTGGCGAAGTAGCTCCTCGGAATGGCTGCGGCCGGGAACCCGGCAGTTCGCCGCAGCAGCTCGACCGCGTGCAGCCCGGCTGCATTGACCAGCCAGCGGCAGTCGATGTGGGATCGTTCCTGTCCGGCTCTCAGCTCGACGCGAAATCCTTCCGCGGTGCTGCCGGCACTCACCAGCTCGGTGTCGAACACCACGGAGCCTTCATGGTGCTCGAGATCCCCGTGCAGTGCGGTCATGTACTCGTGCACATCGATGATCCCGGTGCTGGGACAGAGGAGCGCCGCTTCGCAACGCACCTCGGGTTCGAGTTCGCGCACCTGGGCTGCATCGAGCCAGGCCAGGTCCGTAACCCCGTTCGCCCGCGCCTGCTGCCACAAGCCGCGCAGCTTTTCGGTCTCGCTCGCCTGCGCCACGATGATCTTGCCGCAGCGTCGATGCGCGATGCCCTTGTCCTCGCAGTAGCGGTACAGCAGATCGCGACCGCGCACGCACAGTCGCGCCTTCGCACTCGCGGTCGGATAATAGATCCCCGAATGGATGACGCCAGAATTGCGCGATGACGTTTCCTCGCCGACGCGCCGGTGACGCTCGACCAGGATCACTTCCAGTCCGCGACGCGCGAGCGCTCGCGCAACGCTCAGGCCGACGACACCCGCCCCCACGACGAGGACGTCGGTGCTGTCGGTAACGGGAAGAGTCTGCTCAGGGCTCATGAGGCGCGGCAACTTGCAGGGCAAGGCTCGGCGGTCATACCCGCAGGCGCGTAGCGCCCCAGGTCAGCGCGCCTTGAAATCGTCGGGCACGAGCTGGTGACGGGCAAGGAGCTTGTAGAAATCAGTGCGGTTGCGCTTTGCGAGGCGTGCGGCCTGGCTGACGTTGCCGGCCGTGATCTGCAGGATCTGCGCCAGGTAGCTGCGCGTGAATTCGTCGCGCGCCTCATCGAACGACGGCAGCCGCGAGGGCGAGCCGCCGAGCGACTGCTGCACCAGCTCCGCCGTGATGATCGGGGTGCGTGTCAGGGCGACGTTCTGGCGCACGACGTTGTGAAGCTGGCGGATGTTGCCCGGCCAATCGGCGGTGGCGAGCAACTCCACTGCCTCGGGCGCGTAAATCTTGCGCGCGCCCGTCTCCTGCGCGATCTGCTCGAGGAAGTGCGCGACCAGCAGCGGAATGTCCTCGCGCCGCTTGGCGAGCGGCGGCATCTCGATATGCACGACATTCAGCCGGTAATAGAGATCCTCGCGAAACGTACCGCTCGCCAGCAGCTGCTGCAGGTCGCGATGCGTGGCTGAGAACACCCGCACGTTGACCGCCATCGCATCGGTGCTGCCCACGGGACGCACCTGGTTCTCCTGCAGGACACGCAGCAGCTTCACCTGCAGCCGCAGCGGCATGTCGCCGATCTCGTCGAGCAGCAGCGTACCGCCGTCGGCGGCCTGGAACAGGCCCTTGTGGGTACGGATCGCGCCGGTGAAAGCGCCTTTTTCGTGCCCGAAGAGTTCCGACTCCAGCAATTCCTCGGCCATCGCGCTGCAGTTGATGGCGACGAAGGAGCGGTCGCGGCGCGCGCTCGCACGATGAATCGCGCGTGCGAGGAGTTCCTTGCCGGTGCCGCTCTCGCCGGAGATCAGGACGCGCGCGTCACTGCTGGCCACCATGTGCGCCTGCGCGAGCTTTTCCTCGACCAGCGGACTGCGGGTCACGATCTCGGTGCGCCAGTCCTCGTCGGACTGGGCGAAGCCGGAGATCTTCAGTGCCTTCTGCACCTGGTCGAGCAGTTCCTGCTTGTCGACCGGCTTGGTGAGAAAACCGAACGCGCCGCTTTGCGTGGCATGCACGGCATCCGGGATGGTGCCGTGCGCGGTTAGGATGATCACCCGCAGCCCCGGCCAGCGACTCTGCAGTTCCTTGAGCAGGCCGATGCCGTCCATCTGGTCCATGCGCAGGTCGGTGATGACCAGGTCGGGGCGAAAGCGCCCGGCTGCAGCGAGGGCGGCGACGCCGCTCTCCACGGCTTCAACATCGTAATTCTCGGCGCGCAGCCGGATCGTCAGCAGACGCAACAGTCCCGGATCGTCGTCGACCACGAGGATGCGTGCTTTGCGTTTGGCTGGTGCTGTCAAATTGAAGCGATCCGGAAGCGGGGGGCATTATAGCGAGGCATTCCGGGTTTGAGGTACCGGCAACCGCAATCCTGCGGTCACTCCCTCCGGGGCCTCGTTATGGTCAAGCGCGGCTAGCGCCCGCCGTTGCCGGGGTTGCGCTCGATGATCGCGCGCTCGATGCGCGTGATCTCATCCAGCTTGGCCTGCGCTTCAGCCAATTGCTTGCGCAGGCGTGCGTTCTCTTCGATCTCGGCTTGCAGGCGCCGGTTGGTGGCGGCGGTGCGGTCGCGATCCTGCTGAGTGGTGCTCGCCTGCAGACGTTGGTTCTCGGCCTGCAGGATCAGTCGCTGATCGACGTTCTTCAGGCAGATCCATGCGAGCGCCCGCTCTGCGGGCAGCATCGTTTCCGGCGTGGCGAGCAGCTGCGTGAGCATCTGCCGTGCAGCGTTCTCGTCGGTCTTGCCGTGACCGGGAGTCGCGAGTGTCAGCGCATAGCGCAGGCGATTGCTCGTGGTCGGCGTCAGCTCGGCGGCGTCCTTGGCGCTCTGGACGATCTCGGCTTGCTCCGCGGGAGTCGCGCGCGACAGGCGTTCCATCATGTCCAGGTAAGTCGACATCTGGCCGAGCGAGGGATCGGCCGCCTGCGTCGGCGTCGACGGCGCGCGTTCGGGCGTGCCGGGGATGAGACTGCAACCGCACAGCAGGGCGAAGGCGCAGCCGACCGCGGACGCGCCGGCAGAAACTTGCCTGAGCCGGCTATGCCGCATGCGCGGGTTCCTTCGTCTCGACCGCCGTTGGACGCAGCGGCAGGCGGATGCGGAAATGCGCGCCCGCGAACTGGCCGTCGACGATCTCGATGGTGCCGCTGTGCGCGTGCACGAACTCGATCACCACCGAAAGGCCGATGCCAGTGCCCTTGACATGGCCTCCCTGCGGCGTCTTGCCCTGGTAGAAGGCTTCGAAGATGCGGCTGCGTTCGTCGAGCGGGATTCCGGGCCCGGTGTCCGCGACGTCGAGCACCAACTGGTCGCGCAGCGACTGGGCGTGAATGTGGATCGTGCCGCCGTGAGGCGTGAACTTGACCGCATTCGACAGCAGGTTGTCGAGAATCAGTTTCAGCTTGCTGCGATCCGCCGAGAGGGTCACGTCCTCCACGCGAACGTCGAGCCGCACGCGTTGACTCACCAGCGTGAGGCGCTGACTCTCCAGCACGCTCTTGATCAGGGGGCGCAGCTTGAACTCGCTCACTTCCAGGCCGACGCTCTGCGCCTGCCAGGTGCTGAAGGTGAGAAGGTTTTCTATCAGGCGCTGCAATTTCAGTCCGTTCTCGCGCAGGATGCCGGTCACTTCGCGCTGGTCGTCGGCCAGCTGACCCACCGATCCATCGAGCAGAAGCTCCGTGCCCTCGCGGATATTGGCGAGCGGGGTCTTGAGCTCGTGCGACATGTGTCGCAGAAACCGGTTCTTTTCCTGCGCCAGCTCCAGCAGCCGCATGCGCAGCCATTCGAGCTGGCGCCCGAGCGCCTCCAGGTCGCTGGGCCCGGTGACGTTGATGGCGCGCGAGAACGTGCCGCGTCCCAGCTCGCTGATCACCCGATCGAGATGGCGGATCGGTCTGCCGAGTATCAGCGTGAATACGATCGTGAGGACCAGGGTCGCGGGGACCAGCGCGGCCGACTGCCAGAAGAGATTGCGTTGCGCGCTCGCGGTCGCGAGTTGCAAGGTCTCGAGCTGCTGATCGATGCGGCGTCTGCTGGCATCGGCAAGCGTCGTCGCTGTTTCCCACAGGCGGGAAAAGTTGCTGACCGCCTGCGTGGCCGCCGGGGAGCCACGTTGACGCGAGCTCAGCAACTGCCAGATCGCGCCGCTCTCGGTGCGCAGGGTCTCGATCTGCGTGTCGCTGTCCGGGTCCCGGTGCAGGCGACCGAGCGCATCGAGCGTGTCCTGGAAGCGTTCGTGAAGTTGCCGGTAGACCTCCAGCAGCTCGCGATTGCCGATAACCTGGTAGAGGCGCGCGTTGCGTTCCAGCGAGGCGATCTGCTCGAACAGCAGCTGGTTGTAGCGCGTCGCTTTCACGCCCTGAACCACCAGCGCTTCACTCTGGGTCGCGAGGCGGCGGATCTGAAACGCGGCGTTCACGACCGCGATCAGCAACGGCACCGCCACCAGGGACAGACCCAGTAGCATCAGCCCGCTCAATGACCGCGGTTTGCTCAAGCGCATAGCGGGCGATTCTAGCAGTCCGCGCCGATCGCTGATCGATGGGGAAGTGACTGTTTTGCGGGCGGATTCACACCTTCGCCGCTGGCTTGTTCCAGGGTGCCGAGAGCTGCTTGCGCTCCCACTCGAGAGCGGAGCGGACGATGGCCTCGAGATCGTCGAGTTGCGGCTGCCATCCCAGCACGGTACGCACGCGTTCGGCGCGTGCGATCAGGATCGACGGATCACCCGGGCGGCGTGGTTCCTCGCGAGTCTGCAGCGGCCGTTGCGCGACCTGTTCGACCATGCGCAGCACCTCGCGCACGCTGTATCCGTGGCCGTAGCCACAGTTGAGCGTGATCGATTCACCGCCATCGCGCAGGTACGCCAGCGCTGCGACGTGCGCGGCTGCGAGATCCTCGACATGAATGTAGTCGCGCACGCCGGTGCCGTCGGGCGTCTCGTAGTCGGTACCGAAGATCGACACTCCCGGACGCTTGCCGACGGCCGCTTCGCACGCGACCTTGACCAGCAGCGTGGCGGCCGGCGTGCATTGCCCGATGCGGCCTTGCGGATCCGAGCCAGCCACATTGAAGTAGCGCAGGGCCACGTACCGCATGCTCCCCGCCAGCGCGAGATCACGCAACATCCATTCGCTCATCAGCTTGGAAGTTCCGTAGGGGTTGATGGGCGCGGGCGGAGTGTCTTCCGACGCGACGCCGCCGGGAGGAAGGCCGTACACCGCTGCCGTGGAGGAGAAGATGAAATGGCGTACGGCGTGGGCCGCACAGCATTCGAGGAGATTGCGCGTCGCGCAGGTGTTGTTGGCGTAGTACTTGAGAGGTTTTGCCACCGATTCCGGCACGATCGTGTGCGCGGCGAAGTGCATCACCGTGTCGATCCGGTGCTCGGCGAGGATGCGGCTGACCAGATCTCGATTGCCGCTGTCACCGACGACCAGCGTGCCGTGCAGGACTGCCTGGCGGAAGCCGGTGACGAGGTTGTCGAGCACGACGACCGTTTCGCCGGCTTCGCCCAGCTGTCGCGCCACGTGGCTGCCGATGTACCCTGCGCCACCGGTCACCAGGATTGCGGATCGAGGCATGAATGAGGACCCAGGAGAGGGAGTTGCGTCGCGCGTGCATGATAGCGAAAGGGACAGCGGTTCGATAACACCATCGGCGAGCGAGACGCCGTTTGCGGGCCTGAGGCCCGAGATCGTCATCGCGGCGGTCGAAGCGGCGGGCCACGAGTGCGACGGGCGCGTGCTGGCACTCAACAGCTACGAGAACCGCGTCTACCAGGTCGGTCGCGAGGTCGACGAGCCCGTGATCGTCAAGTTCTACCGGCCGCAGCGCTGGAGCGATGCGGCGATTCTCGAGGAGCACGCCTTCGCACTCGAGCTGGCGGCTGCCGAAATACCGGTCGTGGCACCGCTTGCGACCGACGCGCGCACTCTGTTGGAGCATTCAGCGTTTCGTTACGCGCTCTATCCGCGGCGCAATGGTTACTGGCCCGAGCTCGCGACCAGTGACGACCGCATCTGGATGGGGCGCTTCCTCGGGCGCGTGCACGCAATCGCCCAGGCACGCCGCTTCCAGCACCGTCCGTTGCTCTCGATCGCCATCTACGGCAGCGAAGCGCGGCAAACGGTCCTGGAGAGTGGCTTCCTGCCCGACTATCTGGTCGACCGGTACGCGCACACCACCGAGCTGCTGATCGAACGGATACGCAGCGCGGGGCTGGATACACGCAGCCTCGAATGGCATCGCATTCACGGCGATTGCCACCGCGGCAACATTCTGTGGCGATCCGAGGGTCCGCACATCGTCGACCTCGACGATTGCATGACCGGCCCCGCGATCCAGGACCTGTGGATGCTGCTGGCCGGCAGTCGCGATGAGATGCGCACACAGGTTGCGGACCTGGCCGAGGGTTACGCGCAGTTTGCGAATTTCAGTTTCGCGCAGTTGGCGCTCATCGAGCCGCTGCGCGCATTGCGGCTGATCCATTACTCGGCATGGCTGGCACGGCGCTGGAACGATCCGGCTTTTCCGCGCGCCTTTCCCTGGTTCATCGAACCGAGGTACTGGGAGGGTCACGTGAGCACCCTGCAAAGTCAGGTCGAAGCGCTCGAGGAAGAACCGCTCAGTCTCTAGCAGCAGCCGTACTGCCGAATGGTCGGACCGCGAGCCCCTGTGTTAGTTTTACCATTCATGAATCATTCAACCGTGGGTCTCTGTCTCACCTGCATCCTCGCGACAGCGCTCAGCGGCTGCAGCCGCGAACCCGAAGGCGAAAGTTCGCCGGTTGCAGACAAACCAGCGACGACCGTCAGCGCCAAGAGTCCGGAGGGTGACGCAGCGTTCAAGCGCATGGTGAGCGGCGTCAGCGCCAGCAAGGACAACTCGAGCGTGGAGCTGAAGTTCGAGCTGCAGGCGCGTCCGCAGATCGGCCAGCCCCTGCCGATTGAGATTGCATTGTTGGCCAAGGTCAACGCTGAAAGCATGCAGCTGATCTATGTGTCTCCGGAGGCTCTGGTTCTGCAGCCGATAAAGGTTCCAGCCCAGTATCACAATGTGCAGGCGGGGAACATCTATCATCACCAGGTGAGTGTCACTCCGCGTAACAGCGGTGTGTACTACCTGAGCGCGATCGTGATGCTCGACAACCGGGAAACCGGCAGCTTGACCCGCACTTTCGCCATTCCGGTCCTCATCGGCGCGCCCGCCGACGCCCCGGCTGCGCCCGGCACAGACCCCGCCCATTGATCCTTGCGGGCCGGGCGGCCCCTGTGACCGCGGTACTGTGATCCGGGACGAGCCCATGTACAATGCGCGCCCTTTGAACGCGGGCCCGCATCGTGATCGACAGCCTTCGAAACATCGCCATCATTGCGCACGTCGATCATGGCAAGACCACGCTCGTCGATCAGCTGCTGAAGCAATCCGGCACGCTTGACGCGCGCAAGGAGCTGCCGGACCGGGTCATGGATTCCAACGCGCTGGAACGCGAGCGCGGCATCACGATTCTCGCCAAGAACACCGCTATCCGCTGGAACCACTACCGGATCAACATCGTGGATACCCCGGGTCACGCGGACTTCGGCGGCGAGGTCGAGCGTGTGCTGTCGATGGTCGATTCCGTGCTGCTGCTCGTCGATGCGGTCGACGGACCGATGCCGCAGACCCGATTCGTCACGCAGAAGGCGTTCGATCACGGTCTGAAGCCGATCGTGGTCATCAACAAGATCGACCGCGCGGAAGCGCGCCCCGGCTGGGTGCTCGATCAGACGTTCGATCTCTTCGACCGGCTCGGCGCCACCGAAGCGCAGCTCGATTTCCCCGTGGAGTACGCCTCGGCGCTGCAAGGGTACGCAACGCTCGATCTACAGCAACCCGCCACGGACATGAGCGCGCTGTTCGGCGCCATCGTGAAACACTGTCCGGCCCCCGATGTCGATGTGCAGGGGCCGTTGCAGCTGCAAGTGAGCCAGCTCGATTACTCGAGCTACGTCGGCGCGATCGGCATCGGACGTATCAAGCGCGGCACTTTGCGCCGCAACGCGCCCGTGACCGTCATCGGCGCGGATGGCCAGATGCGTAACGAGCGCGTCGGCCAGATCCTCGGCTTCATCGGCCTGGTACGCGTCGAGG
>DASQOO010000161.1:0-21070 GCA_035644435.1 Steroidobacteraceae bacterium | reverse complement strand
CAGGAAGCCCTGCATCAGGCGCTTGTAGTAAGCGTTCTTCTGCCACACCTCGTGGCTGAAGCGCCGATCCTTCGGTTCCGGCTGCTGCTGCGAGGCGCCAGTGATCACGTTGAACAGCTCGCGCGCGAAATTGAACTGCTCGCGCACGACTACACCGGGCTCTAGAGCGAGGAGTCTGGCGAGGCGGCCGAGCCCGTTGAGGATCTCGGTGCGATCGAAACCGATCAGCGGATTGGCACCCAGAATTTCTTCGGCGGCCTGATTCGCGTCGACGTGATCGAGCTCCGGCTGCGCCTGGTCCGGGGGCGCGAAACCATCGCTGCCGGGCGGCTTGATATCGGGCGCTCCGGCCGATTCCGGTGCCTCGGCAGACAGCGAATCATCGCGGGAGTGTTCCCCGGAAAATCCGTGACGCCGTCGTGGTGGTCTGGGGCCGGTTTGTGATGCAGGTCTCTCGGCCCGCCGCGTCCTGTCCATGGGGAATCCTGCGCTTGCTGGCCACCGCGACAACCGTGACAGCGGTCATTTCAGGGGCTGGATCGCTGTGAATGTGATCACGTTGAGTTAAATCCATTGTCCCTATGATCACAAGCGTTTTCTGGTCAACCCCAGGGACCAGGTCGCCACGCAAGCGCCTGCGCCGGTTCGGAAATTCCGGATCTTCGCAGCCAGGAGTCGAGCAACTGCGCGGCGCACCAAATTCATCGGTCATCTCGCTGTAATGGACTCGCGAGCCGAGGCCCGCGGGTTGTCTGTTTGGCGGCGCATTGACCGCGCCGTGTGCAGTGAGTGAACGGTGTAATGAGACGCCTGAAGTTCTACATAGCGGTACTGCCGGTGTGCGCACTGTTGGCGTCGCCGGCGTTTGCGCTCGGGACCATCGCCGGCACGGCGGTGTCGAGCCCGGCCACCGCGACCTTCGTGATCGGCGGCGTGCCCGGCTCCGTGCAGTCGGGCCCGGCAACGTTCCTGGTCGCCGAGATTCTCGATCTCAACATCACGCGCCTGAGCTCGACCGTTTCGGTCTCGGCTGGCGACCTCAATCGCATCCTGCTGTTCCGTCTCACCAACACGGGCAACGGCAACGAAACCTTTCCCCTGAGCATCGACAACCTGCTTGGGGGTGACAACTTCGATCCGCAGGCCGCTGTGCCCGCGATCTACTTCGACAGCGACGCGAGTGGCGACCTGTCAGTGGGCGATGTCGCGTACGTTCCCGGCAGCAACGATCCGACGCTCGCACCCGACGCCTCGATTGCGGCGCTACTGGTCAACAATATTCCGGCCTCGGTCGCCGACGGCTCGATCGGCCGCAGCGCCCTGCATGCCCAGGCTGCCACGGGCACCGGCGCGCCAGGTACCGCATTCCCGGGACAAGGAACGGGCGGAACCGATGCAGTCGCAGGCGCGAAGGGCGGCCAGGCTGAAGTGTTCGGCGAATACCTGGTCGGCGACGTCCAGGTCAGTCTGGCGAAAACGGTGACCGTGGTGGATCCTGCGGGAGGCGCAAGCACGGTGCCCGGCGCGCGACTCAACTACCAGATTGTGGTAACCGTCGCTGGCACCGGCACCGCGCATGGTTTCGTCTTCACCGATCCGGTTCCCGCGGGAACTGCCTATGCCACAGGGTCGCTGCGCTTGAATTCAACCGGACTCAGCGATGCCGCCGACGGCGATGCGGGCGAGCTGGTCGCAGGCGCCACACCTTCGATTCGAGTAGCACTCGGCGACCTCACGCAGGCAGCCGGTCCCAAGACCATCGCATTCACTGTAACGATCAACTAGAGCTTCAGGAGTCGAGTCATGAAACGGATGAAGATCTTTGCGGCGGGGGTGGTTCTTGCGTTCGTTGCCAGCACGGCGATGGCGCAGCAACGCGACTGCATTCTGCTCAAGACCGTCGCGGAGATCGAAAAGGTCGATACCAACGATCGCGGCGAGAAGAGCACGCGACTCGTTCCGGCCGAGAAGATCGTGCCGGGCGATGAAGTCGTCTACACGGTCAGTGCGACCAACATCTGCGACGAGCCGGCGGACACCGTGGTCATCGAGAATCCGGTTCCGGAGCACATGAAGTACGTCGCCAACTCCGCGGTCGGCCCGGGCACGGAAGTCGCCTACTCCATCGACAGCGGGTTTCACTACGACAAGCCCGCGGCCCTCAAGGTTTCCAATCCCGACGGCTCGCAGCGTGAAGCGCGCGCCGACGAATACACCAACATTCGCTGGATCATGCGCAATCCATTGAAGCCAGGCTCGGTCGCGTTCGCACGCTTCCGCGCCCGACTCGAATAACAGCGCGAAGTCCCTTCCACAGAGATTCCAGGGGAAACGGTGTCGCGGACTTGCAGGGGTCCGCGGCTCCCGGTTCTGCGCCTTGCATTTTTTAACTTAGGAGTATCGAAATGACATCGATCATGAAGCGACTGAAGACAGCAAGCGGCCTGGCCGTGTTGTTGTCGTTGCTGGCAGGAGTGCAGGTGGCTCACGCCACCGGTACCACAGCCGGCACTTCGGTCAGCAATACCGCGACCGTCAACTACAACGTGGGTGGTGTGGCTCAGGCCCCGATCGCCAGCGCCCCCACCAGCTTTTTGGTTGACAACAAGATCGACCTGACGGTGACCGAGGTCGGTGGCGCTGCCACCACCGTGGTTCCCGGGCAGACCGCTGCGGTGCTGATCTACACGGTGAGCAATACGGGCAACTCGCCCGAGGGCTACCAGCTCTCAGCCTCGAACCTGGCGAGCGGCTCGACGCTGTTCACGCGCACCGACAACGCGGATTTCGCGGGGTTGGGCGTGTTCGTCGACAGCAATGCCAACGGCACGTACGACGCGGGCGTCGATACGGCTGTGAACATCAACACCCTGGCGAAGGACGCCACGGTGACGGTGTTCGTGGTCGTCAACGTCCCCAACGGCGCGGCCAACGCGCAGGTCGTGAACGTGCGCTTGCAGGCCCGTGCAGCGGTGCCGGGCGGCAGTGGCGCTACGCTCGAGACCCAGACTGCGGGCGCAGACACGGCCGCCGTCGACATCGTGTTCGCCGATGCGGGACGCGATGGATTGCAGACTGCGGATGACCAGTACTTCGTACAGTCTGCCGCGCTCGCCATCTCCAAGACCTCGTCGGTGATCAGCGATCCGTTCAATCTCGCGGTCAACCCGAAAGCGATTCCGGGCGCGACCATGGAATACGTGGTCACGATCTCCAACACGGGTGCGGCTACTGCGGGTGCCATTTCCGTGTCCGACACGCTCAATGCGAACCTCGCCTTCGTGCAGGGTGCGTATGCGGGTGCGACGGACGTGCAGATCCAGGTCGGCGCCTTGCCGGCGACGTTCTGCATCGCCGAGGCAGGAGCCGACTCGAACGCCGACGGCTGCAGCCGCGCGGGCCAGACGCTGACGGTAAATCCGACGAGCGCGATCAGCGTTGCGGCGGGTCAGTCAGCCACGGTCCGCTTCCGCGCGACGATCAACTGATCGAAGCGAGTGAAGGATGACTGAGCGCGCCGCCATGCGGTCGCTCGGCGTAGCCTTCAGGCTGATAGCCGTACACCTGCAGTCGGCTGCCAGCCGGTTGCGCGACCGGGCATTCGATACTCCGGCCACAAACCGGGGCAGGGCGGACCTTCGTGTCCGCTCTGCCCCGCTGCATTTGTGGCGCGGCGTGCTCGCGTGCGCGTTCGTGCTTGCCGGCAGCGTGCAGGTCGCCTCGGCTCAATCTCAACCCGCCACGCCGCCAGGAACGGCGATTCGCAACACCGGTCAGGCCAGCTACACGACCAGTGGCGGGGCGGCAAGGACGCTCACGTCGAATGAAGTAGTGACCATAGTGGCGCCGCCGGCTTCGCGCGCGGCGATCGAACTGCTGCGTTCGAGCAGCACTGCGGTCGTCACCGAACCGGCGGGACCGACTCAGTGCCTGGCAGGGACCACATTCCAGGCTCTTCCCAACCCGGTGCTGATCGGCGGTCAGACGATTGACCCGACGCAACCGATCGCACTTGCAGGTACCGCGAGCTATCACGGCGGCGAGCCGCTCTTCGTGCGCCTCGTCGATTCCGACCAGAACCGTGATGCCACCGTGCGCGACAGCGTGGTCGTGCAGGTTGTCGCCCAGCAGACAGGTGACCGCGAGACCCTGCGATTTACTGAAACCACGCCGACGAGCGGGATATTCGTCGGCTATGTCCAGACTAGCGCGGGGGCGGCGACGCCCGGCGACTGCACACTGCAAGTTGCCCGGGACGCTGCACTCAGCACCAGCTATGTCGATCCTCGCGATTCGACCGACAGCGTCGCGGCGAGCGCGGTCATCGATCCGACTGGATTGATCTTCGATTCCCACACCGGCCAACCGGTTGACGGAGTACGCGTTCGACTCGTGGATGCCATCACCGGCGCACCGGCCGCGGTTCGCGGTGACGATGGTGTCAGCACTTTCCCGAGCGAGATCGTCTCGGGATCGACGGTGGTCGACTCGGGCGGCACCAGCTACACCTTCGCGGCCGGCACTTTCCGCTTCCCGGTGGTGAACGCGCCGGCCAACTACCGATTCGAGCTCACCCCGCCACCGAGTTATCGCTTTCCCTCGACCGCGGACCCGGCCACGTTGCAGACGTTGCCTTCCGCACCCTTCACCCTGAACGCGGGATCGTTCGGCGGCGCGTACACGGTGGCCGAGCCGTCGGCCGCGAATCTCGATGTACCGCTCGATCCCACCGGGACGCGCCTTTTCCTGCAGAAGTCGACCCTTACGACGCTGGCGTCACCGGGCGACTTCGTGCAGTACACGCTGATGCTGGAAAACCCGGGCACCGCCGGTACCATCACGGCCACGCACATCACGGACATTCTGCCGCTCGGCCTGCGCTACCAGGCCGGGTCGACGCGCATCGTGCGCAATCAACTCGATGCGGTGCACGGCGCCGATCCGCAGATCGCCGCCGATGGACGCACGCTGACGTTTGACAGCGGCGACCTCGGAGCCGGCGACAAGGTCACGATTCGCTACGTGGCTGCGATCACGCTCAGCGTGAAGAGTGAAGTGTTGACCAACCGCGCCTCTGCGATCGGCGCGGACAACATGGTTTCCAATCCCGCGAGCAGCATGATTCGCGTGCAGCAGGCGTTGAACAACGATCGTGCCTTCATCATGGGCCGCATCGTCGATGGCGGCTGCGGCGTCGACACCTTGCAGGCCCCGGGCGTCGAAGGCGTGCGGGTCTACCTGGAAGACGGTCGCTACAGCGTGACCGACAGTGAAGGTAAGTATCACTTCGAAGACGTGATGCCTGGCACGCATGTCGTGCAGCTCGATACCGACAGCATCTCGGACACCCTGGAGCCGGTGAGTTGCGGCGCATCGAGCCGGCATGCCGATCGTGCCTACTCGCAGTTCGTCGACGTGCGTGGTGGCTCGTTGTGGCGCGCGGACTTCAACCTGACCACGCGCCGTCCGCCGCAAGGCAACGTATCGCTGACACTCGATCGCGATGTCTCAGCCGCGGCCGACGGCACGCGTCTCAGCATCGACATCGCCGTTGACGGCGTCGCAGTCGGCAATCTCAAAGCGCTGGTCATGCTGCCTGAGCAGTTTGCCTACGTGCCGGGCAGCGCGACCGCGGACGGCAAGCCGATCGACGATGCTGAGCTCGCCGGTTCGCTGCTGACGTTCCGAGTTGGCGAAGCGACTGCTCAGTGGCATCGGCACCTGGGCTTGGCGATTCGCGCCGAGACGGCCGGGGCGGACCCTGTCGTCCGCGCCTTGTTGTTGTTCGATTCGCCGACGCGAAACGGGCAGAAGACCGACACTGTTTCCCTGGCTCTCGCGGGCGCAGAGGGCGTGACAGCCACAACGACACGCGCGCAGACCCAGGGCGTTCTCGCGCTCCTCAAGTCGCCGAAATCTGCAGCGGCGGCGGCCGACATCAAGCCGCACGTCGATGTCGACGCCGAGGGCGGCGAAGTTGCCAATATCGAGTCCCTGACACCGGGTGTCGGCTGGGAGCTGCCGCGCGCCGACTTCTACCCGGTGATCACGAGCATCAAGGCCGCCGTGCGCCACCTGCCGGACCAGACAGTGGAATTGCGTCTCGATGGTTCGCCGGTAAGCCCGCTCAATTTCTACGGCACTTCCGAAAATCGAGCGCGCACGATCGCTGTCGACCTGTGGCGCGGTGTCGATATCCCGGAGGGTCCGAGCCAGTTGGTCGCGATCGTGCGCAACGCCGATGGCATGGAAGTCGAGCGCTTGACGCGTGACATCCACTTCGGCGGTGGCCCGGCGCGGGCGCAATACGACGCCGCCAGCTCAGTGCTCGTGGCCGACGGTCGCACCCACCCGGTGCTTCGCATCAAGGTGGCCGATGCGTACGGCAAGCCGGCGCGCCGCGGTACGCTCGGGACGTTCCGCGTCGATCCGCCGCGGCGCTCCTGGTTCGAAGTGCAATCGCTCACCGAGAACCAGCTGCTCGTCACCGGTCATCGCGAACCGACCTACGCGGTCGAAGACGGTGGCGTTGCCAGCATCGAGCTCGAGCCGACGACGCAGAGTGGCGAGGTCGTCGTGCACCTGAAGTTCAATAACGAACGCGAGCAAGAGATCCGCGCATGGCTGACGCCCGCCGCGCGCGACTGGGTGCTCGTCGGCATCGCTGAAGGCACCGCGGCGTATCGCACCATCAGCCAGAACAGCGAGGCGGCTCATGAAGCGGGTGTCGAGGACGGCATGGACGAGTCGGGTCGCGTGGCCTTGTTTGCCAAGGGCCGCATCCGTGGAGACTTCCTGCTCACCATGGCGTACGACTCGGCGCGCGATCGCCGCGAGGCCGAGGCGCGGCTCCAGGGTGTGATCGAGCCCAACCGCTACTACACGCTGTATGGCGATGCGACCGAGCAGCGCGATGAGGCTGCGAGCCAGCACAAGCTGTACCTGAAACTCGAACGCCGGCAGTTCTACGCGCTGTTCGGCGACTTCGACACCGGGCTCACCGTCACGGAACTCTCGCGCTACAGCCGCAGCCTGAGCGGGCTGCACACCGAGTATGCCGGCAAGAGCTGGAGTGCCAATGCGTTCGCGGCCGACAGCGCCCAGGGTTTCGTGAAGGACGAAATTCGGGGCGACGGCACCTCGGGTCTCTACCACTTGTCGCATGCACCGCTCGTGGTGGGGAGCGACAAGCTGCGCGTCGAGGTCCGCGATCGCTTCCATACCGAGCGCGTCGTCGATTCACGCACGCTAACGCGGTTCCTGGACTACAGCCTCGACTACGAGCGCGGCGAACTGTTTTTCAAGGAGCCGATCCCGGATCGCGATACCAATTTCAACCCGGTGTTCATCATCATCGAGTACGAAACCGCCGGCGCGCAGAGTGAAGAGCTGACCGCGGGCGGGCGTGCCGCGGTGAAGCTCGGCGGTGACAAGGTCGAGCTGGGCGCAACGTTCGTGCACGAAGGCGCGCAGGCCGGCAACAGCCAGCTCGCGGGCGCGGACCTGCAGTGGAAGATCGGCGCTGCAACGGAGCTCAAAGCGGAAGTCGCGCAGTCCTCGCAGACGGCGGTCGCCGGGAGCGATGCTCACGCCTATCTGGCGGAGCTGAGTCACCAGAGCGGACGCATGGATGGGCATGTGTACCTGCGCGAGCAGGAGCAGGGCTTCGGCCTCGGGCAGCAGCTGTCAACGGAGTCCGGCACTCGCAAGTACGGTGCGGACGGGCGAGTCAATCTCTCCGACCGCATCGCAGTGCAGGCGGAGGCGTACCAGCAGGAATACATCGACTCGGGCAACACCCGTGACGCGGGCTCGGCCGAGGTGCACTACCAGGATGAAGTGCGCAGCGGCGGCCTCGGCGTGCGCCACGTCAGCGACCAGATCGAAGGTGAAGCACAGGTTTCGGACCAAGCCTATGTCAACGGCAGCATGGACATGTTCGACAAGCGCGTCCGCCTGCGCGGCTCGGCCGAGAGCGCGCTGGGCGGTCAGGACGCAAGCCCCGACTTCCCGGCCCGCGCCATCGTCGGCGCGGACTGGCGCGCGACGCAGGACATGACGCTGTTCAGCGAATACGAGCATGCCGAAGGGGAGAACATCGCGAGCAACATGACGCGCGTCGGCGTGCGCGCCGCGCCCTGGGAACGGGCGGAGATCGTCTCCAGCGTCAACGCGGAGGACTCGGAGTTCGGTCCGCGCACTTTCGCCAACCTCGGCCTCACCCAGGCGGTGCAGCTCGGTTCGCGCTGGGCGATGGATTTCGGCGTCGATCAGAGCCGCACGATTAGTCAGCCGGGCTTGCGACCAATCAGCCCGCAGGTGCCGCTCGCCTCGGGCAACCTGGT
Organism: Steroidobacteraceae bacterium; assembly: GCA_035644435.1. Lineage (GTDB taxonomy): Bacteria > Pseudomonadota > Gammaproteobacteria > Steroidobacterales > Steroidobacteraceae > DATBVX01. The sequence goes on along the minus strand of DASQOO010000161.1, from coordinate 12,725 downwards.
CGGCGATTTCTTCGCGACCTACGCGGGAGCCTTGTATCGCGGCGAGTTCTGGAAGATGACTTCGCGTCTCGAATATCGCAACGCCGACCTCGAAAATCGCATCTCGCTGACCAGCGGTCTGTACCGGGAACCGGTCGGCGGCCACGCATTCTCACTGTCGCTGTTCGCACTCAGCAGCCAGCTTGCCGCGGGTGACCACGACACGCGCGTCGATCTCAGCTTCGGGTGGGCTTACCGCCCGACCGAGAGCCGCTGGATCCTGCTCAACCGTCTCGACCTGCTGACGGAGGACAACCGCGGGGCGCTTCAGGATCTTCAATCCTGGCGCGCCGTCGATGCCTTCAACGCCAACTGGAAGCTCGACGAGCAGACGCAGCTCGGGCTGCAGTTCGGCACGCGCTACACGCGCTCGACCATCGAGGGCGACATCTACAGCGGCTACAGCGACCTGCAGGGCATCGATCTGCGCCGCGATCTCGGCCGCCGCTTCGATGTCGGGGTGCAGATGGCCGCGCTCAACTCGTGGAGCGCCGGGGTTCACGAGTACTCGCTGGGGGCGGATCTCGGCATCAATATCGCGCGCAACGTCTGGATCGCGGTCGGTTACAATTTCGCCGGCTTCCACGACCAGGATTTCTCCCGCAATCGTTACACGGACCAGGGCCCTTTCATTAAACTGCGCATCAAGGCCGACCAGGACACCTTCAAGGAATTGAGCGCCAGGTTCTGATTGAAAGACTGCGACGATATTCTGGGCATCGATGGACCGCTGGCCCGGAGCCTGCCCGGCTTTGCCCCGCGCGCCGAGCAACTCGAGATGGCCCGTTGCGTCGCGCAGGCGCTCGCGGCCCTGGAGCCGCTGGTGATCGAAGCCGGCACCGGGACCGGCAAGACCTTCGCGTATCTCGTCCCGGCCCTGCTGTCCGGACGACACGCGATCATCTCGACCGGTACGCGCACACTCCAGGACCAGCTCTATCACCGCGATCTTCCTGCTGTCAGCGCCGCGATCGGGCGCCCGGTGAAGATCGCCCTGCTCAAGGGGCGCGCCAACTACCTGTGCAAGCACCGACTCAAGCTCGCCTCTGCGGAGATGTCGCTTCCGTTCCGCGAGTCCGAAGGCAGAGCAATCGACAGAGTCGAGGAGTGGTCACGACGGACGAGAAGCGGCGACATCAGTGAGCTGAGCGGCCTCGCGGAGAATGACCCCGTGTGGCCGGCCGTCACGTCGACGCGGGAAAACTGCCTCGGCACCGATTGCCCGCAATTCAACGATTGCCACGTGGTCACGGCTCGGCGTGCAGCACAAGCTGCGGACATCGTGATCGTCAACCATCACTTGCTGCTGGCTGATCTCGCACTCAAAGAAGGTGGTTTCGGCGACCTGCTGCCAGGGACCGAAGCGGTGATCCTCGACGAGGCGCACCAGATTCCGGAGATCGCCGCGCAGTTCTTCGGCGCCAACCTGAGTTCGCGTCAGCTCCTGAGCCTGGTTCGTGACGTCAATACGGAGTTGCGCGCCGCGCATCTCGGCAGCGCTACCGTGGATGCGTGCCTGCGCACGCTCGAGGAATTGCTGGGCGAGTTTCGGCGCGAGCTGCCGCGCGGCGAAAAGCGCATCGATTGGTCGACGCTCAGCGCCACCGCCGCTGAAAGGCTGGCGGAGATCGAGTCACAGCTCCAGACGCTTCGCGAGAGCCTCGGCGCCAGCGGCAGCGGCTCGACGGGTCTTGAACACTGCGCTGTGCGGGCAACCGAACTCGCGGCGCGCTGTGAGGAGCTGCGGACCGCCGACGAGGAATCCGGCGTGCGCTGGGTCGAGGCGCATACGCAGGGATGGACCGTGCAGTTCACGCCGTTCGAGATTGCGAGCCGCCTGCAACAGTTCATCACCGCGCACCCGTGCTCCTGGATCTTCACCTCCGCGACGCTCGCCGTGGGCGAGGACTTCAGCCACTTCACTCAGCGCATAGGAGTGCCGGAGGCGCGTACCGTGCATATCGATAGTCCCTTCGACTATCGCCGGCAGGCTCTGCTCTACCTGCCCGAATCGATGTCCGATCCTTCCGACCCAGCGCATGCGCGTCACGTGCTGCAAGCCGCGTGGCCGCTGCTCGAAGCGGCGGGTGGACGCGCATTCATCCTGTTTACCAGTCATCGCGCCCTGGCAGACGGCGCCGCATGGATGAAAGAGAAAGCGAACGAACTCTTCCCGGTCCTCATTCAGGGCGAAGCGCCGCGCGAGCAGCTGCTCAGAAAATTCCGGGAGCTCGGCAATGCGGTGCTGTTGGGTACCGGGAGCTTCTGGGAGGGTGTCGATGTCAAGGGCCAGGCGCTGTCGCTCGTCGTCATCGACAAGCTGCCGTTTGCGGCTCCCGACGATCCTGTGCTGGCAGCGCGCCTGGAGGCCATTCGCCGCCACGGGGGCAATCCGTTTTTCGAATACCAGCTGCCCCAGGCAGTGCTCGCGCTGAAGCAGGGGGTCGGCCGACTGATCCGCGACGCAGCCGACGCGGGTGTGGTGATGATCTGCGATCCACGGCTGATGACGCGCAGCTACGGCAGCGTCTTCATCCAGAGTCTCCCGCCCATGCCCGCGACGACCAACCTGCGCGAGGCAGTCGCGCTGCTCGAGCGGGTAACATCGCAGCCATGAAGCTGCTGGCGCTCGATACCGCGACCGAGGCGTGCTCCGTTGCGCTGTTGGTCGGTGAGACCGTGCTCACCCGCTATGAAGAGCCAGGACGTGGGCACGCCGAACTGATCCTGCCGATGGTCGATGCGGTGCTGCTGGAGGGCGGACTCAAGCTTCGCGATCTCGATTGTCTCGCGGTCGGTAGGGGACCCGGTGCGTTCACCGGCGTGCGCATCGCAATCAGCATTGCGCAGGGGCTGGCATTCGGCGCCGAGCTTAAGGTCGTGCCGGTTTCGGATCTGGCGGCACTTGCTCAGCGGGGCGTCAGCGACGCGCGGACGATCCTCGCATGCTCAGATGCACGCATGGGCGAGGTGTACTGGGCAGAATTCGGCGTGGGCAAGGATGGGTTGGTGACGGCAGCCTCACCGGAGAGTCTCAGTCGCCCAGAAGAAGTAAGAGTCAGTGTTTCAGGCCCATGGGTGGCCGTAGGGAGAGGATGGGCGGCCTATCCACAATTGGCGCCTCGCCTGAACGAGGGGCGGGACACGAGTGTGACTATTCATGACAGCCTGTTGCCTCGCGCGCAGGAAATCGCGCGGCTTGCCGTACGCGGCTGGCATCAGGGGGCGGGGGTGCCGCCGGAACAGGCGCTCCCGGTCTACCTGCGGGACCGGGTTACCCACAACTTGTCACAAAAGACATAAACTCAGGCGCCGAAGTCATGGAACTGTCATATTTCTCGCCTGTAATACGCGCGTCTTCAAAGTCGCCGGAATTGCATGCCCGCCAAGCAGATACTGATCGTCGAGGATGAGAAGCCGATACGCGAAATGATCGCCTTCGGATTGCGGCGCGCCGGTTTCGAGGTGCTGGAAGCCGAGGATTGCCGCGCTGCGCGGGCGCGCCTGGCCGATCGCCGGCCGGACCTGCTCCTGGTCGACTGGATGCTTCCCGACATGAGCGGCCTGGAACTGACCCGTGCTCTGAAGCGCGACAAGGACACCCGCGAAGTTCCGGTCATCATGCTGACGGCCCGCGCTGAAGAGCAGGACAAGGTTTCGGGGCTTGAAGGTGGGGCGGACGACTACGTCACCAAGCCCTTCTCGCCGCGTGAGTTGCTGGCGCGCATCAATGCAGTTCTGCGTCGGACTGCACCTGCGGGCACCGAAGAAGTCATCGAGATCGAGGGCCTGGTCCTCGACGGAGCGAGCCACCGTGTGACGGTTGGCGATCAGACGGTCGCCCTGGGGCCAACTGAGTACCGGCTCCTCAGCTTCTTCATGATGCATCCGGAGCGCGTCTACAGCCGCAATCAGTTGCTGGACCGGGTATGGGGCGGTAACGTCTACGTCGAAGAGCGCACTGTCGATGTCCACATCCGCCGGCTCCGTAAGGCGCTCGAGGTCTTCAATTACGACCGGTTCATTCAAACGGTTCGCGGCGCAGGCTATCGGTTCTCGGTGCGCGAATCCTGACGGGTTTTCGCCGTGACCTCCGGCTGGTCCTTCGCTCTCGCGCGGCTCCTCGCCCTGATCGCGGTGGCGGTGGCCGGGGGGCTGATATTCGGCGAGCCACTGATCTGGTTCGTCGCGGTACTCGCAATCTACCTGTCGATGCAGCTGATCAACCTGTATCGGCTGCACCGTTGGCTGCGTAATCGCAATTACTTGGATCCGCCCGACGTGAGCGGTGCCTGGGCCGATGTGGTGGGACAGGTCGTGCGCCTGCACCGGCGCAAGCGTTTTCACAAGCAGCGCCTGATCCAGCTGTTTCGCGAGCTGCGCCGCTCCACTGCCGCGATGCCCGACGGCGTCATCGTGCTCAACGCCAACCGCGAGATTCAGTGGTTCAACCGCACGGCCGCACGACTGCTCGGCTTGCAGCGCAAGGGCGATCATGGGCTGCGCATCGACAATCTGATTCGCGCCCCGGACTTCGTCGCCTACCTCGAGCTCGGTGACTACGCGAACCCGGTCGTCATCACCTGGCCCGTCGGTGGGGAGCTCACGCTTTCGGTGCAGCTCATTCCCTACGGCGGCGGGCAGCAATTGATACTGGTGCGCGATGTGACACGCCAGGCGAGGCTCGAATCGATGCGCAAGGACTTCGTGGCCAACGCCTCGCACGAGCTGCGATCGCCTCTTACCGTGGTCACGGGTTACCTCGACTCCCTCGCTGAGGACACCGCCATCGATCCGTCCTGGATCGGGCCGATCGGGGAGATGCGACGCCAGGCCGACCGGATGGGCGCGATCGTCAACGACCTGCTGGAGCTCTCCAAGCTCGAATCGGCAGACAAAGAAGCCGGCGAAGAGGCGGTGGATGTCGCGGGTATGCTGTCGCTGTTGCGCAAGGAAGTGCTGGCGCAGGCTCGTCGTCCACGCGAGTTCGTGCTCAAACTCGAAAGCGGCGCCAAGCTTGCGGGTGAAGAAGCCGAGATCCATTCCGCATTCTCCAACCTGGTTGCCAATGCGGTGAAGTTCACGCCCCCCGATGGGACCGTTGAAGTGCGCTGGTGGAGCGATGGTGCCGGGGCGCACTTTTCGGTGCGTGATACCGGCATCGGCATCCCCGCCGAACACATCCCCCGCCTGACCGAGCGTTTCTATCGCGTCGATCCGGGTCGCGCGCGCCAGCACGGCGGCTCAGGGCTCGGCCTGGCGATCGTGAAGCATGTGTTACAGCGTCATGGGGCCCGGCTGGAGATCGAGAGCGAAGAAGGCCGCGGCAGCCGTTTCACTTGTGACTTCCCACGCCGGCGTGTGCTCGAGCCCGCGGAAACGGCGGCGCGCATCGCCGCCGAGGGCTGAGCGCTTTAACTTAAGCGGGGTTGGCGCTCACTTCTGCGTCTCAGTATCAGCTAATCGACGTAACTCCAAGCTCTGTAAAGAATTTGTAGCCTAAGTTTCAACGCCCTGTCACGCGCCACCGGCAACCTTTCGCGCGGTCCTCTCTTATTAATAGGGAGCCGCGTGAGCCATACCCCCAGCCTGCGACTGCGATCCGCCTTCATCTCCGACATTCACCTCGGCACCCGGGGCTGCCGGGCTGACCTGCTGCTCGAGTTCCTGAAGACTGTACATGTGGACACGCTCTACCTCGTCGGCGATGTCGTCGACATGTGGAGCCTGAAGCGCAACGTCTTCTGGCCGCAGGCGCACAACAACGTGGTCCGCGCGCTCCTCGGGATGGCCAGGCACGGCACACGTGTCATCTTCGTGCCGGGCAATCACGACGAAATGTTTCGCGAGCTCGCCGGATCGGTTTTCGGCAACCTCGAGATTCACCGCGAGTACCTGCACGAAACGGCGGATGGCCGGCGCTTGCTGGTGCTGCACGGGGATGAGTTCGACGGCGTCGTGAAGTGCAGTCGCTGGCTCGCGCAGCTCGGTACCTGGGTCTATGACCTGCTGCTTTGGCTCAACCGCCAGGTGAATGGAGTGCGCCGCGCGCTCGGCTTCCAGCACTGGTCGCTGGTGTCACACCTCAAGCAGATGAGCCGTAACGCCGTGCAGTACATCGCCAACTTCGAGCAGGCGGTTGCGTACGCTGCGTACCGCCGCGGCGTCGACGGCGTCGTCTGCGGCCACATCCACCGGCCCGCACTCACCAAGCTCAACGGAGTCTGGTACTGCAACGACGGCGACTGGGTCGAGAGCTGCAGCGCTGTGGTGGAGGATCTGAACGGGAGACTGTCGCTCTGGAACTGGGTCGAGCAGCGTGAACGACTCACGGCGCTGATCGAGCGCGCGGCCTGAAGCCACTCTATTGAAGATCGCCCTGGTCACTGATGCGTGGCGACCCCAGACCAATGGCGTCGTTACGACGCTGACCTGCACGCTTGCCGGACTGCGACGACTGGGCCATCAGACGCTCGCCATCACCCCCGAAGGCTTCAGGACCGTCGGCTGTCCCACTTATCCTGAAATCCGCCTGGCGTTGTTCGCGGGACGGCGTGTCGCGCGCGAGCTCGAAACTTTTGCTCCCGACGCCGTCCACATCGCGACCGAGGGGCCGCTGGGACAGGCGGGGCGCGGCTGGTGTCTGCGCAATGAGCAGCCATTCACGACCTCCTATCACACGCAGTTTCCGCAATACATCCGGGCGCGCTTTCCAATCCCCGAGCGCTTGAGCTACGCGTTCCTGAGACATTTTCACGGCAAAGCCGCGCGCATGATGGTGTCGACGGAACACATGCGCCACCTGCTGCAGGCGCGCGGCTTTCACAACGTCGCTCTGTGGACGCGCGGTGTCGACAGCGAGGTATTCCGTCCGCTGCCGCGGGACCTGCTGAAGACACCGCGACCCATCCTGCTTTACGCGGGACGCGTCGCGGTGGAAAAGAATCTGGAAGCCTTTCTGGCGCTCGACGTCCCGGGCACGAAATACGTCGTGGGCGGCGGCCCGGCACTGGACGCACTGAAAGCGCGCTTTCCGGCTGTAATTTTTACCGGCTACAAGTACGGCGACGAGCTGGCTCAGCACATGTCGGCGGCCGATGTGTTCGTCTTTCCGAGCCGCACAGATACGTTCGGTATCGTGTTGCTCGAAGCCATGGCCTGTGGCACGCCGATTGCTGCATTTCCGGTGGTCGGCCCTATCGATGTCGTGAAACCAAATGTCAGTGGCTGCATGCATGAGGATTTGCGCTTGGCAATAGAAGGCGCTCTCAGCGTCGATCGCAATGCGTGCCAGCGTTATGCGCTGGGCTTCACCTGGGAGCACGCCACCCAACAGTTCATCGGTAACCTGGAGCCGCGCGACAAGACCACTGCGACACACGCCGTCGCGGCTACCGCCGAGTGAGGAATGTGGCGCCAGGGGCTATCATCGCGCCCGTGAACAAATCCTCCCTGATCTACGTGGCGGGCCACGGCGGCCTGGCGGGCTCGGCGATCTTTGCTCGCTTGCGGGCACTCGGGTTCGAGAATCTGTTGACCCAAACCAGTCGACAGCTCGACCTGCGCAACCAGCGGGCGGTCGACCGCTTCTTCGATGAAGCGCGGCCGGAGGTCGTGATCCTTGCCGCGGCCCGCGTCGGCGGTATCCATGCGAACGACAGTCACCCGGCGGATTTCATTCGCGACAACCTGCTGATCCAGACCAATGTGATCGATGCGGCACAGCGTTTCAGCGTCAGCAAGCTGGTGTTCCTGGGATCGAGCTGCATCTATCCGCGCCTCGCGGAGCAGCCGATGAAAGAAGAGTACCTGCTCACGGGCGCGCTCGAGCCCACCAACGAGTGGTACGCAATCGCGAAGATTGCCGGACTCAAGATGTGCCAGGCCTATCGCCGCCAATACGACTTCGACGCGATCGCGGTGATGCCGACCAATCTCTACGGCCCGCACGACAATTTCAGCAAGACCGAGTCGCACGTGTTGCCGGCGCTGCTGCGCCGCTTTCACGACGCGAAACAGGAGCAGGCGCAGGAAGTCGTGGTGTGGGGCACGGGCAAGCCGCGACGCGAGTTCCTGCACGTCGACGACTTTGCTGCCGCCATCGTTCTCCTGATGCAGCGCTATGGAGAAGAGGCGCCGATCAACATCGGCACCGGCGAAGACGTTTCGATCGCCGAGCTGGCGGAACTCGTGCGTGAAGCAGTCGGGTTCGAGGGTCGCATCACCTTCGACTCCTCCAAACCCGATGGCACGCCGCGCAAGCTCCTGGACGTGTCGCGATTGAAGGCGCTTGATTGGGAGCCGAAAATCAGCCTCAAGGACGGAATCGCCTCCACCTATGCGTGGTTCAAAGAGCACGAACGCGCCGCGCGCCGCTAGGCGAAACGCGCACGGGGAGCCGGGGCGCAGCCCCTGCGAAGCGCCCTGTGGGGCACTTCACGCCTCTGGCGTGTGTCATACGTCTGCAATTGCGACGTCAAGTTGCCGTCACGCTGCAAACCTAGCGTCGCGCTTTGACAATCGGTCGCAACTACGGGTTTCCTCATGAGTGGCGTCATTCGCGAGAGTTCGCTCGATCTCAAGGGACTGCTCCCGACACACGTTGCCGGGCCGTTCCAGCCGTTCTACCAGTTCCTGCTCGCTAAACTGTTCGCGTTCGGCAAGATCGAGCGGACCTATCGCTCGATCCCCGCGTTTCGCAGTCCATCCGAGTTTGCCCGCGCCGTGCTCGATCAACTGGGCGTGCACTTCGTGGTGCGCTCCGAAGAGCAGTTCCGTATCCCGGCTCACGGTCCAGCGATCGTCGTGGCCAATCATCCGTTTGGTGGGCTGGAAGGCCTGTTCATGATCTGGCTGCTGACTTGTTTGCGGGGTGACGTGCGCATCCTCGCCAACTTACACCTCAGCCGGATCCCGGAGCTGAAGCCCGTGTTCTACTCGATCAACCCGTTCGGCGGGCGCGCTGCGGCGCGTACCAACGTGACCGGGCTGCGGCAGGCCCTGCGCTGGGTGAAAGGTGGCGGACTGCTGCTGCTGTTTCCGGCCGGCGAGGTGGCGCATCTCGATGTGCACAGCGGCACCGTCTCCGATCCCGCCTGGAGCCCGATCGTGGCGCGGCTCATCCGGCTGGCCGAGGCCCCGGTACTTCCGGTGTTCATCGACGGGCGGAACAGTCTGCACTTCCAGCTGGCTGGCTTGATTCATCCGCGCCTGCGTACCGTGCTCCTGGCACGGGAGCTTTTCAACAAGCGGCGCAAGTCGGTCCCGGTGCGCATCGGTCATCCGATCCCGCACGCACGGCTGCAGGGGATCAGGACCGACGAGGACCTGGCAGCTCACCTGCGAGTCAAGACTTACATGCTCGGCGCCGCCACTGCGAAGAGCAGCCGGGCGAGGACGGGTCCAGCTCTCGAGCGCGACTACCGCGAGCCCATCCCCGCGCCGATCGCACGCGAGAGATTGCAGGAAGAGATTGCCGCGCTGCCGCCCGATCAATTGCTGGTCGAGAGTGGCGAGTTTCGCGTCTATCACGCCGAGGCACGCCAGATCCCGTGGCTGCTGCAGGAGCTCGGGCGCTGTCGCGAGCTGACGTTCCGCACCGTGGGCGAGGGCACGGGCCGTTCGAGTGACATTGACCTCTTCGACGACTACTACGAACACCTGTTCGTGTGGAACGTGGAGCGTGGCGGCGAGCTCGTCGGCGCGTATCGTCTCGGCCAGGTCGATCGGATCCGCGCGCGTTTCGGCAAACGTGGGCTCTACACCGCAACGTTATTCGATTATCGGCACCCACTCCTCGCGCAACTCGAGCCGGCGCTCGAGCTGGGGCGATCGTTCGTGATGCCGGAGTATCAGAAGAGTTTCGCGGCGCTGATGCTCCTGTGGAAGGGGATCGCCGAGTACCTGGTGCGTCACCCGAAGTACCGCGTGCTGTTCGGCGCGGTCAGCATCAGCAATGATTACGCGCTGCTCTCGAAGGAAATGCTGATCGAGTTCCTGCGGCACCACAATTACGAGAGCCGTCTCGCGAAGCTGGTGCGCGCGCGCCAGCCGTTCCGTCGGCCGCACGATCTGCGTCTGCTGTCGGCAGAGCTGAAGGGTCTCGCCGATCTCGAGGCGCTGTCGGCGCTGGTGAGCGACATCGAGCCGGACGGCAAGGGCGTGCCGATCCTGCTGCGCCAGTACCTCAAGCTCGGAGGGCGGCTGCTCGGCTTCAACGTCGACCCCGCGTTCAACGATTCCATCGACTGCCTGATCATGGTCGACCTGCTCAAGACCGATCCTCGCGTGCTCAACAAGTACATGGGGCGGGAGAAGGCGGAGGCGTTCCTGGCTTTCCACTCCGGCGCGCGCCCAGTCGAGCAGGTCGCCTCCGGCTGAGCGGTTTCAAGCGGCGCCGAATCGTAGCGAGAGAATGCCGTGCGCCTGAAGGCGTCGTCGCTCTGTCTGACATGCGCCGCACACACTAGCGACGTGTCGATTTAACGAGTGTGTCATTCGCCGCCGGCACACTCCGCGGATGAAAACCACGACCTCCGCGCTCATCACTCTCCTAGCATCCATCCTGTTCTGCGCCGGCGCCATCAGCGAAGACACCTCGACTGACGTCGCCGCCCACATCGCCGCGACGCTCAAGGAGCGTTTCCCGGGGCTGCAGATCGACAGCGTTTCGCCCGCGCCGCAGTTCAACGGACTCTATGAGGTCGTGACGCAGAGCGAGATCGCCTACACGGACGCACAGGCCGACTTCCTGATCGCAGGAAAGGTCGTCGACACGCGCACGCGCCAGGATCTCACCACGCAACGCTGGAACGAACTGCACAAGATCAATTTCGATTCGCTGCCGTTCGATCTTGCAATCAAGACCGTGAAAGGTGACGGCAGCCGGAAACTGGCGGTTTTTTCCGACCCGGACTGCCCTTACTGCCAGCAACTCGAGAACCAGCTCAAGGACGTCACCGGCGTCACGATCTACACGTTCCTCTATCCACTCGAGAGCGTGCATCACGGAGCGCGCGAGAAGGCCGTGAAGATCTGGTGTGCGAAAGATCGCGCGTCGGCGTGGTCGGAGTGGATGCTGAAGCGTGTGCCGCCCGAAGGTACTGCGTGCCAGGGCGAACCGACGGCACAAGTGCTCGCGCTCGGCGACAAGCTCCACATCAACTCAACGCCGACGCTGTTTTTCGCCAACGGCGTACGCAGCGATGGCGTGATGCCACGCGCCGACCTCGAGCAGGCGCTCGCAAGCAACGTTGCTGTCAAATAGATGCGCACGCGTTCGCGTGCGTACTCAACGTGTATGACATTCGCGCTGCGTCGCTGAGAAAAACGCGACGCAGATGTCAAGCAAGCTTAACGCACACGTCACATTGCGCGAGCACCTTGCGCGAGTCGTGCAGCGCGCAGCAGCGGACGCGTGCGATGCGCGTCACGAAGGATTCACGGAATGTGTCAACCGGCGCAACACAACGCGGCGAGTCTGCGCCGGGCGTCGATGGAGAAGGAGCGATGCATCTCTGAGGTCACGCAGCAGAGGTTGGTCGGGGCACGCAGGAGGCAGGCGTTGAACAACAAGAAGTTCGAGGTTCCGGATCGGTAGATCCAGGATTGTTTCATCTCACATCGAAGGGGAATCCGTTATGCAAAGCTCTCTCAAGAAGGTGATCGCCGCGAGCGTGCTGGTCGGCAGCGCTTTCGGGGCTACAGCGGCGTTCGCCGATGTAGCGCATCCCAACACAGGCAACGGCGAGCTCACGCTGTTCGTGGAGAACACCACGACGCATGAGGTCTACGCGCGCGGTCTGGGGATCACGCTCGACCAGATCATCACCGAGTCCGCAGCGGCTGGCACATATTCGGGCCCGACAGCCGTCTCGTTCTCGTTTGCCGCGATCGGAGCGGACACCCTGCTGACGCAGTTCCTCGGCACGGGCACGACGGGTGAGTTCAAGTGGGGCGTTCTGGCGGGTGACAGCGTCGGCACCAACGCCGCGGGTACGCGCCGCTATGTGCTCGGCACGCAGGTCGATCTCGCGGCGTCCGGGGCTCCCATCGGCAGCAATACCACCCTCAACAACATCACGGGGTCCGTCAATTCGTTCTTCACCGACGTCAACACCAATCTTCCGGACGGTCCGGGCACTTCCCTCCGGGGCTTTGGCAGCGCAGGTGGGTTGTGGGATGCGGCCGGAACTGCCGGCGACCTGGCGGACACGTTCTTCAACCAGCCGCCGAACCAGGCATTCGGGTTCCTGGGCGACAATAACGCCATCAACATGTTCGTGCTGACCAGCGCGGGTGGCGGCAACCCCGTCCCGGCGCGTGTCTTCATCCTCGCGGACATCGCGCTGAGCGCGAATGGCACCCTGCATCAGATCCAGCAAGCGCCGCCCGTGCCACTGCCGGCCGCGGTGTGGCTGCTGGGCAGCGGCTTGATCGGTCTCGCGGGGATCGGTCGCCGGCGCCTCGGCCCGGCGATCACTGCCTGATGTTCAAACGGTCGCTCGATCGGTCGCTTCAAAAACCTGTCTCTCTGGAGATCGTGATCATGAAATCATTTTCGCTCATTAGCGCCGCAGTCGCGGCCGCGCTCGGTTGTGGAGCTGCGCTGGCGCAGCCTCCGACCACGACACCGGACGTCACGCTGATTGTGTCCGGTTCGTCCGCGTTCAAGGCGGCATTCGAGA
>DASQOO010000160.1:0-59567 GCA_035644435.1 Steroidobacteraceae bacterium | reverse complement strand
CGTAGCGGATTCCCGCCTCCAGTTGCCAGTGTTCAGTGAACTTGAACGCGGTATGCACGAATGCGGCGCGGTCCTTGTCCGTGCTGTCCCACGGACTCGTGGCCCAGGGATAGGTGAGGGGGAAGCCATTACCGATGAAGTTGAATCCCCCGTCCTGCCAGGGCGGAAGTTTTGAATTCTGCTTTTCCCAGAACAGTCCCACCACCCACGTGAAGCGCTGGTCGTCCGGCGAGACCAGGTTGACTTCCTCGGAGTAGATCTGCGCGTCGATCTTGCTGTTGAAGATATAGATGACGGGCAAGGTCGCGTTCAGATCCAGATTGTTCACCGAGTTGACGTCCTGGTAGCCGCTCAGCGAGGTGAGGCTGATGCCGTTGCTGAAGCGGTACTTGATGTCCAGCACCGTGCGCAGCGATTCGTCGGTGTATTGGAAGTTGGCGTTCTGTACTACATCGCCGAGGGGTTTCTCTCCGAACACCGTCGTCACGTTGCCGCCGAAGTCGAGATCGTGGTAGTCGACTTTCAGGACCGTCGAGAAATTGTCGGACGGCTGCCAGCGCAAGCCCAGACGATAGCTGTTGTTGTCCGCCTGTCCGGGATGTCCAGTGAAATTGCCCGTGATCGAGTCGTAGTAGTCATCGCGCTCGTAATGGCGGTAGTCCAGACGCATTGCCGCGGTATCACCGAGCGGGACGTTGCCGACCAGGGTCGCTTCATAGGCGTTGTAATTCGCGATGCCGCCTTCGATGCTGGCGTTGAAGTGGCCGAGCTCGGGGTCCTTGGTGTTGATGAAGATTGCGCCGCCAGCCGCGTTCTTGCCCACGAACGTTCCCTGCGGACCGCGAAACACATCGATGGACTCGATATCGAAGTACGGTTCGTTCTGGAAATACCCAGCGAGCGTGGGCGCCCCGTCGCGATAGATCACGACACCGGACGGGACGTCGATATCGACCTGGCTGCGCCCCAGACCGCGAATGTTGAGGACGTTCGCCGAACCATAGGAGGTCACCGTGACTGCCGGCGCTGCATACTGCAAAGCGTACAAGTCGACAACGCCCTTGCTCTCGACCAGATCACCCGTGAGAACCGTTGCCGAAATGCTGGTCGTCTGGATGTCTTCGGTGCGCCGCTTCGCTGTTACGGTGATCTCTTCCAACGCCGTCGAGGCCGCGGCGGATGCTTGGGCCCGCGCGTCCGCGCAGATACCGATTGCGGTCGCGCATGACATCGCAAAGAAACAAATGCGATTCCACGTGGAGATACTGCGTTTCATTTGAAGCCCCCCGCTCCCCGAGCCCCCACTGCAGCGGCCATTGGTAGGTAGCCCTTTTTTGCATGCTAACATGTTAGCTGTTTGCGATTCAAAGGACTTTTGACGCCGCGGTTTTCTGGACCAGGTACTTGCGCTGCATCCGGAGCTCCTCCAGCTGCACGGCAAGCGCTGCTGAAATGATCCTGATGTATCGGGACGCGCACACTTGTGCTGGCGATGGACAGCGTCAATTCAGGTAAATACAGGCTAAAAATGTCAGTGTAGCGGTGAACCATCGGGATGACAGCGCCAGGTCCCAACCTTGAGCGCCCGCTTCTCGGGAGCTCAGTTGCGAAGCCTGCAGCCCACTCACGGTCGATGGGGGTCTTAGTCAATTCGCTATGTTGTTCAAAACTAACATGTTAGACATTGAAAGTGCGACGACCAGTTACGAACGCTAAGATTACGCGTGACGAGCGCTCCGCCTGCTGAGCGCCAATTGCCAGGACCCACACCAGGATGAGCAAGAGCCACCCCGTCACCGATTCTTCCTCCGAGCATTCGAAGGCGGAGCGCGTGTACCGGGAACTGCGCCGCCGCATTCGCGGGCTCGAGCTGCAACCCGGCTCGCGCCTGCAAAAAAACGAGATTGCGCTCGAGTTCGACGTGTCGCGCGCTCCGGTGAGTGAAGCGATTGCATGGCTTGCCGAGGAAGGCTTGGTCGACGTGTACCCGCAGAGCGGAAGCTTCGTCGCGCCGATTCGCCCCGAGGACGTCCGTGAGGCACTGCTGATTCGCACCGGACTGGAAGTCGAAGCGGTGCGGCGCGTCACGCAGATGGCGGATGCAGAACTGTTGCAGCGCCTCGACAAGAACCTGGATGCGCAGGCGAAAGCCGTTCGCGACAACGACATGGCAACGCTCGACGATCTCGACGAAGCCTTTCATGCCATCATCTTTGCATCGATCAAGTCACCACGGGCCCAGCGCCTTCTCGATTCTTCCCGGGCTTTGCTCGACCGGCCGCGCTTTCACGCGTTGCCCGAAGATGGCCGACCCTATGCGACACTGAATGAGCACCGCCGCATAGCCGATGCGATCCGCACCGGCGATGTCGAGCTGGCTGGCGCTGCAATGCGCGTGCACATCGCGATGGTGGCGCGGGCCATCGAGCGCGATACGGCGGAAACCGAATCTCAATCGAGGCTGAAGAGCGTCAAGTGACAGCGGCCCCCGCTGCCCATCGCGGAACCCTCTCATGAAAGTCACCGGCGTCAAGGTGACCCCCTTTGCTCATGATCTGCCCACGCGTTCAAGATCGACGCGCGCTATGGACGCGGGCACGAGCTGCGTCGTCGAGCTCAGCAGCGATGCAGGTGTGAGCGGCATTGGCGTTGCTTGCTGCACCAACGGCGCGCAGATCGATAACCTCGTGCAGCACGTACTCAAGGGAGAGGATCCTCGCGGCATAGCGGGATTGTGGCAGCGGATGGTGAATCTCCAGGCTAAGCGCACGCACGGCGAGCCTTGCCACGAAGCGATCGCGGTGCTGGACGTGGCCCTCTGGGATCTCAAGGCGAAGCGCGAGGGCCAGCCACTCTGGAAGACCCTGGGTGGATCGCGCCCGCGCGCCAATGCGTGCGCGAGCCTCACGGATGCGGCGTTGGATGAGGCCCAGGTTTCTGCGTGGTTCGAACGCATGGCGCACGATTTCGGTTTGCGCGCCGGCAAACTGCGTTTGGGCCTGGATCCTGACAAGGACCTGCAGCGCCTGGCACGAACGCGGGCGGCGCTGTCGCGAGCGGTGGCTCCGCCCACGCTGGCCATTGACCTCGGCCAGTCCTGGCCCACCGACGCGACGATCCGCAACATTCGTGACATGGAACAGGAATTTGACCTCGCGTGGGTCGAGGGTGCCTGTGACAGTTCCAACGTCGCTGGCTTGAAACAGATATCGAACGCGATCAGTGCCGCGGTAAGCGTTGGCAGGGGACTGGGCGTCGGCGAGTTCCTGCCCCACTTTCAGCATCGCTCCGCCGATGTCATCGAGATCGACATCGGCCGCGTCGGCATCACCGGCGCGCTGCAGATCGCGGATGCCGCCTTCGGCTACGAACTCCCGGTGACATTGACTGCCGCACCCGGGAACATTCACGCGCATCTCGCCGGCGTAATGCCGAGCTTCATGAGCCTGGAAGTGCTGGATCCTGCGTCGGCGTCTCGCCTCTGGGCGAGCGAGGTGCGAATCGAGGACGGATGGGCGATTGCCGGGGATGCACCCGGGAACGGATTGAGCGTCAAGTGAAGATCACCGGTTATCGCGTCGAGCAGTACCTCATGAAGATGGATCGCCTGGTTGGCGATGCCAACCTGCCGAGCGGCGTGGAGATGCTGCCAGGATCGATCCTGTTTCTCGACACCGACGAGAACGTCACGGGCATCTCGCTCGGCTACGGCGGTGGCATCGAGAGTCTGTTTGGAGTGATCGAAGGCGCCGATCCGCGCGAGGTCGTTGCCCTCTGGATGCGGATGAACGACTACCTGCACAAGGGAGGTAATGAAGGCGCAGCCAGTGCGGCCTTGAGCGCCATTGACGTTGCGTTGTGGGACATCAAGGCGAAACTCGCCGACGAGCCCTTGTGGAAAACACTCGGCGGCACTGCAGGTCGTGTCAAGGCATATGCCAGCGGGCTCGACTACTGCCTGTCGGACGAGGAGCTGTTCGCGTTCTACCGACGCATGGCGGAGCTCGGGATCGACAGCGGCAAGCTGAAGGTGGGACTGGATCTCGCGGCGGATATGCGCCGGCTCGACATCATGCGCGAAGCGTTGAGCATTGCCTCGCCGCGGCCGGGACTAATGATCGACTCGAATGAATACTGGTCACCGAAGCAGGCCGTGCGCTACATCCGGCAAATGGAAAAGCACTTCGATCTGTTGTGGGTCGAGGAGCCGGCGCGACGCTGGGACTACGATGGTCTGCGGCTGGTCTCACAGCAAGTGCGCGCCGCAGTCGCCAGTGGGGAGAATCTGCATAATCTCGCGCAAGTCTATCCACTGATCGCGAACCGCGCCGTGGATGTGATCAATGTATGGGCCGGCCAGTCCGGCGTGACCGGTCTCAGGCAGATTGCCCGCATGGCCCATGCGCATGGCCTTGAGGTCACGATGATGAATGCGCAGGCCGATTACATGGCGCAGATCGCGGCGGCGCTGCCCAATCACAATATGATGGAAGTCGTAGATCCGGGGCGCGAGCATTGCCTCAAGTGGCACAGTCACATCGAGGACGGATTCATCGTGTTGAGCGATGCACCGGGCTTCGGGATCGAGGTCGACGCAGCAAAGCTCAAGGATCTTCAGGCCAACCCGCCCACCGGGCGCGGCAAGTTTCCGTTTCCCCGCCGTGAAGGTGCTGGTCGTTACATTGTACCGCCGCAGCCCGGCGAAGTGCCGTGGCGCTGATTCTACAGGTGCAGCGGCAAACCTTCCGTCGCGACGTCCAGGACCTGCACTGACCCGCTCTCGACTTCGGTCACATAGATTTTCTTTTCGCCGCGCGGACCGAAAACCAGGTTCGTCGGCATTGCACCCGCGGTCTTGAGCCTTCCGGTCACGGCTCCGTTTCGGCCGAGAATTGTGACGTCGCCTTGCCCGAAGACCGCCACGTAGAGGCTGCCGTCGGCGCCGAACTTCATCCCGTCCGGCCCCTGCAGCACCCCCGGATCGAAGCGTTCGATGACATTGCCGAACAATTTCCGCTTTCCAGTCGCGCGCCCGGCTGCGCACTCATATCGATAGATGTTCCCGCTGAGGGTCTCTGCCACATAGAGATTCTCATCCGGCCCGAATGCAATGCCATTGGCGAACTGCAGCCCCCGATCGACGCGCTCCACCGTGCGGGTCGTCGGGTCGATGCGAAACACACGACCGTCGTATTTCAGGTTGCGGTAGTCGGGATTGAGCTGGCCGCGGGGCGCAAGATCTTCCATTTCGATCCCCGAATCGGTGAGGTAGATGTCGCCGTTGCTGGCGAGCGCGAGATCGTTCAGGAAGAGAAACGGTTCACCTTCACAGGCACTCACGACGACTTCGTACTTGCCCTCCAGCGTCAAGCGCAGGAGTGCGCGCATCGCGGTCTCGGCGACCCAGATGTTGCCCTTGCGATCAGCGGCGAGCCCGTTCGGTCGTCCGGTGCGCGCCACCACCGACCGCGTCTTGCCATCAGGGCTGAAGCGAATCGTCCATCCCTTCGCAGGGTCCATCTCGACGAACAGGAAGCTGCCGTCCGGCAGCACGACTGGCGCTTCCGGGAATCCAAGTTGTTCGGCGAATTTCCTGGTCACTGTTCCCTGCCCTCTCGCTGTGTCGAGCGCTCAGCTGATGCGAAACTCATCGAATGCCTGCGAAGTGAAGTCGGTGGATGCGCCGGGTTCGGTCGGCGTGATGCACTTGCCACTTTCGAGCCTGATCTGATTCTTGAACGGTCCGCGCTCCCAGATCGGGATCACTTCGAGCAGCCAATGATTGGGGATCACCTTCACGAGGTGCTGGTGCACCTGCATCAGGTCCCCCGCGTGCGGGCAGACGCGGATGTTGAATGAGTTCGCCAGCGCGGCAACTTCCAGCCAGGGCGTGATGCCGCCGATACGGCAGACGTCGACCTGGACCAGATCGACCGCGTCACACTCGATGTAATCCCTGAAAGCATGAGTCGTGTAGAGGTGTTCGCCGAGAGCGATCGGAATCGAAGTACTGTCGTTGAGCTCGCGGTGCGAGCGGATGTCGTCCGGGTGCAGGGGCTCTTCCAGCCACGACAGATCGAAGTCCTCGAGCAGGCGCGCGGCCTGCCGGGCCTGCATCAAGTCCCATTTCTGATTGGCGTCCACCATGAGGAGCGCTTTTTCGCCGATGGCCTTGCGCACGGCCGCGACGCGGCGTCGGTCTTCGTGCGAGTCCGCAAGTCCTACCTTCATCTTGAGCGCAACGTATCCCTGCCCGATCAGCTTCAGGGCTTCGACCTGGAGTTGATCGATCGAGTAGTTCAGCCAGCCGGCATGTGTGTTGTAGATGGGGATGTCAGCCTGGCACGCACCACCCAGCAGTTGCCATAGCGGCAACTCGGCCGCCTTCGCGATGATGTCCCAAAGCGCGATGTCGATCGCGCTTTGCGCCATCGTGGTTGCGCCCGCGCGGCCGATCCAGTGCGCCTTGCCGAGATAGAGTTGCTGCCAGATTTCGCGGACGTTGTGCGGATCCTTGCCGATCAGGTCGTCGCTCAGGAGTGTGTCGAGCGCCTTCTGGATCACGGCGCCGCCGTGTCCCACCGTGACGGTGTAGCCGGTGCCGCTGATGCCTGCGTCGGTCGTGACACTGAGCCCGGCGAATTCCAGGTGAGTCACGAACTGCATGCTGTCGGCGATCCCCGAGCCGATCGGGACCTTCAACACGAAACTCTCAGCCGCCGTGATCTTCACGGATCAGCGCCTGATGGGCGGTGGGCTCAGCGGATAGCCACGTCCGGCGTAATCGAAGTCGCCGAGCTCGTGAGTGCGCCGCTCGATCGCCGGCGGGCAAGCGTAGTAGGCGCGGATCTCGCGGATCAGGCCGCGCTTGGAGAACAGGTACCACTCATCGCCGCGCAGGTACAGACCTTGCTTCGGCTTGAAATGAGTCCACTCGATCACGGCTTCGAGGCGGGAGTCATCGACCACCATCCGATCGATGGTCCAGATGGAACCGAGGTTCCTGACGGCGGTGACCCAACCGTTGGCGATCGCCTCGGCCCCGTCGAAAGTTCCCTGTGGCGCGCCGGCAGGAAAGTAGTGAATGCCGTCCGGCTCGAAGCAGGCACGAATCTTCGCGGCATTGGCTTCGTTGCAGGCGTCGAAGTACTCGCGGATCGTGGCCTCCAGGCCCGTGGCGGTTGTGTCGCGCATGAATGCTCCAGAGCCAGTGCGGCTCACCCGTCAATTGCGCTTGCGATTCGGTATCGATGGCGCGCCGGTGAGATCGAGCACGACTTCACCGAGACCGGCGATGCGGCCAGCGACGCGGTGGTGACCGCCGATGCGGACGGATCGGGTGCAGGTGCCGGGCAAGACGATCTGGCCCGGTTCCAGCGCGACGCCGAACTCCGACAACCGATTTGCGAGCCAGCAGATGCCATTGGCCGGATGACTGAGGATAGCGCTCGTGTTGCCGGTCTCGACCACGGCGCCATCGAGTTCGAGCTCCGTATCCATGTCGTCCAGTGAAAGTAAGGATGGCGGGGCTCTGTTGGCGCCGAGGACTACGCGGGCGCTTGAACCGTTGTCCGCCACCGTGTCCGGCAGCTTGATGCGCCAATCGATGATGCGCGAGTCGATGACTTCGAAGCACACGCTCACATATCTTGTGGCTGCCAGTACGTCGGCGATGCTCACGCCGGGTCCTTGCAGGCGCGCGCCCAGCACAAACGCGGGTTCCACCTCGATCTGGGGATCGATCAGCTCACCGAGGTCGAGCGCCTTGTGCGCATCGTGCAGCATCGTCGTCAGCAGATGTCCGTAGTCCGGCTCGCGCACGCCGAATAGCTCCTGCATGGCCTTGGCCGTGAGCCCGATCTTGTGGCCCACGATCTTTTCGCCACCCGCGAGACGACGTTCCACGTTTGCCTGTTGAATCCGATAGGCATTGGCGACGTCGAGCGCGGGAAAAATCTTGGTGAGCGGCTCCATCGGCCGTCGGTTCAGCTCCGCTTCCGAGAGGAGCGCGGCGCAGCGGGCAACAAGCTCCGCAGCACCCGCTTGCGAGCCGATGGGTGTTTCGCCCTTCACTTCTTCGCGCCCGTCCGTGCCATGTCGGCCTTTGCTTGCGTGACGACAGCGCGCGCGCCGTTCGCCAGCATGCGCCCGTCGAAGCTCACACATTGCAGCGCGAAGCGCCGCGCAGCCCAATCGGCACAGAGCGCCGGATCATCGATGTAGATGCCCAACGCCCGGTCGCGCGGCACCGCCTTGGCGAGCTCTTCGGCGGCAGCGAACACCTGCCCGCTTCCCGGCGGTACGCCGAGCGAGAGCGCCAGGTCGTAGGGACCGACGAACACCGCGTCGATTCCCGGAACAGACGCGATTTCCGCAATCTGTTCCAGGGCGCGGCGCCCTTCGACCTGCACTACTACGTAGGTTGATTCGTCGAGGCGCCGCAGCGGCTCGCTGAGTGAGTCGTACTTCGCGAGTGGCGAGAAGCCGCGGTTACCGAGCGGTGCGAAACGTGCCTGCTCGACGATCGCACGCGCCCGCTGCAGCGATTCGACTCGCGGCGCCATGATCCCGTTGGCGCCCATGTCGAGCACCTTGCCGATGAGGCCGTTGTCCTCACCCCATGGGCGCACGAGGGCCGTGAGTCCGGTGGCGTGAGCCGCAGTAATCAAGATCTCGAGCTTCGAGAGCCCGACTGACGAGTGCTCCATGTCGATCACTACAAAGTCGAACCCCGCGAGCGCGAGAAGATTCATCGTGGCCGGAGTCGGACACTCGATGACAAAGGTCCCAAGCGCCCAGCCAGCAGCAGCCCTGCTGCGAAGCTCAGTCCCTCGCGTCAGAGACGCTGCGATCCGTTCGGCGGCCGCGTTCTCGACGGATTGCGGATTGCGCCACTTCCTGGCGTCAGGCTTGTCGTTCATTCGACCCGTTGGTCCACATTGGTTGTGATGCGAAATCCGTGTGCGGTGTGCGCTCTTCGAAAGTTTTTGGCTAGCGCGCAAGTTCCTGAAAAGAGAGACGAGGTCGATGCTAACATGTCAGCTTTGAGGCTATCAATTAAAGAGGGGCTCAGTCACACGGCTCCCATTTGAAAGTCGGCGTGAGCAGGCCTCGCCCGACTGGTTGGCCTGCCGCTCGCCGGCTAGCTCATCGATCCAAACGACAGCTCTTAAGTTGTTTATATACATATCGTTATGGCGCGCACAGTCACTCACTCACGTTCGGCACCGGCAGATTGCCGCCTGGTTGCCGCCCGCACGATTGCATTCCGATCAGCGTACCCCCACCGGGAGATAGATCACTATTGTCGGTTGCATCGCTTTAGTGACATGTTAGATAGTAGATAGCGAGGTAACTCATGACAGACGGAATGCGCGCCGCAGACCGCCGGCGCTTTGTCACGCGCGGCGGAAGGACTCTGAACTTCACTGCGCTCGGCTTCGGTTCCGCGCCGCTCGGCAATTACCTGCGCCCGCTGAGCGAAGAGGATTGTGATGAGACTTTGTCCGCCGCGTGGGACAGCGGCGCGCGCTACTTCGACACCGCCCCACTCTATGGCCTCGGGCTTTCTGAAGTGCGCGTCGGGCGTCTCCTGAGACAGCGACGCCGGCAGGATTTCATGGTCGCCACCAAGGTTGGTCGTCTGCTCGAACCGTGCGAGAAGGACCAGGTCAACGGACTTTTCTTCGTCGACACGCCGCAGGTGCGCTTCCACTACGACTACTCGTACGACGGCGTCATGCGCTCATACGAGGAGAGCCTCGAGCGGCTGGGGTTGGATCGGGTCGAAATCCTCTACGTGCACGACGTCTGCGCCTTCGTTCACGGTGGACGCGCTGCGTGCGAAGCACGCATCCGCGAGTTGATCGACACCGGCGGCTGGCGCGCGCTTGCGGAGCTGCGCGACAGCGGCGAGGTTCTTGCTATCGGGGCGGGCGTGAACGAGTGGGAACCCTGCGCACGATTGCTGGAGCTCGTCGACCCGGACTTGTTCCTGCTCGCGGGCCGCTACACGCTGTTGGAGCAAGTACCGCTCGGCACATTGTTTCCCGAATGTGCGAAGCGCGGCGTCGGAATCGTTGCCGGCGGACCATACAACTCCGGGATCCTCGCGGGCGGCAACACCTACAACTACGCGGCAGCGCCACCGGAAGTCCTCGAGCGGGCACGCGCCATCGATGCCGTGTGTCGCTCGCATGGGGTGGCCCTCCCGGCGGCGGCGCTGCAGTTCATCCTCGCAAATCCGCTCGTCGTCAGCGTGATCCCCGGCGGTCAGACAGCTGTGGAAACGAAGCAGAACGCGGCCGTTCTCCAAGAGGTGGTGCCGGCGGCGCTGTGGCGCGAGCTGAAAGACAGAGAACTGCTGCATCCGCACGCGCCAACGCCTCACTAACCGCCGCCCAAGACAAGGAATCCAGGGAGAAGCCGGTGCATTCACTCAGGAACGCGGTGGGCGCGATCTTGCTTCTGTGCGTCAGCTGCCCGGCCACGCCGCAGACGGTTGACACGACGCTTTACCTCGGACCGTTCACCGGAAATGGCGCGCAGCTGCATCCCGACAACATCGCTCCCAATCGGATCGAGTACTACGGCACCGACCTTGGCTTTTCCTATCAGCACGGCACGCAACTGCAATTCCTGTTCGGCGATTCCTGGGCGACGGAGAAATATGCGCCCATCGAAGCCTCCACCGGATCGCGGTTCGACGACGGGTTCGGTAGTGTGGATTTGCGCGAGTGGGCCGATCCATCGCGCATCACGCCAAACCACATTCCGTTGATCAAGCTCGGACAAAATCCGGGCACCACCGAAATGTCGGCGATCAATCCCGGGCACGCGATGGACCTGGGCAAGACGCCGATGGCCGGCTTCAGCAGCGGCAGCCGCGAGTTTGGCATCTTCAACATCACCAAGCCCAGAGGTTGCACCAAGGACGCCGACTGCAGTGACGGCCTGACCTGCGACACGAAGCTCGGATACCTCGGCGCGAAGTACACGGACGAGGCAAATCTCACCCTCGCCTGCCGGGACGGCACCCCCGGTTGCGTGCCGGACACGATGACGGATGCGGCCGGAAAATCAGTTCCGGGCAGCGGATTTTGCGCCGATCAAACCAGCGTGCTGCGCGGTGAGCGAGTCTCGAACCTGCTGAGTGCTGTGGGCCTGAAGGTGCGGATCGGCCTTCGCAATCCCGACCAGCCAAAGATGTACGGGGATACGCACGATTGGCTGACGAACAAGTTCATGAACGTCACCGCGCGCACGGTGAAGGGCGAGCAACGTGTACTTCTCTGGGGCCGGCCCGGCTTCGTCGGCGTCGCTGCTGATGCACGATCGCTGGGACTGTATTTCGCGTACGTCGACATGCCGGGAGGCGCTGGCTACAAGTGGGAACCGCAGTACTACGCCGGCAGCGTGTCCGGCACCCCGAAGTTCAGCGCCAACCAGCAGGATGCGGTGCCGCTCGATCTGGACTCCACACGCGATGGCGTCCAGGACGAGGAGACGATCGATGTCGTCAACCAGATGTCCGTCGCCTGGGTCGAGCCACTCAAGAAATGGGTGATGTTCTACGGCGGCGGTCTCAGCAATCTGCCAACCGCGGCACTTCCGGCTTGCGGAGTGCTGCAAGTGTTTGCGGGTTCCGAGTGCACAGCGGTGGTTCTCGGCAACGGCGCCGTGCACATGCGAAGCGCGGATCAACCCTGGGGTGCGTGGACACCGCCGCAGGATGTCATCGTCGGCGGTGACCCGGCTTCCGGACCTCATGGGCAGTACGGCCCGGGCGGCGCGTTGCGGCATCCCGCGTGCACGGAGCCAACCTGCGCCCCTCACAGCGACATGTTCGCGTACAACGCCAGGGAATATGGCTTCTTCTACAGCGCCAACATCGTCGCCGAGTGG
This sequence comes from Steroidobacteraceae bacterium, assembly GCA_035644435.1. GTDB lineage: Bacteria > Pseudomonadota > Gammaproteobacteria > Steroidobacterales > Steroidobacteraceae > DATBVX01. The sequence continues at coordinate 47,663 of DASQOO010000160.1, read as the reverse complement.
ATCCGGCCCGCAGGCGATGGCGTCGACGTCATCTGGAATGCCTCGACCTGGGATCCGTATCGCGTCGTCCTGCTGAGAACTCATATTCGCAAGTGAGCGTGCGAGCGCACACACCAAGCAGAGGGGATGAGAAATGAAAGCTGTCCGTCAATGCGTGCTGGCTGTTCTCGTGCTCGGTGGTCTCCAGGGCATCGCCTGCGCTGATCCGTCCGTCGGCGAGACGACGATCCTTGGGCCATTCACGGGCCCCTACGCGAAACTGCATCCCGATAACGTTGCGCCGCTTCAGATCAAGTACTACGGCACTGACCTCGGCTGGAGCTACGAGCACGGCGGCAAGCTCGTGTTCCTGTTTGGTGACACCGCCGCGACGGAAAAAGGTGAATCGATCGAGGCCTCGAGCAAGGCTGTCTACGACGATGGCTTCGGGACCGTAGACCTCGCCGAGTGGCGCGACCCGGCGAAGATCTCTCCCACGAACCTTCCGCTGGTCAGGCTCGGTCAGAATCCGGGTACGACGGAAATGTCGGCCATCAATCCGGGACACGCCATGGAGACCTTCAAGACTCCGATCGGCGGGTTCAGCAATGGCCGCGATGAGTTCGGCATGTTCTACACCTCGAAGCCGCGAGGCTGTCATGCGGACAACGAGTGCAGCGGCGGCCTCACCTGCGACACCGGGCTCGGCTATCTGGGCGAGAAATACGACACCGACAAGGGATTGACCGTCGTCTGTATCGACGGCACACCGGCGTGCAATGCAGACACCATGACCTCACAAGGCAAGCCAGTCGCGGGCAGCGGGTTCTGCACTGATGCTTCGAGCTCCGCCTGGGCGAAAACGGACGTGGGGCGGATCAGCGGTGTCGGCGTGAACAACCTGGTCGGGTTACGCAGCACGGCAGATCCCAGGCGCTATGTCGATGACATCGAGTGGCTCACCAACAAGTTCTCCAGCGCGACGCCCCGCACCGTGAAAGATTTCCTGGCCGCACGGGGTTCGGGTCGGTCCAACCAGGACTACCGCAACGCTGATGGCACGGGTGGAAATCAGCGCGTCTTCATCTGGGGCCGGCCGGGATTCATCGGCGTGGGCGCACACGGACGACCGCTGGCGCTGTACTTCGCCTATGCCGACATGCCCGCGGGTGCTGGATTCAAGTTGAACCTGCACTACTTCACGGGCACGGACGCGAAAGGAGCCCCGCAGTTCAGCGGCAGCGAAAGGGACGCGGCGCCGGCGGATCTGGATGCAACGCGCGCGGGCGTGCAGGCTGACGAGATCTACGACATCGTCGATCAGGTGAGCATTGCGTGGGTGGAGCCGCTCAAGAAGTGGTTAATGCTCTACGGCGGTGGAATGATCAACCTGCCCACGCAGCTCCTGCCCAACTGCGGCGTCCTGGAACTCTTCGCGCGCAACGAATGCAAGGACGTCGTGATCGGGAACGGTGCCTTCCGGATGCGCACGGCAAATGACCCCTGGGGTCCGTGGACGCCGCCCCAGGATGTGCTCGTCGGCGGTGATCCCAACCACAGTCCGCTCGAACGTCAGTACGCGCCCGGCGGAATCCTGCATCATCCCGACTGCAAGGCGGCGAACTGTACGGGCAGCACCGACTGGGAAGGGGTAAATCCTCGTGAATACGGTTTCCTGTACGGCGCCAACATCATCGAGCAGTGGATCAAGCCCGCTGGCAATGGGGTGGATGTGATCTGGAATGCATCGACGTGGGATCCGTATCGCATCGTGCTGCTGAGAACGCGCATCAACCGGTAGCGACCGGCCGCCTGGTGCCTCTATCGCAGGTGGTAGGCGATCGCAACCAGCACGACACCCGTCGTGTAGAGCACGAGACTCACGGTGATAAGGGTGCGTGAGCAGGGATCGGCGCCCTTGAATTCCTTCCACAACAGGATGCCCCACAGCGCGCCCACCATGGGCGCGCCACTGCCGATTCCCCAACTGATCGCGACGCCCACCAGCCCGGCAGACACGAAGTTCGCGACCGTGCCGATGCACCAGATCGCGCCGGCCAGAAGTCCCATGACATGCCACAGCGTTCGGCCCTGCAGATACCCCTTGATGGACGCGGGCTCCCCGATGAAGGGCCGCGCCACGAGAATTGGCATGCCGATGAGTGTCGTGACCGAAGCCCCCAACATGAAGTAGATGGAAACGACGTAGGAGTCGAGTGCGCCCGGACCGGTGATGGCGCCGGCGATGAAGGGCGGGAAGATGCCCGCCAGCACGCCGGCCGCAAGTGCGAGCGCGATGCCGAGCGACTTGTTCCGACTCGAGACCCCACCCAGCTTGCGATAGGCCTGGGCGTTCGCCAGGGCCGCGATCACGAGCACCACTGAACCCGCCAGCAACCAGGCGGGATTGCCGATCGGCTGGGCCCAGTAACTGATGCCGACGCCCAGCATTATCGCCAGCACCGCACCAATGGTGAACGCGACGGCGAGGCCCGCGATCATGATGCTGTTGAGCAGGAGGATGTTGCCGGCGTTCCAAAGCAGTCCGGCCACGAGCGCGAGTGCAGCCTCGCGGGTGCCTGCAGCCGCCACACGATCGATGAAGTCGAGTCCGAGCAGGTCGTTCGAGCCGGCGGTCGCGCCTATGAGTATCACGGTGATGAGGAAACCAAGTGTGTAGTCGACGTAGAAGAACTCGAGGCGCCACTGCGGGCAGGCCCTGAGCAGATTCGGCCACGATGCCCAGCAGAACATTGAGACCACGATCAGGAGCAGTGCGGCCTGCGACGAATGTGGGACGAACACTTTGGACTCAATACAGCTGCGCGGAAGCGAGGCGCGCGCCTTCGGCGAGCACGCCGAGCTTGGCCCACGCGATCTCGGGCTCGACCAGTGCGACGCCAACGAAGGTGCCGAAGCCGCAGTCGCTGCCCGCGATCACGTTCTCGGCGCCCACAATCTGCGCGAATCTGACGATCCGTTGTGCGATGAGCTCGGGATGCTCGATCCGGTTCGACATCGACTCGATGACGCCCGGTATCAGCACCTTGCCCTCGGGGAGTCGCACTTTTTCGAACACCTTCCATTCGTGCGCGTGTCGTCCGTTGGCCGCCTCGAAAGATAAGCCTTGTGCGCGCACCTTGAGGATCAGGTCGATGATCTGCTCGAGTGGCACATCGCGATGGTGCGGGCCCGGATAGTTTCCCCAGCACAGATGCACACGCATGCGATCTGGCGGGATGTTGGCGGTCGCCGCGTTCAGGACCTCGATGTGCAGGCGCGCGTAGTCCCGGAATTCCTCGAGCGGCCGATCTGCGAACTCCCGATGCCGCGTCATCGCGAGGTCCGGACAGTCGAGCTGCAACTGAAAGCCCGCACGCACGATGGCCTCGTATTCCGGCTTCATCGCCTCCGCCACCGCCCAGAGAAATTCCTCCTCCGACTTGTAGTGAACGTTGCCAAGGAACATCGACACGACACCAGGTGACGCGGCAGTCATGAACGCGTCCTCGACCGGCACGCCGGAGAGCGCTTGCTTGAAATTCGCGATGTCGGTTTCAGCCTCGGCCATTCCTTTGCGCTTCACGGGGCCGTTGCAGGCGGGACGATTCATATTGAGGCGCTGCACGCCGGGATCGTTGAAGTAGTGACTGGCGACGTTCGGATGCTCGAGGATGTCGCTCAATTTCGGTCGGTCGGACTTGCCGCCGAATCCGCTCAGGCGCTCCGTCACGTAGGTCGCATAGCTCAGCTTGCTCATCTCGCCATCGCTCACGACCGAGATGCCGGCCTGGTGCTGGCGCTCGACCACTTCGCGCACCGCATCGCGCACCCGCTGTTCGAGCAGGCGTGGATCGACGTCGCGCCCTTCCTCTTTCGCGAACATCACTTCCACCAGGGCTGCCGGACGCGGCAGGCTGCCGGTGTGGGTAGTCAGGATATGTTCGACGCTGCGTTTCATCGCACTCTCCCCGCTGTCGAGACCGTGTGGAATGTTCTGTCGCGCCGCTCCTAGTACGTCGCCCGCCCGCCGCTCACATCGAAGCACTGCGCGGTAATGAAGCTCGCATCGTCCCCGGCTAGAAAGTGCACGACGGCTGCGACTTCGTCCGCGGTTCCGAGCCGGCCCATCGGCACCTTGCTGAGCATGAGCTGCGTCGATTCGGGCGGAAGCTGATCGAGCAGCGCGGTCTCGACCACCCCGGGAGCGACACAATTCACGCGGATGCCCTCCGCCACGACTTCCTTCCCCAGTGCCTTGGTGAAAGCAATGATCCCGGCCTTCGCCACCGAGTACGGAATCAGCTGCGGCGTACCTTCCTTGCCGGCGATTGATGCGACGCTGACGACGCAGCCGCTCTTGCGCGCGCGCATGTGCGGAATGACCGCGCGCGTGACGTAAAACACGCTCGAAAGGTCCACTCCGAGGACGGAGTGCCAGTCCTCGTCCTTGAGTTCCTGGAGTGGAGCCGCACGGCCCATGATCCCGGCGTTGTTCACGAGGATGTCGATGCGCCCGAATGCCTCGAGCGCGCGCTGCACGAGCGCGTTGGCGTCCGCTGATCGGCTGACATCACCTCCCAGTCCAACGGCCCGATGACCTGCCTTCAATAGCCCGTGGGCCGTCTTTTGTGCGACGTCGACCCGAAGGTCCGCGACCACGATCCAGGCGCCAGCCCGCGCGAACCGTTGCGCAATCGCAGTGCCGATTCCCCCCGCTCCGCCCGTGATGAGCGCCACACGGCCGGACATGGAGTCGATTTCTGACATGTTAGAGTGGCTGATTTACGGGTTATTGGCGCATTGATCCCCGTTTCTTGGGTAGGCTAACATGTCACTTGAAGGCTCAACAAGCCAACAAGACACCGAGGGGAACGGCCGTGTACGACGCCAAACTGCCCGCCGATCACAAGGCGGTACCCCTGTGGGGCTGCGAGGACTTCTACTGGGAGGATTTCGAAGTAGGCCACCGGATCAGGACGATCCGGCGAACGATTTCCGAAGGCGAAAGCATGGCCTTCAACACGCTGGTCGTGGACATCCACCCCTACGTGGCCGACGAAGTCTTCGCCAAGGAAGAAGGCCTCTTTGGTCGGCGCCTGGTCGCGGGAGCGTTTGTATTCAGCGCCGGGATCGGACTCGTCGCCACCAACTGGCTGCAGGCGTTCTCGTACGGCTATGACCGCCTGCGCTTCATCAAGCCGGTCTTCATCGGCGACTCTATTTATACGATTCGCACCAACCTCGCCAAGGAGCCGAAGTACGAGGAGCGCGGCCTGACGCGCGCCAGCTACGAAGTGTTCAAGGGTGAGGGTGAGATCGTGCTCTATTGCGAGCACATCCAGACCGTTCTCTACCGCGATCCAAAGACGGCGCGTCAAGACAAGTGAATGCGGTGCGCGCGGTATTTCGCCTCGACCCAGGAACTGACTTGCCATGACCAGCGCACTGCGCGGCATGGCCTGGGATCACCCTCGAGCACGTGATCCACTCGCGGCGATCTCGGCTGCATGGTCGAAAACAACCGGGGTCACGGTGCACTGGGATGCAAGGCCGCTCAAGGATTTCGAGGACCAGGCTCTGGAGGAGCTCGCATCGCGGTACGACCTGGTGCTGATCGATCATCCCTTCGTCGGAGTCGCCGCGACGTCCGGCCTGCTGGTTGCAGTCAACGACTGGGTTGACGCCGAGTATCTCGCCGATCAAGGCGCGCACAGCGTCGGCCCAACCTTCGAGTCCTATGACTGGGGCGGCAAGCAATGGGCGCTCGCGATCGACGCCGCCTGCCAGGTGAGTGCGGTACGCGAGGATCTCTGGCACGCAGCAAGGCTGCCAGCGTCGCCGCGCACTTGGTCGGATGTCGCCGAGCTTGCGGTTGAGCGGCGCAACGCACCTTCCAAGGTGGCGTGTCCGCTGAATCCGAATCACGCCTATTGCGCGCTCCTGTCCGTGGGCGTGAGCCTGGCTGGGCCTGGGTTCTGGCGTGCGGGCCAACGCGTGGAGCGCGAAGCCGGGCTCGAAGCACTCGAATTCCTGCGTCGGCTCGCCGCTACGCTGCACCCGGCATCGCGCAACGATGATCCCATCGGCATCTCCGATCGCATGGCCGGCTCGGACGAAATCCTCTACGTGCCGCTGATGTTCGGCTACTCGAGCTACGCGCGGCCGGGGTTCCGCCCGTGGACGCTCAGTTTCGGTAATGCGCCACGTGGGCGTAGTGGCGCGATCGGATCTGTTCTGGGCGGCGTGGGCATGGCTCTGTCGTCCCAGTCTCACTCGCGCGATGTCGCCGCCGCCTTGGCGAGCGAGATTGCTTCGTCCGACGTGCAGTCCGGGCTCTACGCGCGCTCGGGCGGGCAACCCGGCCACGGTGCGGCGTGGGCCTCGCATGAGGTCAACGCCCTGGTCGGGAATTTCTTCACTGCCACGCGTGAAACCATCGATCACGCATTCATCCGTCCGCGCGTCGCCGGGCATCGCCGGTTCCAGCCGGCGGCCGGTGGGCTGATACACCAATTCATCTGGGGTGGCCGGCAGAGTCCCCAGGAATGCCTGGAAGGCTTCGAGAGACTGGCCGATTCCCTTCTCGGCACGTGAGTAACTGCCTGGAGAAAGCAATGTCTGATCAGACTCCAAGCACCGGCCCACTGTGTGGCATCCGTGTGCTCGACTTTACGGCGCTGCTGCAGGGGCCGCTTGCGACGCAGGTGCTGGCCGACCTCGGTGCCGATGTGGTCAAGCTCGAGAAGCAGAACGGCGAATGGATGCGTCAGTACGGCATCTTCATGTCGCGCACGCACGGGGAAACTGACGCATTTCTCGCATTCAACCGCAACAAGCGCAGCGTCGAGATCGACCTGCGCGATCCCGCCGACCTGGAGCGAATCCTGGAGCTGGTCGGTAAGGCCGATGTAGTCGTCGAGAATTTTCGCCCGGGCGTCATGGAGCGGGCGGGCCTCGGATACGAGATGCTCCAGCAACGCAACCCACGCCTCATCTACGCGGCATCTTCCGGCTACGGTCGCACCGGTCCGTACGCAAAGCGGCCGGGACAGGACTACCTGGTGCAGGCCCTGAGCGGCGCGGCGTGGCTCAACGGTCGGCGCGGCGATCCGCCGTTCGTCATGGCGCTCGCCGTCACCGATCAGTACACGGGTCTGCACCTCGTGGTAGGGATTCTCGCAGCACTCCAGCACCGCCATCGCACCGGCGAAGGCCAGCGTGTTGATGTAGACCTGTTGTCCTGCATTCTCGCGCTTCAGCAGCAGGAGCTCACGGTCTATCTCAACCATCGCAACTCCTTCGAGCGAGCCCAGGCGAACGTCGGGCATCCCGGGATCACGGCCCCTTGTGGAATCTACGCCACGCAGGATGGCTACATGATGCTGGCGATGTTCCCGTGTCCGAAGCTCGGCACGATCCTCGGCGTCGACTGGCTCGCGGTGTACGACAGCAACGAAAAGATGTTCGAGGCGCGCGACACCGTGCACCAACTCCTCTCCAGCCACTTCGCGACTCAGCCGACCTCGCACTGGATCGAGTTGCTCTCCGCGAATGACGTCTGGTGCGCACCGGTGCGCACCTACGCCGAGCTCGAGGACGACCCGCAGATCGCGCACAAACGCATGTTCTGGGACGTTCCCTACGCGGATGCCGGCAAGACGTATCGCACGGTCGGATCGCCTTTCAGCTTTTCTTCGAGTCCGGTCTCCGTGCACCGCAGTGCGCCGCGCAGCGGCCAGCACACGCCGGAGTTCAAGGCACGCGACATCTGGAAAGACTGAAGCAGCACGCCAAGGCACAGGAGTACTCCCATGCCCGACATCTTCGCCCCGATCCGCGCCGCGACCGCGATTCACGTCCGCGAGAATCACAAGCTGCCGATTGCGGTCATCGGTGCCGGTGAGATCGTCGACCTGGCGCATTTGCCTGCCTACGCAGCGCATGGTCTGAATGTGGCCGGGATATTTGATCTCGACAAGGACAAGGCCAAAGCGGTCGCGGCGCGGCACGAAATTCCAAAGGTCTACGCTTCGACGGAGGAGATCGGCAGGGACCAGGATGTCGCCGTCGTGGACATCGCGGTCTTTCCCTGGGTTCAGTGCGGGATCGCCGCGCCGCTCCTTGATGCCGGCAAGCACCTGCTGTGCCAGAAACCGATTTCCTACGATCTCAGCGAAGCCGTGCGACTGGTCGAGCATGCCGCCAGGCGTGAGCGCCTGATGGCGGTGAATCAGCAACTGCGTTTCTCCGAAAGTGTCGCCGCCGCGCGCGCCATGGTGAGCGCCGGCTGGATCGGCGAACCCTTCGAGATGAGCTGGGACTTCAACGTCTATACGCCGTGGGAAAACTGGGCGTGGGTTGCCAAGCAGCCGCGTCTGGATCTCAACCAGTTCACGATCCACTTCATCGACGCCGTGCGCTTCGTGCTGGGCAGGAATCCGCGCTACGCCTACGGCACCCAGGCACGCGAGCCCGGCCAACCGGAACAGGGAGAGACCCGCACGATCAGCGTGCTGGAATTCGCAGGCGAGACGCGCGCGTTCCTGCGCAGTTTTCACAAGAACCGCAGCGGCGATCCGCGCGCGGAGTTCCGTATCGACGGCACCAAGGGCAGCATTCGCGGCACGATCGGGCTCATGTACGACTATCCGCGCGGCCGCGCCGATACGCTCGAAGTCAGTTCACGCGTGCTGCCCACCGATGGTTGGCTGCACTACCCGGTCACCTCGCGCTGGATCCCAACGGCCTTCATCGGACCGATGGCATCGCTCCTGGAAGCCGTTTCCACGCGTAGCGTGCCGCTCACCAACGCGCAGGACAACCTTGACACGTTGCGGATCGTGCACGCGCTCTATCGGTCCGGCGAACAACATGTGGTGGTCAAGCTATGAACGAGAAAAGAGTCTTCCCTATGGAGGCCGAGCTCGATCGGCTGTTCGATGAACTCGACAATGCCGGGCGCTGGGGCAAGGACGATGAACTCGGCACGCTCAACTACATCACCAATGAGAAACGTCTCGCAGCTGCGAGACTGGTGCGTACCGGGCGGGCACTGTCGCTCGCGCGCGATCTGAACACCACGCAGTCTGCAACCAATCCGTCGCCGGTGCGCCACACGATGTGCTATCAGAGCCACTACCCGATCGGTGCGGTCGATGCGCTGTGCCTCGACATGCACGGATTTGCGCTTACGCATCTCGACGCGATCGCGCACGTATATCGGGGACCGGATATCTACAACAAGCGCAAGGCTGCTGACGTCGCTCTGCCGAGCGGTTTGGCTTTCGGCGACATGCTGGCGCAGAAGGACGGCATCTTCACCCGCGGTGTGTTGCTGAATATCGCAGCAGCACGAGGTTCCGAGTGGCTGGCTCCTGATGAAGGCGTGTACGCCGCCGATCTCGATGCCGCACAGAAGCATCAGCGAATTCGCGTCGAGTCGGGCGACTGCATCTTCGTCTACACGGGCCTGCAGAAGCGCGAGGCGGCGGAAGGACCCGAGAACCTTGGACAGCGCGTCGGCATCATGCCCGATGCGATCAAGTGGATGCATGAGCGCGAAATCGCGGTGTACTCGGGGGACTGCGTCGATGCCTTTCCGAATCCCTATGGCGCACGCTACATCATCTACTTCCACGCCATTGCGCTCGCCGCCATGGGACTGATCCTGCTCGACATACCCGCGCTCGAACCCCTGGTCGTCGCCTGCGGCGAGCTCGAGCGCAGCGATTTCCTGCTGACGATGGCGCCGCTGCGGATCAAGGGGGGAACCGGCTCACCGGTCAACCCGATCGCCATATTTTGAAATGTGATCGGCCGGATCGTGCTGGGCGCCCTACGCCTGGCTTGCCACGGCACTGATCATGGTGTCATTGCGCGCGGGTGACGAAGCGCAACGCAACCGAATTCATGCAGTAGCGAAGACCCGTGGGCTCCGGGCCATCGTCGAACACGTGCCCGAGATGCGCATCGCAGCGTCGGCAAGAGACCGCCGTGCGTACTTCCAGCGGGATGCTCTTGTCCACGGTCTCAGCGACATTCAGCCGCGAAATCGATTTCCAGAAACTCGGCCAGCCCGTGCCGGATTCAAACTTGGTATGCGAATCGAACAGTGCCGTGTCGCAGCAGATGCAGCGGTAGATGCCCGCCGCATGGTTGCTCTCGTACTCGCCCGAGTAGGGCCGCTCGGTTCCTTCATGGCGAGTCACCTGGTAGGCCGCCGGAGAGAGTTGCTCCTGCCACTCCGCGTCACTTTTCACGACCCTGGGAACGGTCACCTTTCCCTGACTGACTCCAGCGGTGGTGAAGTTCTCAATCACGACTGTAGCGCCTTGCTTGGGCGCAGCCTGCGTCGCACCGGTCGCGCGAAGCGCGACAGCGACGCCCGCGCCCACGGTCATGCCACAGATCAGGAACTGTCGACGTGACCAAGGGGCCATCACCAGTTGCTCGACCGCCTTCCTGTTCCTGCTCATCTCGCTCACCTGTCAGCCAAAAGTAAATGCATACGCCTGCACGCCGGTGTCCAGGAACTCGATGCTGAAGGTGCGATCCTTCACATCGCCGGATTGCCGGATCAGTTGATAGAGCCGCTGTTCACGCACGGTTCCCTCGCCGCGTGCGTCGATGTCCGTGCCGTGATGCTGTCCGGGATCCTGGCCATCGACGGTGACCCGAAAACGAATTGGCTTACCGTCCGCACCCGGTCCGAGTACGAGGTGCAGGTCGCGCGCATGAAAGCGGAACACGATCTTGCCCCGAGTCTCGTTGAGCGTTGCCCTCTCACCTGCAACTGTCCAGGTCCCGCCCAGGCCCCATTGATTCAGCCGCAGCGAACCCGGCGCCGCGTAAGACTTGGGCTTGTCGTGTGAGAACGAACCGGGAGAAGCGAAGTTCTGCGCGCGCTCGTAGCCGACATAGGTCTCAGGCGAACCCACGTTGTTCTCATCCGCCGCGACCTGCGCCCCAGAGCTGTTCATCTCGCCGGCCATGCCGGGAAGATTCTCCTGCCCCGCATCGGTGAGCAGAGTTCGAATCAATCGCTCGGACTGTTCGTAATTGCCTTCACCAAAATGATGGCCACGGATGCGTCCCTGCGCGTCGATGAAGTAGTGCGCCGGCCAGTATTGGTTGTTGAAGGCCTGCCAGATCGCATAGTCGTTATCGAGCGCGACCGGATACTCGATCCCGAGCTCCTTTATGGCCCGGCGCACGTTGCCCTCGTCCTTTTCGAACGCGAACTCCGGCGCATGCACGCCGATGATGACGAGGCCGTGATCCTTGTAGCGCTGGTACCAGGCCTTGAGATACGGGAGCGTGCGCAGGCAGTTGATGCACGAATACGTCCAGAAATCGATCAGCACAACTTTGCCGCGCAGGCCTTGCGCGGTGAGAGCTGATGAGTTCAGCCAGGACCCGGCGCCGCTCAGCTCGGGCAGCTCGCCTTCGATGGGCAGGCCGGATGAGGACTTCTTTCCCGACATTGCCATCGTGCCGGTCATGGCCGTAGTGGCACTCGCGCTGTCCGTCATCGCCGTGTCAGTCGTTTTCGCGTTCGAGGCCATCGCGGTGTCTGCGCTCTCAGCGCGCGCCGACGCCGGGCGCACCGCGTCGATCAGTTTCTGTTCGAGACTATTGGTGTTGCCCGCGGACAGGCGCGTCAGTAGCCCTGTGTCCCATCCCAGACCGATTGCGGCTACTGCAGCCAGCACGAGCACACCCAGTCCGCGCCGCACCCAGTCACCGGCACCGAAGGATCGCTTCATGGCGTTGAATACGCGGTTCCCCGCAAGCGTTGCCAATGCGAGCGAGGTGACTGCCCCTAGCGCGTAGGCAAAGAGCAGCAGCGTGGTTTGCGTGTTGGGGCCATTGAGGGCCGCGCCGGTGAGGATCAAGCCGAGGATCGGGCCCGCGCACGGCGCCCACAGGAGACCGGTGGCGACGCCGAGAACCGCGGACTGCAGCACGTTCGCCCTGTCATCGGTGCCTGCCGATTGCATCAGGCGATTGCCGAGGGCGACAAACGGGCGTGCCAGCCAGTCGGCGAAGCGCTTCGACAGCAGCGCGAGGCCGAATGCCGCAAGCAGGACCAGCGCGAGCACCCGACCGTACGCGTTGATGCGCACGGCCCATGCGCCACCGACGGAGGCGAGCGTAGCGATCGCGGCGAATGTCAGCGCCATGCCGGCGAGCAGCGGCAGAGCGCTCCTGGTGAAGGACTGGTTCGAGCGTGCGAATACGAACGGCAGCACCGGCAGAATGCACGGGCTGATGATCGTCATCGCACCGCCGAGGAAGGCTAGTAATGCGAGCAGCATTGGTATTCCAGGTGACCGGGGCCAATTCGCGGCAAGCGCGCGGCTGGATTCGAACTGCTAGCGCCCCTTCGCGACCAGTACGGGCTTCGGCTGATAGAGCGCCGGCAGAACGCGCGCGAAGTTCTGCACCTTCGGCAGATCGTTGATGACGATGTAGGGGTTGTGAGGATTATTGGTCAGGTAATCCTGGTGATAGTTCTCGGCAGCGAAGAACCCCTTGAGTGGATCGACGCGCGTCACGATCGGACGCCCGTACACATGAGCCTGGTCGAGTTGCGCAACGTAGGCCTGCGCGATCTTCTTCTGCTCATCGTTCGCGTAGAAGATCGCCGAGCGATACTGCGGACCGGTGTCCGGGCCCTGGCGATTCAACTGGGTCGGATCGTGCGCCACGGAAAAGAAGACCTGCAGGATCTCGCCATAGGAGACCACCGCCGGATCGTAGGTAATCTGCACCGACTCCGCGTGTCCGGTCTCACCCGTGCTGACAGTTTCGTACTCGGCTGTCGAATTGCTGCCGCCTGCATACCCCGACAGCGCTTTCTTCACCCCGCGCAGATGCTGGAACACACCCTGCACGCCCCAGAAGCAGCCGCCGGCCACGACGGCCGTTTGCATGGGTCCTGCCGCTTTGGGGCTATCGATCGTGGGCGCGGGGATGCTTACAGCGGGTTCGGCGCCGCACGCGGTCACCTGTACGAGCGCGCCGCACACCATCAGCATCAACCAGGTCAGCGACCCGGCCCGGTGCGAATTCCTGGAATGCGGCGACAACGTGGGTGTACGTGCAGGAGTCATGACTGACCTCGCGGTGGATTGGTGGGCGGGATTCACGCACATGAGTCGACCGGGGTTTCGTGCCGGATATTACGCCTCAGGCCTTGCTCTTCACGGGTACGCCCGCCCGCTCCGCCGCCCGGGCCCTGCTCTCGCGCTTCAAAGGTTTCGATACCGGGCAGACTTCCTGCACGTAGCTGTTCAAGGTGTTCACGAGATTGTCCGAGACCAGGCTGTAGTGAATGTATTGTCCGCGTCGCTCGCCGCGGATCAGGCCGGCATTCTCGAGGATCGCCAGGTGTTTGGAGACCGACGGTTTCGAGATGTCGAAACGATCGGAAATCTCCCCGGCGGTGAGGTTCGTGGCCGAGAGATAAGCGAGGATCTTGCGCCGCACGGTGGATGACAGCGCTTCGAAGACTTTGTCCAGCGACATTCAGGCAACCTGTATTTAGCTTATTGACTAACTATCTAAGTATGGCTAGTATCATTTAGCGAATAAGCTAAATATACAACATATGCCGGACAGGAGAAGAACATGATGGTCATGACCTACGTTGTCTATCTCACGCTCAGCCTCGGCATCACGGTGTGGGTGGGTCGAAGCCTGCATGGTAACGGCCGGGTGTTCCTGGTCGAGAACTTTCACGGCCAGGAACGACTCGCCGATTCCATCAACCACCTGCTGCTGGTCGGGTTCTACCTGGTCAACATCGGCTTCGTCGCGCTCGCGCTGCGCTACGGGGAAAAGCCGACCGACCTCGTCGGAGCCTTTGAGTTCCTGAGCACCAAGGTGGGCCTGGTGATCGTGGTTCTCGGCCTGATGCACTTCTTCAACATGCGCATGCTGGTCCGCTACCGCACCTCGAAGCTCTTCAAAGTGCTCGGGGCGAGCGATGCAAACGCCAATCCAGCGCGCGGCAGCGCGTTCGAGGTCTGACGCCGTATACTGGCGCGGCGCTTCTTTTCTGTGGGGGGAACGAGCCATGGCCAAAGTTCTCTGTGTTCTGTACGACGACCCGGTCGACGGCTACCCAAAGTCCTACGCGCGCGACGATATTCCGCGGATTGAGCGCTATCCCGGCGGTCAGGCCGCGCCGACTCCAAAGGGAATCGATTTCAAGCCAGGCGAGCTGCTCGGGTGCGTTTCCGGTGCCCTCGGATTGCGTAAATATCTCGAGAGCCAGGGGCATCAGCTGGTCGTGACCTCGGACAAGGATGGGCCGCAGTCCGTGTTCGAGCGTGAGCTTCCCGATGCCGAGGTCGTCATCTCACAACCATTCTGGCCGGCGTACCTGACGTCGGAACGCATCGACAAGGCGAAGAAACTGAAGCTGGCGCTCACCGCGGGCATCGGCTCGGATCACGTCGATCTGCAGGCCGCAATGAAGCGCGGCATTACGGTTGCCGAGGTCACTTACTCCAATAGCATCAGCGTGTCCGAGCACGTCGTCATGATGATCCTGTCGCTGGTGCGCAACTACATTCCCTCGTACAAGTGGGTCGTCGATGGCGGCTGGAACATCGCGGATTGTTCTTCCCGCGCCTATGACCTGGAAGGAATGCAGGTGGGAACTGTCGCGGCTGGCCGCATCGGCACCGCGGTGCTGCGACGGCTCAAACCGTTCGATGTGAAGCTGCACTACACGGATCGACATCGACTGCCGCCGGAGATCGAGCGTGAGTTGAATGTGACATTCCATGCGAGCGTCGAGCCGCTGGTGAAAGTCTGCGACGTCGTGACGATCAACGCACCGCTCCACCCAGAGACCGAGAATCTCTTTAGCGCGGAGCTCATCGCGAAGATGAAACGCGGCGCCTACCTGGTGAATACGGCGCGCGGCAAGATCTGTAACCGCGAGGCCGTTGCGGCAGCTCTCAGGAGTGGACAGCTTGCAGGCTACGCGGGTGACGTCTGGTTCCCGCAGCCGGCGCCACAGGATCATCCGTGGCGTTCGATGCCTCATCACGGCATGACACCGCATACGTCCGGAACGACGCTCTCTGCCCAGGCCCGCTATGCCGCGGGCACGCGTGAAATCCTGGAGTGCTGGTTCGAGAAGCGGCCGATTCGCGAGGAGTACCTCATCGTCGACGGCGGCAAGCTCGCCGGCACTGGTGCACACTCCTACAGCGGCGGAAACGCCACGCGCGGCTCGGACGAGGCTGCGAAGTTCAAGCGCTGAACGCAGCAGGACGCAGACAGCGCCGCACTGCGCCTGGCTAGCCTGGTTCGTGCGGGGGGACGCGCCCCTCGCGGCTCGCCGGCGGCGTACGAGTCGCCGTCTTCAATGGCGGACAGCATGCGCGCGTGCGAGGCGATCACCTCGAGCCAGGTCGGGCCACTACCCGCGATATCAGTGGTCCAGTCGAACATGTAAGTCTCGTCGTGCATGGTATCCCTCCTCTGTGTGAGCACATCATGCGTGACGGGCGCCCGAGGCTTCTGTCAAACGGTTGACACAGGCGCTTCGGCGGCCTGGATCAACCGTGACCCACGCGCGCCATGGTCGCGGGTGCGCTGGTTTGCGAGAATTCGGCCGTGATCGTTCACCTCATTGACGGCACCTACGAGCTATTCCGTCACTTCTACGGTCTGCGCCGCTTCAACCAGGGCGAGGATGCGCCTTTCGGCGCCGTGATCGGCGTGCTCAACACCGTGCTGCAGATGATCGAAGAGGGAGCCACCCATCTCGGCGTGGCGACCGACCACGTCATCGAGTCCTTCCGCAACGGCTTGTGGCCTGACTACAAGACCGGTGATGGCATCGAGCCGGCGCTCCTCGCGCAGTTTCATCCGCTCGAAGAGGCACTCGTTTCCATGGGCGTTGCCGTGTGGCCCATGACCGAGCTCGAGGCTGACGATGCGCTTGCTTCCGCGGCGCATCTCGCTTCAGCCGATGCGCGGGTGCAGAAAGTCTGCATCTGGACGCCGGACAAGGACTTGGCGCAATGCGTTCGTGACGATCGGGTGGTACAGATCGACCGCAGGTCGCAGGCGATTCGTGACGCCGACGGAGTGCGCAAGAAATTCGGTGTGGATCCCATCCTGATACCGGACTTTCTCGCGCTCGTGGGCGACAGCGCCGATGGGTATCCGGGCCTGGAAGGGATCGGTCGAGTGACTGCGGCCCGCCTGATCGCGCGCTACGGTGCCATCGAAGATTTCCCGCCGACAGTCCTGGGCGAACGCCGCGAACAGGCGCTGCTGTTCAAGAACCTGGCGACTCTAAGAACGGATGCGGAGCTTTTCGATGATGTCGATGAACTGAGATGGCAAGGACCCGCGACTACGTTCGCGGCGCTTGCGAAGCATCTCGGAAGTGAGCGACTGCTGGTTCGTTCCCGCAAAGCTGCCAAGCGCAGCTGAACTGGCTCATCGCATCAGCGATCGCGCTTCGCGAGCTGACGCTTGAGCGAGGCAACCTGCTCCCGGAGTTGGGAGTTTTCGGCGCTGGCGTCGCTCCACCGCTTTGCGAGATAGAGGGCGATGGCCAGGAGAGCTGCAAGGAACACCGTGGTAATGGTCATGAGGCTACCTTCGCGGCTTGCCGATTGATCGCGTGGGCCCGAGGAAGGACGGTGGATCGGGGCAGTCGGCGCTCTCGGCGAATGCGCGCAGGCACTCGCGGGAACAGATGACGACCGCCGGCTCCTGATCGTCGATGGCGCCGGCATTCGGATGGCGGCTCAGGCGGAAATGCGCTAGCGGCCGACGTCCATCTTCGTGACCGATATCGCGTTCACAGACATCGCAGGTCATTACGGCGATTTCCACCGCCGGATGGAATGCGCCAGTCCTGCGCCACGCCACGATTGCAGTACCTGATGCCGCAGCGCCACTCAGGATCGGCGAGTCAACGCCGACCCTGAGTGACTGTCGATGGACCGCTTAGTAGCGGCGCGGACCGCCGCGGTTGCCGCCGCCCGAGGAGCGATCGCGCTCCTGCGCCTCATTGACCTTGAGTGCGCGGCCACCGAAGTCGGTGCCGTTCAAGGCCTGCATGGCGCGCGCCGCATCCGCATTCGCCATCTCGACGAAGCCGAAGCCGCGGGGACGACCCGTGTCGCGATCATTGATCAGCGCCACGGTTTCCACGGTTCCGTGTGCGGCAAACAGGGCCCGCACGCTTTCGTCAGTCGCAGTGAAAGGAAGATTTCCAACGTATAGTTTGGTCATTACAAATTTCTCACGAGAGTTATTGAACGTTGGCGGGATAGCCCCGCCGCCTGGTTCGCCAAGCTTTCCGAGGGTGGCAGACTTTGCCCGGAAAGCGCGCCGCAGCGGCGTAAGGGGCCAAGGCAGACAAGCCGAAAGGTCACGAGCCGGCCGACACGCTACAGGAATCCGCGCTAGTTCGCTTGAGTTTCGCACTGGGCACCCGGGAGGCGCGTTGCGCCTGCCGGGTAGAACGCGCATTGTGACTGCCTGCGCATAAGATGAGCACGGCGGTTGCCGGCCGCGCGAGGAACACGGAAATGCATGACACGAATCTCAGCCTGGTCGATGCCTTCGGGAAATTCGGCGCCAAGCCGGCCACCCGGATGCGAGGACTGTCCGCCATCGCGGCGGACGGGGCGATGGTGCTCAACTGCTCACCACCTTATTTCGGGCACCCCGCCAAAGGTGTGCTCCGGTACGAGGACCGGCTCTCCCGGGAGCCGATCGATACCAAAGATAACGGCCTCCTCGGCGAGCATCTCGCGCTCGCGCGCGATGGCGAGTTGCCGGTTCGCCTGATCGTGAAGACGCCCGTCGATGCTGGCAGCAACAAGCACGGGCGGGGCTTTCACGTGCGCCGGGACCTGATCGGCAAGCTGGTCAAGTTCGACGGCGATCACTTCATCGTCGACTTCACTCGGCTGCCGCAGATGCAGATTGCGAGCCGCCGCAAGTAGCGGGGAGATCGAGGGCCTTCTTCTCGGTTGGCGGAACCGCGTCAGGCGTGTTGGTGCGATTCGTCCTGCGCTGTTCTTTCGCCTGCTGGCGCGTCTTTCTGGCAATTTCCTTCTGTCGTCTGACATGATGATAGTTTGGCTTCGCCACTCAATTCTCCAGGGGGGTTATTGGTCGGTCAGGCATGATTTGCCCTGCTTGCGGTAACCGCCCATGCAACGCCATTCATTGCCGGAATAGTCAAGGTACGCGTTCGTTGGCACGTTCAGCGCTACGCAGGCGGAGTTCTCCTTCCCGAAGCCACGCTCGCATCGCCAGTCCTTCCCCGTCGAGTCCAGGTAAGCGTTCACCGGGACCTCGACAGGCGCGCATGCATCGGCGCGCTTCATGAAGCCCCGCTCGCACTGCCAGTCATCGCCGGCGCGCAGCTCGAGGCCGTGTCTGGCAGGGCCGTTGTGGACGCGCCCATCAGGCACACCGCGAGAAGCAGACACTTCAGCGGGTCGTGACGCCGTCCTGGTCCGGTATTCAATGTGAACTCCTCTCGTTCAAACCGCTAGCCTGGAGGTGCGTCCAGCACTTCCTGCAAAGCCGCCACGGATACCGGCTTCACGAGATAGCGCTCGATCCAGAGCTGCGCGCGTGCTCTCGACCCGGGTGTTCGCCGCTGTCCGTCAACGCGATCAGGCGCATCTGCTGCAGCCGCGGATGCTGGTGCAAGAATAGCGCTACGTCGTACCCGCTCATGTCCGGCAATTCGATGTCCACGAAGATGATGTCGGGGCGGAATTCAACCGCCGAACGGAGCGCCGTGACGGCGGAATGTACCACGCGCGTCTCGTCATGGCCTGATTTCTGGAGCGTGCGTGACAGCACCTGCGCCGACTCTGCATCGTCGTCGACGATCAGAACGCGCGCCATGTTGCCCGTCCACCGGCTGCTGCCGAATGCTCCATCTGCCTGAGAACGACACTAGAACCTGAATCCAGGCTCTATCGTGTTGCGCCTCGCCGCAAGACATTGACCACGGACAGGAGAATCACTGCCCCCAGGAGCGAGACGAGCACACCAGGAAAGCTGAGGTTGCTTTGATTGATGGCCGACACTCCGAGAAGCGGGCTCGATAGCCATCCGCCGACGGCGGCGCCGACGGTTCCGACTACAACGTTGAGAAACATTCCCTGCTGCGCGTTGCTTCGCATGACGATGCTCGCCACCCAGCCAACGAGCCAACCGATCACAAGCCAAGTGATGATGTCCATGACTATCCGTGCATTTGCCACTGCCGCGAGAGGTTACGCGGCCCCTGCGGCTGGGTCTGTACGCCGCCGTACACATGGCGACAGGGACGGTTCAGCGTGATGCCGAACGTACGCTGACGCACAGACGTCTGCCCTGCCGGCAGGGACAATTCAACTCCGCGCACAGATGCGCTTCTAATCTCCGCTGCTAACGGCTCAAGATGATCTTACGGCGCCCCGGTGGTCGGAAAATAGAACCTCATCCGCACGACCTCAGTGATCGACCCCGGCGGGCAGCCTTCGCCGGGGTCGATTGCTTTTGGTCTTCCGCGCGGCGATTGTCCCGCGTTTCGCCCTGGGACAACGAGGTGCTGCTGCGCGAAGAGCTTTTCAGTATTGAGCGCCTCGAGCAACATGCAGCCAGCCTTGCCGTCGCGCAGCAGACCACGCCAAAACCGATTCGTCGCCCACCTCTCGGCGCGCGGCTGAGCGATAACGAATCCGTCCTGCTCACGGCCTATCGCACTATCGCCCGTGCGGTGGGCGAAGGACGCACGATCACCCCGGCCGCGGAATGGCTGCTCGACAATTACCATCTCGTTGAAGCGCAGATTCGCGAGATCCGTGAGGACCTGCCGCCGGGGTTCTATCGGCAGCTGCCCAAGCTCGCGAGCGGACCCTTCATGGGATACCCGCGCGTGTTCGGCATCGCCTGGGCCTTCGTCGCCCACACCGACAGCCATTTCGATCCGCAAGCACTGCGCCGCTTCGTGCGCGCCTACCAGGGCGTGCAACCCCTGACCATCGGTGAGTTGTGGGCCGTAGCTATCACGCTGCGCATCGTGCTCGTGGAGAATCTGCGTCGCGCGGCGCATCGGATCGTGAGCAGTCGCTCTGCGCGCCAGGAGGCAGACGACCTCGCCGACCAGTTGCTGGGAGTGAATGGCCACGCCGCACAGCCCGACGCCCTCATCGAACGCTACGACGAACGTACCCCGCTTCCAAGAGCATTCGTCGTCCAGCTCGTGCAGCGGCTGCGCGATCAGGACCCGAAAGTCACTCCAGCCCTCATCTGGCTGGAGGAGCGGATCGCCGCGCACGGAATGACGGCCGAGGCGATCGTGAGCGATGAGCACCAGCGACAAGGAGGCTCAAACGTAACGGTACGCAACATCATCACGAGCATGCGGCTGATCTCGGAACTCGAATGGTCTGATTTCTTCGAAAGCATCAGCCTGGTCGACGACATGCTGCGGGCAGGAAGCGACTTCGCACAGATGGACTTTGCGACGCGCAATTTGTACCGCAGCAGCATCGAGGAGCTTTGCCGTGGCTCAAAGCTCACCGAGATTGAGATTGCACGCGCCGCTGTCGCGGCCGCGAGCGACGGCGCCGCCCAGACAGAACGCCAACGCGACCCCGGCTACCATCTGATCGCTGCGGGGCGTCACGCGTTCGAGGCCACGATCGGATATCGGGCGCCGCTGTCGCGTCTGCCGATCCGATGGATCATGAGGCGCGGCGCCGGGACGTACATCGGTGCGATCCTGCTGTTCGCTGCAATCGTTCTTGCACTGCCGCTCCTCGTGATCGACGCAGAGCAAGTCCAGGTCTGGAAATTCGCGTGGCTCGCGCTCTTCGGCGTTATTCCGGCGCTGGACGCCGCGGTGGCTCTCGTGAATCGCGCCGTCAGCAGCGGGATCGGTGCAACAATTCTTCCTGGCCTGGCGCTGCGCGAAGGTGTGCCGCCGCGCCTGCGGACGCTTGTAGCCATGCCTACGCTCTTGACGACGCCCGAGGCGGTCGAAGAAGAACTCGAACGGCTCGAGATTCACTACCTGGCCTCTCCCGAGGGCGAGCTGCACTTCGCCTTGTTGTCCGACTGGGCGGATGCGGCAACCGAACATACCGCGGCAGACGCGGCACTCCTGCAGACAGCCATTCGTGGAGTCGCGCGGTTGAACTTAAGGTACCCCCCTGCCACCGCGGGCAACCGCTTCATGCTTCTGCACCGGCGGCGCGTCTGGAGCGAGGCGCAACAACAATGGATGGGGTGGGAACGAAAGCGCGGCAAGCTCCACGAGCTCAACCGGCTGCTTCGCGGTGCGGCCGATACGACCTTCCTCGACCTCAACCGCCAGATGGCGCAAGTTCCGCTCGATGTCCGCTACGTCATTACGCTCGATGCCGACACGCGGCTGCCGCGCGAAAGCCTGCGCCGACTGATCGGCAAGTTGTCCCACCCGCTCAATCAGCCTCGTTTCGATCCCGCATCCGGCCGCGTGGTCGAAGGCCATGCCGTACTCCAGCCTCGAGTCACGCCGTCCCTGCCAATGGGCCGGGAGGGATCGCTCTTTCAACGCATCGTCTCGAGTGCGCCCGGCATCGACCCCTATGCCTCCGTCGTGTCGGATGTATATCAGGATCTGTTCGGCGAAGGCTCCTACGCCGGCAAGGGCATCTACGACGTCGATGCGTTTGAGGCGGCGCTGGCCGACCGCGCCGCTGAAGGCACTCTGCTCAGCCATGATTTGTTCGAAGGAATCTTCGCGCGCGCCGGAGTCGTGTCCGATATTGAGGTCGTCGAAGAGTTTCCCGCGCGCTACGACGTCGCTGCCGCACGCCAGCACCGCTGGGCGCGTGGCGACTGGCAGTTACTGCCATGGCTCCTGGGTCGGCGCGATGCAACTGGTGAGGATCGACGCCACACCACTCTGCCGCTGCTCGGCCGCTGGAAGATGCTCGACAATCTGCGCCGGACGCTGTCCCAGCCGGCGTGTTTCGTCGCGCTGGTGTGGGGCTGGACATTACCGTTGCACGCCGGCCTGTGGACGGCCTTCATCCTGGCAACGGTCGCGTTGCCAGCGCTGCTCCCGGTTGTCGCGGCGATCGTGCCGACGCGTGCCGGTGTCACCATGCGCAGCCACCTGCGCGCACTCGGCAAGGACTTTTGGCTGGCCTTGGGTCGCATCGGTGTGCAGATCGTTTTTCTTCCGCATCAGGCGTGGTTGATGGTGGATGCGATCAGCCGGACTCTGTTCCGGTTGATCGTGAGTCAACGCAATCTCCTGCAGTGGGTCACTGCGGCACAGGCGACGCTCACAGCCAGGCCGAGCCTCGCCGGCATCTACCGCCAGATGATCGGTGGCGTTGCCGTCACGCTCATTGCTGCGCTGATCGTCTACTTCTTCGGGCGCGAAGCATGGTGGATTGCGGCGCCGTTCCTGACGCTATGGATGCTCTCACCGGCGATCGCGATGTGCGTCAGCCGCTCACCGCGAGTACCGAGCCATCTCACGGTATCGAATGCAGATGCGCGCGCGCTACGGCTGGTCGCGCGCCGCACGTGGCGATTCTTCGAGACCTTCGTCACGGCAGAAGACCAAATGCTTCCACCCGACAACTTTCAGGAAGACCCCAAACCGGTGGCGGCGCATCGAACCTCGCCCACCAACATCGGCCTCTACCTGCTCTCCATTGTCAGCGCCCGGGACTTTGGCTGGATCGGGACCGTCGAGGCAACGCAGCGCCTGCAAACAACTCTGCAGACGATGAGCCGCCTGCAGCGGTATCGCGGGCACTTCTACAACTGGTACGACACTCGCGATCTGCGTCCACTGGAGCCGCGCTATGTATCGTCGGTGGACAGTGGCAACCTTGCCGCACACCTTATTACTGTCGCCAACGCGAGCCGCGAGTGGCGCGACTCTCCTGCGGCGTCGAGTAACTTCGTCGCTGGAGCCCGCGACGCGATTCACCTGGCGCGCGAGGCGCTGCAAGCGCTTCCTGCTGAGCTGCGCACACCGTCCATCCTGTGGCGGCAACTGGAAGAGCAGCTCCAGGATATTGCCTCGGCGTTACCCGATATCGAGACCTGCGGCGGTGACATCGCCGTAGCACTCGAGAGCATCGCGCTGCATGCCACCACCGCCGTGGATATCGCACGGACGCTCGCGAGTGACGGCGGCGATGACGCTCACGGAGACGTTCTCTTTTGGTCGAGCGCCATCCAGCGTTGCTTCGAGAGCTGGCGCTGCGACCTCGAGCAAACGAACTACGGTGAGCTCAAGGAGCGGCTGCTCACATTGAAGGCAACCGCAGGATCCATGGCCGAGGCGATGGAGTTCGGCTTCCTGCTGGATCCGCAACGCAGACTCCTATCCATCGGTTACCGCGCTGCCGACGGCACCCTGGACCCGAGCTGCTACGACCTGCTCGCTTCCGAGGCGCGGCTTGCCAGCTTCGTCGCGATCGCAAAGGGCGACGTCGCGACACGCCATTGGTTCCGCCTTGGTCGACCGGTTACGGCTGTCGGTCATGGCGCGGCGCTGATCTCCTGGTCCGGCTCAATGTTCGAATATCTGATGCCCTCCCTGGTGATGCGGGCACCCACCGGCAGCCTTCTTGAACAGACGAGCCGCTTGATCGTGCGACGGCAGATGAGCTATGGCGCTACGCTCGGTTTGCCGTGGGGCATGTCGGAATCGGCGTACAACGCGCGCGATCTCGAGCTCACTTATCAGTACTCGAACTTCGGCGTGCCGGGTTTGGGTCTCAAGCGGGGCCTCAGCGAGAACGTCGTCGTGGCGCCGTATGCCACGGCACTCGCCGCGATGGTGGAACCGGAACAGGCCGCGCGCAACCTGGCGCTGCTCGCTTCTCTCGGGACACTCGGTCGCTACGGCTTCTATGAGGCAATCGACTACACGCCCAGCCGACTGCCAGAGGGCACGCGATTTGCGATCGTGCGTGCATTCATGGCCCACCATCAGGGCATGACGATCGTGGCAATAGCCAATGTCCTGCTGCACGGGATCATGCGAGGGCGCTTCCATGCAGAGCCACAAGTCCAGGCTGCCGAGCTGCTACTTCAGGAGCGAACGCCGCGCGACATCTCAGTGGCCCATCCAAGATCCGAGGAAGTGCGCACGGCTCCGCGCATCGATGAGCTGTCGCTCCCGGACGTGCGCCGACTGCATTCCGCAAACGACGCCACGCCACAGGTGCATCTGCTCTCCAACAGCCGCTATGCGGTGATGATCACAGCAGCCGGTTCCGGGTACAGCCGCTGGCGTGACCTTGGCATTACGCGCTGGCGCGAAGACGTGACGCGGGACGATGCAGGCAGCTACATCTTCCTGCGCGATATGGAAAGCGGCCGGGTGTGGTCGGCTGGCTACCAGCCCCGTGGGGTGGAATCCGACACCTACGAAGCGACATTCACCGAGGACAGTGCGGAACTGGTTCGGACCGACTCGGGAATCACGACGACCTTGAAGATCGTCGTATCTCCCGAGGACGACGCCGAGGTACGACACCTCTCGATCACGAATACCAGCGGCCGCCTGCAGGACATCGAGGTCACATCGTATTGCGAGCTGGTGCTGGCGCTGCCCGCGGCAGATGCTTCGCACCCTGCCTTCTCCAAACTATTCGTGCAGACGGAGTATGTCGCCCGTCTCGGCGCTCTTCTGGCCACCCGCCGCAAGCGCTCGCCCGGCGACCCCGACATTTGGGTGGCGCATCAGGCAGTCGTCGAGGGTGAAGAACTAGGGGCGCTGGAAATCGAAACCGACCGCGCGCGATTCCTGGGCCGCGGGCATGAAGTGCGAACGCCGATTGCCGTAATGGACGGGCGGCGCCTGTCAAATACCGTCGGTGCGGTACTCGACCCCATTTTCGCCCTTCGCTATCGCGTGCGGGTAGCATCAGGTGCGACGGCACGCATTGCCTTCTGGACCTCGGTCGCGGACTCGCGCGAGCGGGTGCTCGATCTAATCGACAAGCACGACAGCCCCAACGCCTTCGTGCGCGCCAGTACGCTCGCATGGACGCAAGCGCAGGTGCAGCTGCGCCATCTGGGTATCACCGCCGCGGAAGCCAACTTGTTTCAACGACTGGCGGGGCACGTGCTGTACGCCGACGCGTCACTGCGTCCATCGTCGGACGCCATCCGTCGCGGCGGTGGCGGGCCCGCGACACTCTGGAGCCAGGGCATTTCCGGCGATCTGCCCATCGTCCTGCTGAGGATCGACGATGTCGAAGACATAGCCATCGCACGCCAGTTGCTGCAAGCCCACGAGTACTGGCGGATGAAGCAACTCGCCGTCGACCTCGTGATCCTGAATGAACGCGCCGCCTCTTACGTGCAGGACCTGCAGGTTGCACTCGCGACTCTGCATCGGACCAGCCAGACCCGCGGACAGATCGCGGCCGACGGCGCGCGCGGTTCGGTCTTCATACTGCGCGCGGATCTCATCCCTGAGACGACGCGCGCCGTTCTCTCCTCCGTGGCCCGCGTTGTGCTCGTGGGCCAGCGTGGAAGCCTCGCGGATCAGCTCGATCGTCCCCGCAAGCTCGCGGTTGCCGATGTGCGGCGCGTAGCGCATACAGAATCTGCCGTCGATGATGTGGCGACCGGCCCCGCGCCAGGGCAACTGGAATTTTTCAACGGGCTCGGGGGATTTGCCGAGAACGGGCGCGAGTACGTCACTCTCCTCGGACCGGCGCAATCGACCCCGGCACCATGGATCAACGTCATCGCCAATCCAGCCTTCGGATTCCAGGTCGCAGCCGAGGGGAGTGGCTTCACCTGGTCGCTGAATAGCCGCGAAAATCAGCTCACGCCATGGTCGAACGATCCGATCACCGATCGGCCGGGCGAAGCCTTTTATCTGCGAGACGAAGAAACCGGCGAGCTTTGGGGCCCGACTGCGGCGCCCATTCGCGATCAGCGAGCGCACTACTCTGCACGCCACGGTCAGGGATACAGCCGGTTCCAGCACGAGTCGCACGGCGTGTCACTTGACCTGCTGATGTACGTGCCGCTCGCGGATCCGATCAAGATATCGCGACTCAAGATCCGGAACACTTCCGCGCGGGCCCGCCAGCTCTCGATCACCGCCTATTGCGAATGGGTGCTGGGTGCATCGCGAGCCGCCTGCGCCCCTTTCATTGTCACGGAGATCGATGCTGCGACTGGCGCAATATTCGCACGCAACCCCTGGACAGCAGCGTCAGGTGCACGCGTCGCGTTCGCAGACATGGCCGGCCGACAAATGGACTGGACCAGTGACCGGCGGGAATTCCTCGGGCGCAACGGCACACTCGCAGAACCTGCGGCCCTGCTGGGCGTCGGGCCTCTCTCCAAGCGAGTCGGGGCTGGCCTCGATCCGTGCAGCGCACTGCAGACGTCCGTCCATCTCGAGCCGGGCGACACGGCGGAAGTCGTGTGCTTCCTCGGCGAGGCTGCGGATACGGGGCGTGCTCGGGAGCTGCTTGGGCGCTATCGGTCTGCGGATCTGGAAGCGATCTTTCGCGGTGTGCTCGAGCATTGGGACGACGTCCTTGGCACTGTCCAGGTGAAAACCCCGGACCGCGCGATGGACATCATTCTCAATCGCTGGATGCTCTACCAGACTCTGGCGTGCCGGATGTGGGCGCGCTCGGCGTTCTATCAGGCAAGCGGCGCATTTGGTTTCCGCGACCAGCTCCAGGATGCCATGGCGCTGGCGGTCTCAAGACCGGCAGAGACGCGCTTGCATCTGCTGCGCGCTGCCGGTCGGCAATTCACCGCGGGCGACGTTCAGCACTGGTGGATGCCGCGAACCGGCCAGGGGGTTCGCACACGCATCTCCGACGATCGAGTCTGGCTCGCATTTGCAGCGGCGCATTACATCGACACGACCGGCGATGGCGCGGTGCTCGACGAAAGCGTGCCGTTCATTGAGGGTCAAACGCTGCAGCCTGCCGATCACGATGCTTACTTTCAGCCCTCGATTTCGGATGAAGAAGCGTCGCTCTTCGAACACTGTGCGCGCGCGCTCGACGGGAGCCTCGCCCTCGGCGAACACGGCTTGCCTCTGATCGGCACGGGCGACTGGAACGACGGCATGAATCGCGTGGGTGAATTGGGGCGCGGCGAGAGCGTCTGGCTCGGCTGGTTTCTGCACGCAGCACTCAGCGCCTTCGTGCCCCTGGCGCGGGCGCGCGGGGAACATGCGCGCAGCGCTCAGTGGCTGAAACACGCCACCTCACTGCAGGCGGCGCTCGAACGTGGGGGTTGGGACGGCGACTGGTATCGTCGCGGCTATTTCGATGACGGGACGCCGCTCGGATCGGCAACGAACGAAGAATGCCGCATCGACTCGATTGCGCAGTCCTGGGGTGTCATGTCCGGGGCGGCGGACGCGACACGCGCAACACGGGCGATGGCAGCCGTCGATGGCCAGCTCATCCGGCGCGACGCCGGGCTGGCGTTGTTGTTCGCGCCGCCGTTCTCTCGTACGCCGTCCGATCCGGGATATATCAAGGGCTACCCGCCCGGCATCCGCGAAAACGGCGGGCAGTACACGCACGCAGCGACATGGTCGGTGATCGCATTCTCGCTGCTCCGGCAGGCGGACAAGGCTGCGGAATTGTTCTCACTGCTCAATCCGGTCACCCGCGCGACCACGCGCGCAAGCGTGCATCGCTACAAGGTGGAGCCGTATGTGATCGCCGCGGACGTCTACTCGATCACTCCGCACGTCGGGCGCGGCGGCTGGACGTGGTACACGGGCTCGGCCGGCTGGATGTATCGGGCCGGGATCGAGTGGATCCTTGGATTTCATCTGGAGGGAAACCGCTTGAGGCTCGCGCCTTGCATTCCCGCCCATTGGCCCGGCTTCGAGATCGTCTTCAAATACCGCACTTCACGCTACGAGATCCGGGTCGAGAACCCCGGCAGTGTCGGCCGTGAAATCGCCTACACCGAGCTGGACGGTCAGCGGCTGACAGGAAACCCGACGGCAATAGCGCTGGTCAGCGACGGAGAAGTTCACCGCGTGCGGATGTTCCTCGGGGGTCCGCGGACATGACCGCCGCCGCGTACTACGGGCTCGATATTCCTTCACGCATTGCGGGCGCGTGAAGTCGTCGCGCGACTCGCCCACACGCTCTCTGGGAACTGCGACCGCCCTGCCATTAATCGCTCCTTGATCTTGGCCTGGGCAGCGCGCATGCCGGCGGCCTCACGAGTGTGACTGCACGCATTAGAGTTGACGAATTCGTGGCACACGCATTGCCATCCGCCGCCGGACTCGAAGACGACTGGATGGCGATCTATGCGGTACTCGCTCCGCACGATAGAGCCCCCGCGCCCGGGAATTTCCACGATAGTTTCCACGACTACTCCGTAACTTTGATGACGAGGGTGGGCGAAACTGGTGCCCCGAATCAGGCTGGCAAGCTTAAAAATCGCGGCCTTATGGAATGCGTGAACAATAAACGTGAATGATTTCTGTGTCGGTGCGCCAACGCGCTTATGAGGCTCTGTACGGTAGCGGACACAGCTCGGCGCAGCTGGGCTAGACTTAAGCATGGCCGCAGGCAGACACACCCATTCCATGCCCGGGACTCAACAGCCGCAGGAGAATCAGATTCTCGCCGCGCTCCTGGCTGAGGAGCGCGAACGACTGTTTCCGCACTTGCAGCGCATCGAGATGCCGCTCGGAACGGTCTTGTATGAATCGGGCGACATGCTGCGCCACTTGTACTTTCCGACTGACTGCATCATCTCGCTTCTGTACGTTCTGGAAGACGGGGCCTCAGCGGAAATCGCGGTTGTCGGCAAAGAAGGCGCGATTGGCGTTGCGCTCTTCATGGGTGGTGAGACCACGCCTAACCGTGCGATCGTGCAGAGCGCCGGCTTCGCTTATCGACTGACGGGACAACGAGTCAAGGAAGAATTCAATCGTCATGGGCAGATGTTGCACCTGCTCCTGCGTTATACGCAGTCCCTGATCACGCAGATGGCCCAGACCGCGGTCTGCAACCGCCACCATTCAGTGCATCAGCAGCTCTGCCGCTGGCTACTGCTCTCGCTCGACCGGCTGCCGACGAGCACACTCACGATGACGCAGGAGCTGATCGCCAACATGCTCGGTGTTCGCCGCGAAGGCGTCACGGAGGCCGCCGGCCAGTTGCAGAGCCTGGGCGTGATCCGCTACAGCCGCGGACAAATCGTGGTTCTCGATCGGAAAAAACTCGAGCAGCTTTCCTGCGAATGCTACGCAGTGGTCAAGAAGGAATCCGATCGGCTGCTCGCTCCTCGAGATGGCGCAAGCCGTATGAAGAAAACCGGGCGTCGACGCGCCCCATCGCGCACGTAGGCTGCACACCAGCTCGGTCGCAAAAGCGGCCTGGCGAACAGACGGGCGCACGGATTCTCGCCATCGTGTACGGCGTGATCTCCTCGGTCTCAAAGTCGAAACGCGCGCCGACGCAGAATCTGCTGCTCGCGGCACTGCCTGTTGCCGTCCGACGGCGCCTTCTTGCTGGCTGTGAGCCGGTCGAACTCGCGATTGGCACGGTGCTTTGCGAACCAGGCGAGCGCATTCGCCACGTCTTCTTCCCCATTGACAGCTTCATTTCCCTGGTCTCACCAACCGTCGGCGATGCGTCGCTGGAACTAGGCATGGTCGGCGACGAAGGCATGCTGGGGATTTCCTTGATGCTCGGTGCGGACGTCACACGACTCCAGGGGCTGGTGCAGGGCGCGGGGCGGGCTTGGCGGGTGAAGGCGGCGCCGTTCTTGCACGAGCTGGAAAACGGTCAGGCGCTGCGCCGGGAGCTGAACCGATATGTGTACGTAACGCTGCTCCAGCTCGCGCAGACCGCCGTGTGTACCCGCTTCCACGTGGTCGAGGCGCGGCTTGCCCGGTGGCTGTTGATGACCCGGGATCGGGCGCATTCCGACGACTTCCATGTCACGCATGAGTTTCTGGCCTTCATGCTGGGCGTACGGCGCGCCGGTATCACTCGGGCCGCGAGCTCCTTGCAGCGGCGTAACCTCATCCGCTACAGCCGCGGCGACCTTCATGTCCTGAATGGCCGTGGTCTGGAAGCGGCTTCGTGCGCTTGCTACGCGGCCGACAAGAAGACGTATATGCGCATCATGGGTTAGTGTTCCGTCGCTCTCTAAGAGTGCGGGAAGCCGACCATACATCCTCGGTCCTCGTCCCAGAGCTTCATGCGCGCACACGCCAAGCTGCTGCGCAACGTCAACCTGGGCGCCCGCTGCAGCAGCGGGCTGGATTCAAACGCCGCACGCAAGCGGTAGTTCGGAATGCGTGGCGCCAGGTGATGAATATGGTGGTAGCCGATATTGCCTGTAAACCAGTGCAGCACCCGCGGCAGGTCGTAGTAGGAGCTGCCGGCGGTGGCTGCTTGATTGGAGTCCCAACCTTCCCGCCGCGACCAGTAAGCACGTTCGAAGATGTGCTGTACGTAGAACAACCACACTCCCATTGCGCCGGCGATTAGAACCACGGGCAGATGCACGAGCAGCAACGTGTGCCAACCGATTGCGAGCGCGCATGAAACGACGACGACCAAGAGTGTGAAGTTGTTGAGCAGCACGCTCGCCCACTCCCTCCTCCAGGACAGCGGCAGGTCGAATGGAAACCGATGCTTGATCAGGAACTGGTAGGTCGGCCCCAGCCCCAGCAGCACGGGCATGCTGCGATAACGTCGATACCAGAAGCGGCCCCATCGCGAGCGTCTTCGATACTCGTCCAGCGTCAGCGTACGGACGTCGCCGAACTCGCGCCGATCGAGGTTTCCCGACGTACCGTGATGGATGGCATGAGTCTTCTTCCAGTAGCTGAACGGAAACAACGTGATTAATCCGAGACAGGCGCCCACCCATTGATTGGCCCGCCGGCTGGCGAAATACGAGCCATGCCCGCAATCGTGCTGGATGATGAACAGCCGTACATACAGGCCGGCCGTCGGCAGCACCAACAGCAAAGTCCAGCCGTAGCCCCCGCCCGAATGCACGCTCCACGCCATCAGCAGCCAAAGAAGCGCGAACGCTGGCAGCGTGTTGCCAAGCTGCCAGAGCGCCCGTCCCAGGGACGGCTGCGCGAAACGCACACACAGTTGGCGCGCATTGCCCGTGAGATGCCCACTCGTCGTCGCACTGTTCATGTCGCTGCCCAGAGACTTACCAGCGTGTTCTTTTAAACTTCGCTCGCCAGCACGTCTGTACGCTTGCGCACAGTGTGAACTGCGCACGCCTTGCGACAACGATGAGGAATCGCGGCAGGCCTGATCAGCCCGCCGAGGCGCGTGCCTGGGCGCCGCGCGCCCGACTTGCCCGCTTATTTCATCTTGGGCGGGTAGTTCTTCAGCAGCTTCGCGATGGCCTTCTGGAGATGCTCCTGGTTCTTCGCCGGGTCGTTGCTCAGGTGGACCGTCTCCGTGGCAGAGCCCCTCCACACCAGCTGCTTCATCTTGGGGTCGTAGACATCTAGAACCACCGTGCCGATGTTGATGGTCGAGGTCGTGGCCATCCCACCGCCGAACCGCCAGGCGCCGCCATACCCGGTGATCTCCTGCTCATGGTCCGTCGCCGCCCGAGCTTTGCATTCATGGCGTATGCATCCCTTTTCTCATGTGTGGTGAAACGCTTGGTTTTTTCTGCCCCAACGATCTGGCAGCCCGAGTCTAGTCCGGAACGGGACGGATTCCGCCTCACCAAAGTGCTAGTCCGGTCGTGGGCGCGACCGTCGGGCCACCCTATTCGATGGGTCCGACCCTGGTTCGGATAGGGCTGTTCGTACACCGATCCCTAGCCGGCGCGGCTTGTTGATTTCCGCCCAGGCGACAGTCGGAAACCTCGAAGCGTTTCTCACTCTGACGTTTTGACCCACGGAGTCCGTGGGCGCCGGAGCTACACTGCGCTCGACCCGATGCCTGTCCCCCGATGGAGGCCGTCCATGAAGTGCCCGCGCTGCAAGACACCGGACCTCAAGCCCACGATGATCGAGGTGTATCTGCCGGCGGCAGGCTGTCCCGACTGCCAGGGGACCCTGGTGTCGCTCGTGTACTACCGGCACTGGGCCGAGATTCAGAAAGCGCCCGCCGAGGACACCGCTCAAGAAACGACCATCTCGGTCGAGACCACGGACACCACGACGGCGCTCACCTGCCCGAAATGCAGTCGCGTCATGATGAAGTACAAGTTGACCGGGACGGTGTCCAATCGCCTCGATGTCTGCTCACTGTGTGATGAGGCGTGGCTCGACCGGGGTGAATGGGAATTGCTCGAGGCGCTGCACCTGAGTCACCTGATGCCGGCAATCTTCACCGACGAATGGCAGCGGCGCATCCGTCGCGACCTGGTCGAAGGCACGCGCCGTTCGGTCCTGGCAGGGCTAATAGGAGAGTCCGGCGCAGCCAAGGTGGAAGAATTCGGTGCCTGGCTGCGGGAGAGCAAGCACAAGTTCCACATCCTTCAGTACCTCTACCGAGACTGAGAAAAACACCGGGGCGAGGACCTGCTCGGTCTTCGCCCCGGAGATGCGTCTCAGAGATGTACGAGAGGCTGGTCGTCAGTGCGACCTCACCAGTGATCCCTGCGTACTTTCCATCCGTCGACTTCGAGGATCACGCCGTGACCGGTGATGTTGTGCTGGATGCTGACGAAATAGCGCGTGCCCGTGGCATCGAAGAAGCCGCCAGTGGGCTCCGCGGTGAGGTCGTTGAGTGACATCAGGCGCGCGCAATTGTCCGCCAGGTGATCAGCATCGTCGCCGTCATCGAGGCAGGCCCAGATGTCGTTGTTGCGTGGCGGGCTGTAGAGCGCGCCTTCGCCGTCCTCGTTGAGAAGGAAATTCCCGGTGCCCGGTTGAATGTCGACGTTGTCGGGCATCGCCAGGTCGAGGTTGCCGATTACGAGCGGTTGGTATTCCGGCACCGTAGAGGTGTTGATCGTGTCCGCACCCTGCAGCACCGTGTTGATCGCTTCGCCCGCGGCGACCGTGCCGTCGGTGACGCAGTACACCTCGCCCCAGTGGTTGTCACCGTTCGCAGTGGTGGCCGGAATGTCCTGACCGGTGTTCGTGCCACAGAAACGCACGTTGCCCGCCGCGAGCTGCTTGAGATCGATGGACATGTCCTCGGGACGGTAGTAGCTCGTCAGCTTCAAGGTATTGGCCGCCGCGCGCAGGTTGATCGGCTGGGTGCCGGTGATCTCCACCCACACACCGCGCCCGAACTCGTTGCCCTGGCCGACGTCGGTATTGTTGCTATTGCGCCCGAGACGCATGCCGAACAGGCGACCCGCAGTCCAGGGTGACTGCGACAGGTTGGTGATCGCCGGGCTGCCCGCAACCCAAAGGACTTGCGGGATGAACTTCACGATCGCGCCGCCGGGATTACCGATGCCGCCGGTGCCGGGCCGATTCTCATCGGTGAGATACACGATGCCATTGGGCAGGATTCCGATCCCCTCGAAGGCAAACTGACCGAGCGCGGGACGCGCAACTACGTGCGTCGGGTCGGAAGTTGCGCCGAAGCCGGAGTTCGGCACGGTTACGTTGGTCGTGTTGAGCGGATCGAGAATTTCGAAGACGCGACCGTTGGTGCCGTTCTCCTCGCCGACGATGACGGTTCCCCACGCTGTGAGGCGCGCGGGATCGCAGCTCGTCATTCCGGAGCTGATGATGTTGGCTACGGCACCCGTCGTGATGTTGACGCGCTGGACCGCGACCTGCCCGGTTCCCTGTTCATTGCACGCGATGATGTGCGTCGGGTGATTGCCATTCGGCCACAGGAACATCTGGTCGATGTTGGGCGCCAGCAGCGGATCCGAGCTGAGTACTTTGACCTTCAATCCGGGCGCCACACTGAGTAGTTTCGCCGGGTTCGTGTTGGCGTCGGTGGCAGACAGCGAGGTGGTAGATGATTCACGCAAGGTACCGAGCGTGCCGTACAGGAATGGTGACAGCGCGTTTGCGAGCTGCTCGACTGTCTGGCCGAAATCGGGCGCCTTGTGACCTAAATCATCCGCTGAAACCGAGGACACGATCGCCGCAGCACAGGCGGCGACGGTGATGAACTTCTTCATCGAACTCTCCCGTGGTGAGTTGGACCCAGACGCAGCCGCCTGCAGGAACTGCAGCCGGCGCGCGGAGACTAGCGAGAGCAGATGACTGACAAATGACCGTTGGATGACGCCGCTACGACCGCGCTGTGCAAACTTTGCAAGCTGAACGGGAACCTAGAGGTTGCGCAGGAAAGTGAGTAGATCCTCACGCTGCCTGGCTTCCAGATGCATGAATCGGTCGCGCGCTTCGTCAGCCTCGCCGCCGTGCCAGAGCACGGCCTCTTCGAGTGAGCGCGCCCTGCCGTCGTGCAGGAACCTGCTGTGACGATTGACGACTTCGGTGAGGCCGACTCCCCACAAGGGCGGCGTGCGCCACTCGCTCCCGCTCGCAAGAAAATCCGGCCGGCCGTCGGCGAGCGCCGGGCCCATGTCA
The DNA here is from genome assembly GCA_035644435.1 of Steroidobacteraceae bacterium. GTDB lineage: Bacteria > Pseudomonadota > Gammaproteobacteria > Steroidobacterales > Steroidobacteraceae > DATBVX01. Next base: position 13,144 of record DASQOO010000160.1, on the reverse strand, counting down.
TGCAAGAGCAGGTCGGTGAAGGGATGAATGGCCTGGTGTGAGAGCTGCGGCACATCTGAGTGAGTGCCAGTATGCAGGGTCGGCAAATGGCAGGCCGTGCATTGGATGTCGGCAAACTGCCGTGCGCCGCGGCGCACTCCGGGATCCTGAACGTTCCGCGCTGCCGGAACAGCGAGGACCTGGGTGTAGAAAGTGAGCTTCTCGAAGAACTCGTCTTTCAGTTCCGGCTCGCCGCCATCTGGTGCGCCCGCCGCTGCGAGCTGGCCTTCCGCAACGTTTTGCTTCGGGAAAAGATGCGAGGTGAGACCAATGTCACCGAGCGCTGCGGAGGCGTTCTGTTGGCGTAGGCCGGGCTGATTGGCCTTCCAGCCGAAGCGTCCAAGACAAGTCTTGCCGCTGACGACATCCCAAACGCGATTCGGCCGCCCGGAAACACCGTCATGGTTCGTATCGCCCTCATCAGCGTGGGCGAGGATTTCCTCCTCGGGCACTGCCTCGAGCAGGCCCAGCCCGAACACCGGCGGCGCCACGCGCGGCGAAAACAGGAATTGAGGAGGCAGTGCACCGAAAGCGAGCTCCACGAATTCGTATTTCGGCTCTGCGAGACTGAACGTCGTTCCGTCCGGGTAACGCCCCTCGCGCTCCCAGTAGGTGACAACTGTCCGACCTTCAGCAGGCACGCCGGCGATGGCTTTCTCATTGAGCTGATCGCCGTAATGAGGTACGGGCCGTACGCCGCCATGTTCAGTTTGCCCGGGGACGCTGATTCGGATCAGCATCGATTCGAGTGGCTCACCTGCGGCGGGCGGCTGACCGCGGCCATCGCGCGTATGGCAGCTCGAGCACGACACACGATTGAAGACCGGTCCCAGGCCGTCGAATGCGTCGACAGATGCCGGCGCCGTAACCCAGTTCGTGTTGAAGAGGCGATTGCCGAAGGTGAACTTGCGTAGTTCCTCGGTGGGCAGTGTCGGGACTGCGCGCGCATACGCGTTTTCGTTTGCGATGACGAGGGTCGTATCACCGCCGAGCTGTGTGGTCAGCCACTCAGGCACCTGATCAATCGGCGTGTCGCTGCCGGCGAAGGCCGAAGTCACGCAAAGGGCGAGAGTTAGACAACAACAAGTGACGGCCGTGGTCAGCGGCGCAGCGGATATCCGCGAATTCACGGCTCGACCTCGATGGTCACGACGATTTCGACACCGAGCACCGCGCCCGCAAGCTTCAGGAGCCGTGCCTGTGTCTGAAGCGAGGTCACAAGGGCTTCGACTTTGGTGCGTTGAGGGCTGCCGGGCGCAGTTGCCAATGTCTTGTCGAACGGATGATCAATGGCCGCTGCGAGTGCGACACTCTTATTTATCTGCTCCTCGAGGCGCGCGTTCAGTTCCGGATTCACACTCTGCAGCAGAGTGTTGATACCCGCGCCGCGATAGTCCCCGTACCGGCCGAAGTACACGTTGGCCACCCCCGTCGCGTTGGCGAGCACGTCGACGTGGGTCGTGTCACTGAAACAGGAGTGTTCGTCCTCCTGCGAGCCGCTGTCGAGCGGCGTAGCGAGACGCTCATAGGCGAGCTCGAAGCCGCTCAGGGTCGCAAGGCCGGTGAGGATCTTGCTCACGCTCTGCTTCGCATCCATTGCGGCAAACTGCGCGCGATAGTTGGCTTGCCCCGGCGTCCAGGCATCTACGACCGACTTCAGATTCTCGACCAGCAGGTCGGTGACGACTTTCAGGTACGCGCGCCGGCGTGCCGGGACGCCCTCACCGACGAAGTCGCGTGCGCTGCGATTTCCGGGCCCATTCGCGTTGAGGTCCTGGCCCCAGAGCAGGAACTCGATCGCGTGATAGCCGGTGGTCACATCCGCCTCATCGTCGCGGGCATTGCGGTCGACGAGCGTGGCGCGGCTGATCTCGACGCTCGGATCATTGATGATGCCGCCGCGTGGATTGCCCTGAACCGCATCGATGTAGGCTTCGTTGAGCGGCCAGGAATTGAGCAGGGGCTCCGGCCCGATGGTTCCGTCGGCCTGCTTGCCGAAGTCGATCGGTCCCTCATAGAAACGGAACGCCTCGGTCTGTCCGTAACTCGGGCGCGTATCGATCCACGCCTGGCGCAGCTGGGCGAGCGACTCATCGCTGTCGTCAGCGGGATCGAGGATGAGATCGTCTACCGCCCTCTGCAGCTTGAGTGCCGCTTCGTAGGCATCGCGATAGTTGCGATAGGCGATCTCGCTGTAGGTCGCGACCTGCTCACGCGCATCGATTGCGGCGACCTGGCCGTGGATCTCGGCGCGGCTGGTGATCGGAGCGGCTACGAGCGTCGCCACGCCCGCAGCGGCGATGAGCTTGCCTGCGCGAATGAGCATAGGGATGGCGCCGTATGGTCGGACAGGTGTGTGACGGATCCATGACGAGCGCTACAATTCGCAAAAATCGGGGCGGATTGACTAACGGGCCCCTTAGTCCTACACACGTTGGAACACGCCATGTTCGTCGGCAATCAGTGGTACGTCGCCAGCTCGATGATGAGGACTCAGCAATCCCAGTCAGATCCCCCTGCGTGAAAGGCGTCTTCGGCTTACTGATCGCGATCGGCGGCTTGGTCGCATCGAGTGCCTCGCAGGCCGAAGGCGCGCCCCTGAGCCTGGAGGCGAGGATTTCGCTGGGCCCCGTCAAGGGGCGCATCGATCACCTCGCCTTCGATGGCAAGCGACAACGCCTCTATGTCGCGGAACTCGGCAACGACAGCGTCGCAATCCTGGATCTGGGCGCGCGCCGGCTCATCCGCACGGTAAGCGGCTTCGATGAGCCGCAAGGCATCGGCTACGAGCCTGGCACTGACACGATCTACGTCGCGAACGCAGGAGATGGTTCAGTCCGTGTGTTTCGCGGTGAGGATTTCGCTGCGCTCGGCCAGATGGTCCTGGGTGAGGACGCTGACAACGTGCGCATCGACGAGGCGGCGCGGCGCGTGTACGTGGGGTACGGTAGTGGCGCGCTCGCCGTGATTGATGCCACAACGCGTAAGCGGTTGGCGGATATCTCCCTGCGCGGTCACCCCGAGAGCTTCCAGTTGAACCCTGCGGACGCGCGCATCTTCGTGAACGTTCCCGGCGCGCGAGAGATCGGGGTAGTCGATCGCCAAACTCAGCAGCAGGTCGCAAGCTGGCCGATAGGGAATTTACGCTCCAACTTCCCGCTCGCACTCGACCCGGCGCGAGATCGCCTGGTCTCCATCTTCAGGCATCCCGCGCGTCTCGAAGGATTCGACTTGCGTACCGGACAAGGTGTGAGTGGGAGCGACGTCTGCGCCGACTCCGATGACGTGTTCGTCGATTCGCGACGCCAGCGCGTCTATGTCATCTGCGGAGAGGGATTCGTCGATTCGCTCGATGCTGACAAGTACACGCGGATCGGACGGCTGCCGACCTCCGACGGTTCGAGAACCGGCCTCTTCGTTCCTGACCTGGATCTGCTGTGCGTGGCTGTCCGCGCCTCGGGTCGGGAGTCGGCGGCCATCTGGATTCTGCGGCCGAGCCCATGAGGCAAGAGGATACCGCGCACTCGGGCGCACTCTCACCCCTGATCCTGGCGTGCCTTGCCGCAACGTGGTTCATCTGGGGATCGACATACCTCGCCATCAAGTTCGCGCTGGTGAGCTTCCCGCCGTTCTTCCAGATGGGCACGCGCTTTCTGGTCGCCGGAACTGTGTTGCTCGTGTGGGCACGCTGGCGCGGCCAGAAAATGCCGACGCTCGCGCAGTGGCGAAACGCGCTGATCGTGGGAGCATTGATGCTGGGCGGCAGCATGGGCGGAGCCGCCTACGCTGAGCAAACGGTGGCCTCCGGCCTGGTGGTGGCGTTCATTGCCATCACTCCAGCCGTGATCACCATCGCGAGCCTGCCGTTCGGCATCCGGCCGTCGCGCCTCGAGGTGCTCGGCATCTGCATCGGCATGATCGGCGTCTTCGTGCTCATTCGCGGCGCCGGCTTTGCGTCTTCGCCGGCGGGCCTGATCGCCATGACGATTGCCACCATCGGCTGGTCGACCGGCAGTGTGCTCAGCCAGAACGTGTTTCGACTCGCGCCGTCATCGGCCGGATTTGCCAGCCAGATGCTCTGTGGCGGTATTTTCCTGCTGGGTTTGTCGCTGCTGGCCCGCGAGTCGTTTCACTGGCCGCCGCAACCGCTGGCGTCCGCCGCATGGATCTACCTCGTGGTCTTCGGATCGCTGCTCGCGTTCTCCGCGTATATGATCCTGTTGTCCAGCACCAGCACGACGCTCGCCTCGAGCTATTGCTTCGTCAACCCCGTGATCGGGATGCTGCTCGGAATGTGGCTGGGCGGCGAGACGACGACGAGCCGCGAATGGATCGCGGTCGCGATCATCGTTGTCGGCGTGACCGTGGTCGTCACGAGTCGCGGTGCACGACCCAAGGCGCCGAAATAGTCAGCCGCCACACCCCGTAGGTCAGTAGCGGCAGGACGTAGACCGCGAGCAGTACATAAGCCAGTGCGCGGTAACCTCGCGCGATGAGCGTGGGGGAGAAAAAGGCGTCCTGACAAGCCTTACCTACTGACGTTTCATCTCGGCCGAGAGCTGGACCGTCGCAGATCGCTCTTCCGTGGCGACCGGTGCGCGGCCAATTCCGTGAATAGCGTCCGTCGGAAACAGGAATCGTGCAGTCAGCAGTGCCGCTAGAGCACCGAGTACCTCCGCCAGCACAAACGACGGCACGTCACGAGGCTGAATGCCGGTGAATGTATCGGTGAGGGAACGAGCCAGACTGATCGCGGGATTGGCAAACGAAGTCGATGCGGTAAACCAGTACGCCGCACCAATCCACGCCGCCACCGTCCACGCCGCATCTCGGGATCTGCGAACCCCGAGAATGACGAGCACGAGACCCGCGGTCGCAACGAACTCCGCCAGCCACTGTCCTGGGCCTGTCCTGACATGAGTCGATACCTGCAGCAGCGGCAGCTCGAACATTGCATGGGCAAGCACTGCACCAAGGCAGCAGCCAAGCACTTGCGCGAGGACATATAGACCTGCCTCCTTGAGGCCCAACTGCCGGCGCAGAGCCAACACCAGCGTCACGGCAGGATTGAAGTGTGCACCGCTGATGGGTGCGAGTAGCGTAATCAACACCGCCAGGGCGGCCACCGTGGCGCCCGTGTTCGCGAGAAGCGCGAGCGCCGCGTTTCCTGCAGCCATCCGCTCGGCCATGATCCCCGAGCCAATCACCGTTGCGGCGAGCAGCAGCGAGCCCAGCGTCTCGGCCAGGACGCGCCTCGCAAGGCTCATGCGGACTCTTCGGCGCGCGATTCACCGATTGCATCCAGCCGTTCCTGCAGCTTGATGCGATCGAGCGAGCGGATTGGAAGGCTGGTGAAGATCTTGATGCGGCTCTCGAGTTCCTTGAACGTCTTCCGGAACGCCAACCACCTCTCCGTCTCCGAGCCTTCCACGGCCGCCGGGTCTTCAACGCCCCAGTGAGCAGTCATCGGCTGTCCGCGCCACACCGGGCAGATTTCACCCGCGGCGTTGTCGCAAACCGTGAAAACGAAATCGAGCTTCGGCGCGCCGGGAGCGGCGAACTCTTCCCAGCTTTTGCTACCCAAACCCGCCGTCGGCAGCTTCATATGCTTGAGAAGCTCCAGCGCAATCGGATGCACCTTGCCCTTCGGATGGCTGCCGGCGCTGAAGCCCCGGAAGTTGCCGCGACCCCAATGATTGATGAGCTGCTCAGCGAGAATGCTGCGCGCAGAATTTCCCGTACACAGAAAGAGCACGTTGAACGGACGCCCGCTCATATGTCACCTAGGCGGCTTTGGAAGGCGGGCAGCATGTCGGCGCGCAACAAGCCTTTTCGGCATCAGGCGCAGGCTCGTTTCCGTACGTATCGCTCACATCATTAGTGAGAAAAGTCTCCCATTGCACGCCCTGCGGGTCTTCGATCCAGCTCTTCTCGCCCTTCGCGTAGCAACACGTGGTTGCACCCTCCTCCAGCATCGGCGCTTCGGCGCGCTTCAGGCGCGCGTACACCTGCGCGAGCTCGGCGCCATCCTCGACCTGAATTCCAAGGTGCCGAATCCCAGCCGCGCCGCCACGCTTGCTGATCGCAAAATTGACGCGTGGATCCTCGAGCATCCATTTTGCGTAGTCGGCCTTGATCACAGCTGGCTCAGCTGCGAAGAGCGTGTTGTAGAACCGAATCGAGGCGTCAATGTCGTTGACGCTCACGTGGACATGCAGACGCTTCATCGAATGCACCTCAGGTATTGTTGGAAAGATCTAAAGTCGTTTGGTGAGAAGCGCGGAGCTGCTCAGACATATGTCAGCGAACTCGGGCGTTGCGCGGATTTCAGCCGGCGCGCGATCGCGCGCGGCAGTGGCGTAGCCATGGCGCTTGAAGAACGTCTCGGCCGTGGTGGTGAGCAGGAAGATCGCGTGTGCGCCGCGGGCGCGGGCGTGAGCCTCCGCATGCTCGACGAGTGCAGCACCGAGGCCTGCGCAGCGATGGGACGGAGCTACGACCAAGGAGCGCAGCAACGCATTCGAGCCGCAGAACTCCAGCCCGACCAGTCCGGTGGGAGCCGCGGCGGGTCCGCAGTAAAAGAAATGCTCCATGTGCGCATCCGTCAGGTCGGATGCGGGAAGGTCCGCAGCATCCAGGAGTGCAACGGCAGCTGCCTTCGACGGTCGCGAACAAATGGGTTCGGCGCTCATTCTGGTTGCGGCCCTTCAGGCGGCCCTCGAGGGTTTGCGTACCATTCTTTTTGCGACGCGAGGCGGTTCGCACTCGGAAACGCTTGCCGCCGAGCTCCCCCGGCAGCAGTTCTCGGTCAGGTAGCCCACCAGATCATTCATGACGGCAAAGTCCGCCGCGTAGATAAGCTGTCGGCTATTTCGCTGCTGAGTGATGAGCTCCGCGCGGTGAAGATGTTGCAGGTGAAAGGTAAGCGAAGACGGGGGCAACTTGAGGCGCTGAGCGATTGAGCCTGCGTTCAGTCCATCCGGACCCGCTTCCACCAACATGCGATAAACGCTCAGGCGATGCTCGTGAGCGAGCGCCGCCAGGGCATCGACAGCTTCTTTCAGGTGCATTCTGGCCACTTCTATATTTCGAGGATTATCGAATCGTACATGAGCGCAAAATGACTGACAAGCCATCAGCACCGCAAACTCCCCGCTTGGCACGCACCTACAATCCCCAAATGCCAAGAGCGCTGTTCCCGGCCCTTCTACTGACCTTGCTCGCCTCGGCCGCCTCCGCCGACGATCGGGCGGTGTTCGATGCCGAGGAAGTCTTCGCGAATTTCCTCGACGCGCACGGCGCGGTCGAAACCATCGATTCCGGCCTCCTGGCCAGAGTCGATGGCAGCGACCGGGCGACGTGGCAAAAGCGCCGTGATGACGCCGTCTCGCAATTGACGATATCCCTCAAGCATTTGAGCGCCACGAAACTGACGCCATCGGACACGCGCGTCGTGCAGCACATGACTGCAACCTTCGACGAGCTCTCCGATCCGGGAGCCTCGATGGCTCCGGCTTACAAGTGCGCGGACGCGACCAGGCCGCAGACCGATGTCGATGTCCTGCAAGCGACGATCTACTCGTGTTTCGACCAGGTCGGAAATCGCCTGGCTTTTGAAGGCGAGCGCATCACACGCAGCGGCGCGCTGCAGCGGCTGCAGGAGATCGAAGACCCGGCGAGACGCAAAGCGTTGTTCTTCGCGATGGCTCCGCTCTGGGAAGCAGTCAACGGCAAAGACGAAGCCGGCAGCCCCTATCGCCGGATGATCGCGATGGCGGCGATTGCTTTTCAAAGCAAGCCGTCGCCGCTCACCGAGGCGGCTCAGGCTTTGGCAACTGACATTCCCACGCTCGAGTCCTGGCTGGTCGACCTTCTGGATGCCTGGCGGACTGCAACCGAGGGGACCGCACCGATAGAGCCTTGGGACTACCGGCATCATCACGCCAACGCGAGTCGCACGCTGAACAAATCGATGCCGCTGGACACCGCCGCTGCCCTGAACGAGCAGTTCTTCGCGGATCTCGGCGCTGACCCGAAGAAGCTCGCTGTGCTCTTCGACATCAAGCCGCGACCGCGCAAGGCGCCGATTGCTTATTCGGATACCGTACGGATCGGTCGCCTGCTCAACGGTCAGTGGCGACCCGCCGTGTCGCGGATCTCGGCCAACTACGAGCACGGTGGCCTCTACACGTTGAACGAGCTCACCCACGAGACCGGGCATGCGGTGCATTACATCGCGGTGCGCGCGCGACCGGCCTACTTCTGGGCCGACACTTTGTTCATCGAAGCCTTCGCCGACGTGCCTTCGTGGTCGGTGTTCGAACCCACGTGGCAGCAAGAATATCTTGGGCGCTCCGTGCCTCGATCCGACGGCCTGCGCGAACTCTACTCACTCGTGATGCTGGATGTCGCGTGGGGCCTGTTCGAGATTCGAATGTTGCGCGCGCCGACGACGGATCCAAACGCGTTGTGGACCGAGATCACGAGCCGCTACCTCGGCATCGTGCCGCACCCGGAGCTCTCGTGGTGGGCGGTGCGCGCGCAGCTCGGTTCGCATCCCGGCTACATGATCAACTACGCGATCGGCGCAATCATCACGGCAGACATCCGCAAGCGCACGCGTGAGGCTATCGGGCCGTTCGACGCCGGCAACGCTGAGTGGTATCCGTGGCTATCGGAGAAACTGCTGAAGTTCGGCGGCGAGTTCGACACGTCACTGCTGCTCGAACGCTTCCTCGGCCATCCCCTCGCAGCCGACGCACTCATACAAGAGATCGAATCGATCAAGCCGACGCCCAGCATGACGAAGCGCAGTCGGAGCCGCGAACAATGGGACACGGTCGCCAAGCAATTCTGATACTGGCCGCCGCGGCGGCCTTGGCGTCGCCGCACATCGGCTTGACCGCAGAGGTGCAGCGCGATCCGGACGAGGTCGTGGGAATGGAGACCATGGTCGTCACCGCGACGCGCACCGCAACGCTCATCGGCGATCAACCTTTGCGAGTCGAAGCGCTGCCGGCGGAGGAGATCGAGGAGAACCTGACGGTTCAGCCCGGTAATCTCTCTTCGCTCCTGACCGAGTTGCCGGGTGTGCGCGTGCAATCGGTGGCGCCCGGACTCGCCGGGGCGAAACTGCAGCTGCGCGGCATGCCGGCACGGGACACCCTCGTACTCACCGACGGTTTGCCGCTCCTCGGCACCGAGCCAGACGCCTTCGGCCTGTTGCAGACACCGCCACTCGATCTCGCGCGAGTGGAAGTGATCAAGGGCGCTGCCTCCGCGCTCTATGGAGGCTCGGCGCTCGCGGGTGTGCTCAATCTGGTATCGAGCACCCCGGATACGGAGTCGGCAGTCCTGGCCAATGCGACCTCGCGCGGTGGAAGTGATCTGGTCGGCTTCTTCGGCCTCGGCGCGGGCTCGCCCTGGTCCGGCACAGTGACGGCGGGCGCACACTATCAATCGCGCGAGGACGTCGACCGCGACGGTTGGACTGACCTCGCGGGCTACCGGCGATTTGAGCTGCGGCCACGCCTCTGGTGGAACGAAGGCGAAGACCGCTCCGTGTTCATCACCGCAGGGATCGTCGACGAGGACCGCGAGGGCGGCACGCTTCCGGGTCGAGTGTTGCCCGATGGCTCTCCGTTTGCCGAATCGCTGGATACCCGTCGGATCGATGGCGGCGGCGTGGCTCATTGGCTGCTCGCCGATGGCCTGAAGCTGAGTGCAAGGCTTTCGATGACATCGACACGCTTCGATCGCACTTTCGGAACGCAGGAGATTCCCTCCACCCAGACGACCGCGTTCGGCGAGACCGTGTGCACTTCCAACAGCGAACGCAATTCTTGGGTGCTCGGTCTCGCCTTCGAGCACGAACAGCTCGCCGTTGCGGCAGTTCCGGGCGTGAGCTACACCTACAACGTGCCGGCCGTGTTTGCGCAGGATGAAGTTGCGCCGGCGCCGTGGCTGCGGCTCGCGGCCAGCGCCCGGCTCGACGTGCACAACGTGTACGGTACTTTTTTCAGCCCACGGGTGTCCGCACTGTTTCGTCAGCCGGGCAGCGACTGGACCCTGCGCGCCTCGATCGGCAGCGGCTTTGCGGCGCCGACTCCATTCGTCGATGAAGTCGAGGCGACGAGTCTCGGCACGCTCTTGCCGCTGCGTAACCTGCAGGCCGAGCGCGCCCTCAGTGCTTCACTCGATATCAAGTGGACCGACGGCGGCTGGGACGTGAATGCCAGCGTATTCGCATCGAAGATTCGCGATCAACTCGCAGCCGAGCCTGTGGGTCCGGATCAGTTCGAGCTCATCAATGCGCCGGGTCCGCAGCGTGCTGCGGGCGCCGAAGCGCTGATCGGCTACATCTCCGGCCCGCTGCATCTGCTCGCCTCGTGGAGCTATCTCGATGTCACCGAGAGCGTCACTCCCGGCGTACGCCGCGATGTTTCGCTGCTACCTCGACAATCCGCCGAGCTCGCCGGCATTCTCGAGAGCGAAAAGCGCGGCCGCGTTGGGCTGGAACTCGGCTACACGGGAAAACAGGCGCTCGCCGACGATCCCTTCAGGAGTGAGAGCCGCGCCTACTTCGAGTTGAATGCGCTGGCCGAAATCCGCTTCGGCGGGATCGCCGTGTTCTTCAACGCGATCAATCTCACGAACGTGCGCCAGACCCACTTCGATCCGCTGGTGCGGCCGAGCCCAGGACCGGGAGGCAATCCCATCACCGACGCATGGGCGCCTCTCGCCGGGCGTACTTTCAATCTTGGTATCCGCGCCGAACTCTAGTTCCTGTCTACTTCAGATCGAACGTCACCTTGTCGATCTTCCCGGTGAACTTGAACGGCTGGCCGGCTGGCCGCCGCGATTTCAAAGTGTGCGCGAAGGATGGCCCGCCATGCTGGAGGAGATGAAGAAGAGCCAGGAGCCGCCGCTATGCCGGCGGCTCGATTTCAATCCACACCGGAGCGTGGTCGCTCGCGCCCTGCTGTCCGCGTACCCACTTGTCGACGCCCGCGGCGCGCAGGAGCGGGCGGAGCTTGCCATTGAGCAGCAGATGGTCGATCCGCAGGCCCGCATCACGCGCCCAGTGGTCACGGAAGAAATCCCAAAAGCTGTAGATGCGCTCCTGCGGATGCAGCGTGCGGATCGCGTCCGTCCAGCCTTGCGCGAGCAGTCGCTCGTAGGCGGCGCGGCTGGCAGGCTGCAGCAGTGCGTCCTTCTTGAACGAGCCGGGGTTGTAGACGTCGAAGTCGGTCGGCAGCACATTGTAGTCGCCGGCGAGCACCACGGGCTCGTCGGCCGCGGCAAGCGGCTGCGCATGCTGGATCAGGCGCTCGAACCAGGAGAGCTTGTAGTCGAACTTCGGGCCCGGCTGCGGGTTGCCATTCGGAAGGTAGAGACAGGCGATGCGGACACCGCCAACGCGCGCCTCCAGGAAACGGCTATGCGTGTCGTTCGGATCACCGGGCAGCCCGCGCCCGATTTCGACCGGCGCGCCGCCCCGCGCCAGGATCGCGACTCCATTGAAGGACGTCTGACCATGCCACACCGCTTCGTAGCCGGCTGCGCGCAGCGCCAGCGACGGGAAGCGCTCGCTGGGCGCTTTGAGCTCCTGCAGACAGGCGACGTCCGGAGCTTCCCTCTCCAGCCACTCGATCAGGCGCGGGAGGCGACTGCCGATGCCGTTGACGTTGTAGGTTGCGATCTTCATGGGTGAGGAAAATACCTTACTCTGCGGCCGAATGAGAGACGCAACGTTCGCTGCGAAGGTTCTGCATTTCTACGCGCGCCTGCGCGCGCCGCGCGTTCTGCCCGAGGGCGTCGAGATCATGAACCCACACCGCGACCGTCGAGTGCGCAGTTATGTCGAGAAGTTCTTCCTCAAGTTCTATGGCGACACTGCGCCGCGGATTCTGGTGTTCGGCATCAACCCCGGCAGGTTCGGCGCTGGTCGTACCGGCGTGATGTTCACTGACCCGGTCGCACTCGAGCTCGACTGCGGGATCCAGAACCACCTGGAGAAGCGTCGCGAGATGTCATCCGAGTTCATCTACGACTTCATCGGACACTGTGGCGGCGCGCGCGACTTCTACGGCCGATTCTTCCTGACCGCGGTTTCGCCGCTCGGTTTCGTCCGCAACGGTCTCAACTTCAACTACTACGACGATCCCCGACTGCTGAGGCGGCTGCGGCCGTTCATCTTGCGCACCATGCGGGAGCAACTGGCGTTCGGCGCCTGCCGTGACGCCGCGATTGTTCTCGGCACCGGCGACAACTATCGGTTCCTGAGCGCGCTCAACGAGGAGTATCGCTTCTTCGGCAAGCTCCTGCCGCTCGACCATCCGCGCTTCATCATGCAGTACCGCCGCAGGCGGCTGGCCGAGTATCGCAGCAAGTATCTCGAGGTGTTCGCAGCCGCTGCGGACATCCAGTAGCTGCTTGTGGATATGATTGGCCATTGGTCGGCGCCCGCTGAAGCCATATGTCGTCACAGTCCACTGCGAAAGTATCGGTTTACGCCGCGCTCGCGAGCAATCTGGCGATTGCTGCCACCAAGTTCGCGGCGGCGGCAGTTACCGGCAGCTCAGCGATGCTCAGTGAAGGAGTCCATTCGCTCGTCGACACCACCAACGAGCTGTTGCTGCTATATGGAATAGAGCGCGCCGCTCGACCCGCCGATACCAGTCATCCATTCGGTCATGGTCGCGAGCTCTACTTCTGGAGCTTCATCGTAGCGCTCCTGGTGCTCGTGTTCGGTGCCGCCGTGGCCTGCTATGAGGGGGTCAATCACATTCTGTACCCCGAACCGGTGCGCAAGCCGCTCGTGAACTACGTGGTCCTGGGCGCATCGTTCGTATTTGAGGGCGTGTCGTGGTGGCTGGGGCTCAAGGCATTCCGGGCCACCAAGGGCTCGCAAACCTACTTCGACGCGTTTCGAAACAGCAAAGACCCCACCACATTCCTGGTCCTGTTCGAGGATACGGCGGCACTTCTCGGCTTGCTGATCGCGGCAGTGGGAATCGCGTCCGCGCAGGCGTTGAACGAGCCACGGCTCGATGGAGCCGCGTCGATTGGAATCGCACTCGTACTGCTGATGTCATCACTGCTC
>DASQOO010000159.1:0-17929 GCA_035644435.1 Steroidobacteraceae bacterium | reverse complement strand
GCTCTGACCTCAACGCGATCGGTGGCTCTGACCTCAACGCGATCGGTGGCTCAGACCTCAAGGCCATTGGCGGCAGCGACGCAGGCTAGATCGAACTCGAGTCAGTAAACTTTCTGATCTCGAATACCCTCCGTTCAGTTTCCTAGCAATCGGGCCTCCCCGGTATCGGGAAGGGCACCTTAGCTCTCTTCATCTCCGCCTCCGGCTACAACAACATCTGGGTCATCGTGCAAGGTGGATCCTGCATTCTTGCGGTTTCGCACGTCATTTGCCTCAACGTTGCGCGCAGGTTGTGAGTACCGTCCTGCCGTGGAGGTGTGCGCTAACCCCCTTGTACCCAACTTCGTAATGCACTGAAGTCGAGATCGTACCGAGGGGGACGGTTGATGGACCATAGGAAATCTGAGTCCCAACAGACGTCTGCTGTACGCTCAGCCCGACTAGCCTCGCGGGGAGCTCGTCGCTGCGCGCGAAAAATCCTTGAGCCGCTGCTTCATGTTCTTACCGCCGCAGGTTTATCGGAAGACGAATTGGCGGCCATTTGCAAACAGGTCATTCGTCGGCTGCCGATCCAGCCAGGAGCCAGGCAGCTCGTGGCTCTTCCTGCCCACCGGCATCTAGAACACGTGATTGCTAGATGGAACAACGATCCGAATTATCTTGAGGCTGGCCAGCCAATGGCTCTAAGGCTGCAAGGAAGACGGCCTAGCTTTGCGAGCCTCGTTCGCGTGATTTCCTCGAAAGCATCACCCAAGGAGACTCTCAGATCGCTCCACGAGCGAGGCCTCGTGCAATTTAGCCGGGCCGGGCAAGTTCGCCTGCTCGCGCGGTTCTATCCGGTGCGAGGTCGTGATGCCGTCGATCTTGACCTGTTTACTACGATGACGATCGATTTCTTGAGAGCGCATGAGTTCAATTTCTTGAAGAATCCTCGCCACGGATTTGGACTGTTTCAACGCGTAGCGCACAAGCGCAATTCGGACGCACGCTTGGCACCTGAATTCAATCGCTTTGTTCGTGATCAGGGTCAGCTATTCCTCGAGAGGATTGACGAGTGGCTCTCTCGACACCAGCCCACGACTTCGCGGAGATCCCGCGCAAAGGTCCGTCTGGGCGTCGGAATGTACGTCATCAACGAATCGCTACGTTGACTCCACTCTCTTGACTGCGTCGCGAAACAATGCATTGGCGGCATGCGAAAGGCTCTTGCCGCCCCTTGTGACGGTCCTCCTTCGACTTGGCGTTACTGCCGCAGACTTCAACGAACTCACTCGAGAGGTTTTCGTAACGACGGCGGCACGAAAAATGGTGCATCGAGCCCATCGCATCAGTCGCTCTCGAATAGCGATTGTCACAGGACTTACGAGATCGGAAGTCGGGCGCGTGCTGAAAAGAGTCCGGAGCGCAAGGCTACGCAAGAGGCACGTACATAGGGCAGATCGCGTACTCAGAGGTTGGTTTGACGACCCGGATTTCCTAACTAGGAAGGGTAAACCGCGCCCACTACCGCTGAGGGGCCGTCGTGGCTCCTTTCAGGACCTCGTTAGGCGATACAGCGGTGATATCCCAGCCCGCGCCATGCTAGACGAGTTGGTCGCGAGCTCTGCCGTTCGCCTTCTCGCGAATGGCACCGTCCGAGCGGTCGTGCGAGCTGTGGCAATTCCAAAAATAGAAACGCGCGACATTGATGACTTAGGAACCACGGTAAGCGCACTACTGAACACCATCTGCAACAACATTGAATCGCGGGCAGAACGATTGTTCGTCTCTTCAACCGTGAGCCGGAGAATCGACAAACGTATGGCCGCTCTGTTGCTGCGTCGTATCCAACAACAAGGGACGGCCCTACTGCAAAGCATCGATGATCAACTCACGCACCCGCCACGCGGTTTTACGGGTAAGAGGAGAAATCGCGGGCCCAAACTCGGCGTCACCCTATTTATCCACAAAGAGAGCCGGCCGGATTGGCTCATCGCAACATAGGCGCGCTTCCACAACTATTACGTTCGGTTGAGTTCATCCCGGAGAGTGCGACGCATGATTTTCCCGACGTTGGTCTTTGGCAGCTCGGTTCGAAAGTAGATGTGGCGTGGCACTTTGTATCCCGTGAGCGACGCGCGGCAATGCTCGATGAGCGCTTCTGCGGTGAGAGTTGCATCCCGTTTGACCACGAACAGCGCTACGACTTCGCCGGCGCGCGCGTCGGGTTGTGCGACGGCAGCTGCTTCCAGGACGCCCGGGTGTGTCACGACGACGCTTTCCACTTCGTTCGGGTAAACGTTGAAGCCCGAGACGAGAATCATGTCCTTCTTGCGATCCTCGATGTACACGAATCCGCGTTCGTCCATGCGGCCGACATCCCCGGTTCGCAGCCAACCGCCGGGGATCATCACCTTGGCGGTCTCGTCGGCTCGATTCCAGTAGCCGCGCATCACCTGCGGTCCGCGCACACAGATCTCGCCAACCTCATTCAGTCCGAGCTCGTGTCCCTCGTCGTCCCGAATCGAAACCTCGGTGGAGGAGATCGGCAGTCCGATGGAGCCGTTGAACTCCTGGATGTCGAATGGATTGATGCATGCGGCCGGCGATGTCTCCGTGAGACCCCAGGCTTGGGTCAATACGTGGCCCGTCACTTTCTTCCATCGTTCGGCGACGGCCTTCTGAACCGCCATGCCACCGCCGAGCGTTACACGCAGAGAACTGAAATCGACCGAATCGAATCCCGGCGTATTCAGGAGGGCATTGAACAGCGTATTCACGCCGCTGATGTAGGTGAACGGATACTTCTTGAGTTCGGCCACGAACGCCCGAAAGTCCCGTGGGTTGGTGATCAGCACGTTCTTGGCGCCCGATTGCATGAACACCAGGCAGTTCGCTGTCAGCGAAAAGATGTGGTACAGCGGCAAAGCCGTGATCACGACGTTCTTCTCCTTCGGCGTGCCAGTCGCCAGCCACGCATGCGCCTGCATGACGTTCGCAACCATGTTCCGGTGCGTCAGGACGGCGCCCTTCGAGATTCCCGTCGTGCCGCCGGTGTACTGCAGGAACGCGATGTCTTCGTGACCCACCTCGACGGGTGTCAGTTTGAGATTGCGCGCACCGCTCAACACGTCGTTGAATCGCACCACCCCGGGAATCGCAAACTTCGGCACCTGCTTGCGCACGTGGCGGACCACGAAATTCACGAGCAGTGACTTCGGCGCGCCAAGCAGGTCTCCAACCCCGGTGACGATCACGTGCTTCACGTCCGTTTGTGCGATCACGCCCTGCAGGACATGCACGAAGTTTTCGAGGACCACGATCGCGATTGCACCGGAGTCCGTGAGCTGGTGCTCGAGCTCGCGCGCGGTATACAGCGGATTGGTATTGACGATCGTGAGTCCGACACGCAGCGCAGCGACGATCGCGATCGGATACTGCAGCAGGTTTGGCATCATCAGGGCGACCCGGTCGCCTTTCTTGAGCCCCGCCTTCTGTTGCAGCCATGCGCCGAGCTGCGCGCTGAGGCGGTCGATATCGCCGTAGCTCAACGCCGTGCCCATATTGATGTACGCGGGCTGGTCACGGTACGTCTCGAAGCTGCGCTCGAAGATCTCCTTGAGAGACTTCGTTCCGCGCAAATCTATCTCGGCGGGGACGCCGGGCGGATAGCTTTTCAACCAGATCTTTTCCACGATGCGCTCCAGCAGGAGTGTTTCTGCGCCAACTGCCAGGTGGGGCGACCCGCTCGCTGGCTTATAGCACCGTATCGGGCACGCGCCAACGCTATGAGCGCGTCAGCAGCGATTGCAGTGTCGGCCAAATGGCGTCCAGGAGCCGCGGTTGCGCTTGGGCGTTGGGATGCAATCCATCCGCCTGGATCATGTCGGGGTTGAGTGCCACCTTGTCGAGCAGAAACGGCACAAAGGGCAGGCGGTACTTTCGCGCCAGCTCGCCATAGATGGCGTGAAACTTTTCAGTGTAGGCAGCGCCATAGTTCGGCGGAATACGCATACCGAGCAGAAGGACACCGGCGCCGCCTTTGGCACTCATGCCAATCATCGCCTCGAGATTCGATTTGGCTTCGTCGAGTGGCAGTCCGCGCAGACCGTCGTTCCCGCCGAGCTCGAGGATCACGATCGCCGGATGATGCACCTCGAGAGCCCGCGCGAGACGGGCACGACCGCCGTCGGTCGTCTCGCCGCTTACACTGGCATTCACGACATGGTATCCGTACCCTTGTGCGCTCAGTTTCTTCTGCAGCAGCGATACCCAGCCTTCTTCGACACGCATGCCATACGCGGCGCTGATGCTGTCCCCGAACACGAGAATGCTAGGGGTCGGCGCAGCGTAGGCTGCCGGAAGGATCAGCGCGAAGAACAGCAGGGCGAAATATAAGCGTCGAAGCATGAGCACACAGTCCGTACTTAGAGCCGAAAACATCGACAAGCAGGTTAGCAGCCCGGAAGGTCCACTGACCATTCTGAGCCAGATCAACTTGCACATCGTGGCGGGCGAATCGGTAGCGGTTGTCGGCGCCTCGGGAGCGGGGAAGTCCACGCTGCTTGCCCTGCTTGCCGGCCTCGATGAACCGAGCGGCGGCCGGATCTGGCTCAACGGCGCTGAGCTCACACAGCTCGATGAGGACGGACGCGCGGCACTGCGCGCCAAGCACGTGGGTTTCGTGTTCCAGTCCTTCCACCTCCTGCCGTCACTCACCGCCCTTGAAAATGTGATGCTGCCCCTCGAACTTGCTGGTCGCAAAGATGCACGTAGCGCGGCGCTCGAGGTGTTGGAAAAGGTGGGCCTCAGCGCACGCAAGGGCCACTACCCGAATCAGCTCTCCGGCGGGGAACAGCAGCGCGTCGCGATCGCGCGAGCGTTTGTTACCCGGCCCGCGGTGTTGTTTGCCGACGAGCCGACTGGAAACCTGGACACTGCAACGGGCGAACGCGTGATCGACCTGCTGTTCGACCTCAATGCCGGATCGGGCACGACCCTGGTACTTGTCACACACGACAAATCGCTTGCGGCGCGCTGTCAGCGCATCATTCAGCTGGACGCTGGCCGCATCGTCTGATCCATGGGTGCACTCCGTTTCGCCGTTCGAACGCTCGCGCGCGACTGGAAATCCGGCGAGCTCAACGTGCTGCTGCTGGCAGTGATCGTGGCCGTAGCGGCGCTCACGGCCGTAGGTTTCTTCACCAACCGCGTGAGCGTGGCCGTCGCCACTCAGGCGGCCGAGGTGTTGGCCGCAGATCTGCGATTGCAGTCAAGCCGGCCTATCTCCGAGCAGTATGCCTCCGAGGCGCACCGGCAAGGCTTGCGTACCGCCAATGTCCTGTCACTGGTCAGCGTCGTTTTCTTTGGCGAGAAAAGCCAGCTCACTTCACTGCGTGCCGTCGATGCCGCCTACCCGCTTCGGGGTGCGGTGCGGATTGCAGATCTGCCCTTCGAGCGTGCGTACACGACTCGTGCGATACCTGGCCGTGGGGAAATATGGGCCGACTCGCGGCTGCTGGCGACTCTCAACGCTTCGGTAGGCGGCCAGCTCAGCATTGGGGCGGCCAGCTTGCGCGTCAGTCATGTACTCGATTATCGGCCCGACCAGGGCTCCACGTTCGCCGAGCTCGCACCGAACGTCCTGATGAACATCGCCGACATCCCAGCGACCCAGCTCGTGCAGCCAGGAAGCCGAGTCACGTACGCGGTCCTGTTCGCGGGCAATCGCTCCCAGGTCACGACGTACAAGGCCTATCTCGAAGCCGCCCGCAAACCAGGTGAGCGTTTGCTCGACATCGCGGAGGCGAGTCCGCAGATCCGTTCCTCGATGGATCGGGCCGGGCGATTTCTGAATCTCGCCGGGTTGGTCAGCGTGCTGCTGGCAGCGGTCGCCGTCGCGATGGCAGCGCGGCGCTACGCGCGCCGTCATCTCGACAATGTCGCGCTGATGAAATGCCTCGGCGCGAGCCAGCGTTTCATACTCACGATCAGCGTGCTGGAGCTGGTGGCGCTCGCCGTCGTATGTACGGTGATTGGCACGCTCATCGGGTTTCTCGCGCAGCAGGGGCTCGCCTGGATTCTGCAGGATCTGATCGTTGGCGAACTGCCAGCGCCGGCAGTGCATTCCGCCTATCTCGGTCTTGTCACGGCGGTCGCCGTACTCACGGGGTTTGCACTGCCGCCGCTACTGCAGCTTCGAGTAGTGCCCCCGCTCCGCGTCCTGCGACACGACGTCGAACCCCCGCCCTTGACTTACGGGCTCACGTCAGGACTGGCGATTGCGGCGCTGCTCGCGATGCTGTTGTGGCTGATCCAGGATCTTGAACTCGTGCTGTGGGTGGCCCTCGGCACCGCCGCTACGCTCGCGCTCCTGCTGATCGCAGGCTGGCTTCTGGTCCGCGGCCTCACAAGACTGCGCGGCGCAGTCGGCGTTGCCTGGCGTTACGGGCTGGCCAATATTGCACGCCGCGGACGCGAGAGCATCGTGCAGGTAGTCGCCTTCGGTCTCGGCCTGATGGTGTTGCTGCTGCTCGCCGTGGTGCGCAATGACCTGCTCGCGGACTGGCGCGCGAGCCTCCCGCCGAACGCGCCCAATCATTTTCTCATCAACATCCGCCCGGACGATCGCGCCGCTGTGCAGGATTTCTTCGCCACGCAAGGTGCGGCACGGCCGCGGATGTTCCCGATGATTCGCGCGCGGCTCACGCAGATCAATGGCAAGGCAACCAGCGATCTCAAGTTCACCAGCGATCGTGCTCAGGGCTTTGCCGAACGGGAGCAGAACCTCACCTGGGCGGACGAGCCGCAGAACGACAACAGGATCGTCGCGGGTCGCTGGTGGACCAAGCGCGACGCCGGCAAGCCGCTGATCTCGATTGCGACCGAATACCAGGAAGAGCTCGGCCTCAAGCTCGGCGACCGGCTTACGTTCGACGTCGCAGGCGAGACGCTGCAAACGACGGTGTCGAGCGTGCGCAAGGTGCAGTGGGACAGCTTCCAGCCGAACTTCTTCCTGGTACTGCCGCCTGGAGTGCTCACCGGCGCCGCCGGGACATACATGACGAGCGTGTATCTCACCCCGGAGCAGCGGCGCTCGCTGGTGGACCTGGTGCGCCGGTTTCCCAGCGTGTCGATATTCGATATCGACGCGCTGCTGAAGCAGATCCGGGACGTGGGCGACAAGGCATCGCTGGCCGTGCAATACGTTTTTCTGTTTACGCTCATCGCTGGCATCAGCGTGCTGCTCGCCGCGATCCAGGCGACGCGCGATGAGCGACGCTACGAGAGTGCGATGCTGCGCACGCTGGGGGCGAGTCGGAGCACGGTGCTGATGGGGGTTGCTGCGGAATTCACCGCGCTCGGCTTGCTGGCGGGATTATTGGCCGCGCTGGGTGCGACGGTCGCAGGCTATTTCCTGGCGACGCGTCTGTTCAATCTGCAGTATTCGTTCGATCTCTGGGTATGGGTGCTGGGTATCGTGCTCGGCATCCTGCTGGTTGGCATCAGCGGAACCCTGGCGACGCGCTCTGTCGTCAACCATCCGCCCATCACAACGCTGCGTGACAACTAGCCACGCGACTCACTCGACCACGCGCATGGTCAACCAGCCCACGCCGATCCGGTTGCCCCGCGCTCCAATCCCTTCGATGGCAACTGCATAGTCGCCGGCCGTCAGCGCCGAGGTGTTGAAGGCGAAGCGCAGTTCGCCGTTGGAGTCCTTGACTGCATGGTAAATCGTGCCCGCGCGCGCCTGATTCTTCTTATCGATGGTGAGGCGAAACACATTGATGCGGGTGTAGGAAACGTCGATGTGCAGCTCTATGAGCTCCGGAAACTCCTTGAGCTGCAGCGTCAGCGCTGCTCGTCCCGTCGGCCCGGCGCGATCGGGCTGGACGGTGATGGCGCGGATCCTCCCGGGGGCGTGCAGGGGCCCTGCCTCCAGCTTCTCCTGCAGAGCGACGATCTGACGGCCGCGATCGACAAAGTAGGCGCCCAGTACCCATATCACGACGAGGAGGCAGGCGCTTAGCGCAAGCGCGGCGTAGAAAGACTCCCGTCGTTGCCACCAAACCGGCTTCGGCTCCTGCCAACCCGGAGCCTGCCCGCTTGCTTCCAACAGTCGCATGCCGGCGTGCAAATGCTCGGCAAGATGCAGCTGCTCGAGCGCATCAGGATTTTCCCGACAGTAGCGCTCGAATTCCTGGCGACCCTGGAACGGGAGCTTCCCGGTCAGATAGCGCTCGACGATCTGGTTCTTCTCGATGAACTCGGGGTTCATGCGTTTCTCCTCGAGGCGGCGGCATTTGCTCACACTTCCGCGTGCGATTCCAGTGGCCGGGCAGCGAGAACGTGGCCGGCTAACCCGAGTTGCAGGCGCGCGCGTTTACACTGCAGGACATTCCGGCACACAGGAGCCCGTAGATGTTGAGCCCTACTCAATCCGCGTTATGTCGATCCTCGCTGCTCGCCGCTTCGATCGCGGCTACCCTGCTCGGTTGCGCCGGAACCGGCGACGCGGCGGAACGCGAGGACACCGCGATCACGATCTACAGTTCTGCGCAGCCGGGTGCGATCCCACCTGAGTTGTACCGACCCATCCAGGGGATGGCGGGCCCGAGCGGAATCGGGGTTCCTGGTTACGCCGTGGTTCGTCACGAGCGGCCAGTCACGTTGAGCGCGGGCCGCAGCCAGGTGCGATTCGTCGACGTTGCTGCTCTCATCGATCCGACCACCGTGCAGTTCAGCTCGCTCACCGATCCGGACAACACGCGTGTCCTCGAGCAGAACTTCCAGTTCGATCTCGTCAGCACCCAGAAGCTGTTGTTGAAGTACATCGACAAGCCACTGACCCTGGAGCGCGTGGTCGGCGACCATCTCGATACATTGTCTGGAACACTGCTGAGTGCCGCCAACGGGCTGGTGTTGCGAGGGAACGATGGGCAGATCTACGCCGTTGGCAACTACAGCAACATCCGCTTTCCCGAACTGCCGGGCGGGCTGATCACACGGCCGACACTCGAATGGGACATCACGGCGAAGCGGGCCGGCGAGCATCGCGCCCGCGTTGCCTACCAGACCGGCGGCATCACCTGGTGGGCGGATTACAACCTCACCTTCAGCGAAGGCAGCGATGCCAACTCAGGGCTGCTGGACGTGGGGGCATGGGTGAGCATCCTGAATCAGTCGGGCGCGGGCTATACCGACGCGCGGCTCAAGTTGATCGCTGGCGACGTGCATCGCGCCGAACCGCAGGCGCTGCCGATGGCGAAGCGGGCCCGCGAAATGATGAGCGCGGTGGCGGACGAAAGCGCGGGCTTTAACGAGAAAGCGTTCTTCGAGTTTCACCTCTACACGCTCGGCCGGCGCGCCACGCTGCCTGACAACTCGACCAAGCAGATCGAACTGTTCGAGGTCGCACACCGTGTGCCCGCGCACAAGACGCTCGTGTACTACGGGCAGGGACCAATCGGTTACTGGTATGCCGATCCGGTCGTGGATCGCAATTTCGGCAATCAATCCAATCGCAAGGTCGACGTGTACCTGGAATTCAAGAACGAGCAGAAGGCCGGGCTCGGCATCCCGTTGCCCGCAGGTCGCATCCGCGTCTCGCAAGCCGACAAGGCGGATGGAACGCTTGAATTCATCGGCGAGGACATCATCGATCACACGCCGAAGGACGAGAAGGTACTGGTCAAGCTGGGATCAGCCTTCGATGTCGTGGGTGAGCGCAGGCAGGTGGACTTCAGCGTCAACACTTCCCAGAAATGGCTGGAGGAAGAGATCGAGATCAAGCTGCGCAATCACAAGACCGAACCGGTCGAGGTGATTGTGAAAGAGAATCTCTATCGCTGGAGCAACTGGCAGATCAAGACCAGCAGCCAGTCGTATGAAAAGGAAGACGCGCGCACGATTCATTTCCCCGTCAAGGTTGCCAATGACGGTGAGACGATCGTCCGCTACCGTGTGCGCTATACATGGTGAACCGGCACTGAATGGCGCCGTCCGTCACAGACGAGTGGTGAAGTGGGAACCGAAAGTCCCGGGATCCCTCCAACGCGGTGGAGGAATCCCAAATGAACCTGCGACCTGTCATCGTTCTGTCAGCGCTACTGTCCACGAGCACATTCGCCGGCACGGCCGAAAGCCAGGCGAATTCCAGTACGGCGGAGTCCAAGCCGCGCCATGGCGACTGCATCTTTTCACGCACCATCGATGGCTGGACGGTGCTCGACGATCAGACGCTCATCGTGTACGCGCCCACCCATAACAAGCCGTATCTCGTGAAGCTGTTCCGGCCCGAGTTCGCACTGAAGTCGGAATTCACGCTCGGGTTCCTGGATCGCGACAACGACGGAATGATCTGCGATAGAGGTCCCGATTCGATCGTGCTGCGGGAGTTCGGGCGCGGATTCTCGAACCGGATCCCGGTAGATTCCGTGCAGCGGATCGATCCGGCAGAAGCCAAGGAGCTGATTGCGAAGTCCAAGGTCAAGCCGGAGCGCAATCCAGCGGTGGTTACGCCAGAACAGTCGGACATGAAGTCCGACAAGGCGGGGGCGCAGAAGTCAGATCACGCGGCCGGCCAGCCGTCTGACGCAACGGAGCAGCCTAAAACCTGATCGCGACTCCCATCATCGCCTCCAGCTGCCACACGACGCTGCCGCTGACGCGAAACCGACAGACCGCGCCGCCGTTGCTCACGCAAAAGACGTCAGCGTCCGAATCGAAGATGCTGACGTATGCACGTCCCTCGAATTTCAGGGCGACATTCTTGTTCAAGTACCACTTCACCCCGCCTCCCAACGTAGCCGCAAATCGCGTCTCCTCATCGAGATCGCCGCTGGGACTGAAGCGCGCCACTCCGATCGTGCCCACGAGATAAGGCGTGTAATCGTCCTGCGTGTACTCAGCGACTCCTCCGACCTGGATGTACTCGATATCCAGATCCACCGTGGGGCTCGTATCCTTCAGCTCGGTCGGCTGGTGGCTGTAGAACACCTCAACCATGCGGTCGGGCGCATACTCGATGTCGAAGGCGAGGCCGAAGTCGATGGATTCCTTCGCGTCGACGCTGCGGCTTGACGTCGCGTCCTCGAAATTGCCCCCGAAGCGATAGCCGATGAAGGGCGCGACCTCGAAATCCACTGCGCCAGCCAGCGCCGGAAACAAGAATGTGGCGCCCAAGAGCAGCCGAATCAGCAAATTGCGCGACTTCGTTTCCATGGGTACTCCCTGCGATGCGCTGTTGAAGATTTTGCCATGTTTCGATGCGCAAGGGTGACACGCACGCCGCGACCACCTGCTTGTCGCGCGGCGGCGACGTGTAGACGCCTTCAGAGCACGTCGCTGGTTTGCTAGTGTTTCGTCATCGAGGGGAAGGAAGCCAATCGGCCAAGGAAGCGGATGATGAACAGGATGCTCACGATGGTCGTGCTGATGACTGTCGCCAGCGTGACGCTCGCCGACACGTCCGCCGGCAGCGGAGTGAAGCCGGTGACGAGCTTCGGCTATCTCGACATCAACAAGGACGCCCGCATCTCCGTTGGTGAGGCGAAGGTGGACTGGGCCGTAGCACAACAGTTCGCGCAGGCGGATAGCAATCGCGACGGTTTTCTCGACCGTGACGAGTTCCAGACGCTCGTGCGTTGAGCGCCCGGCTCAGTGAGTGAGCCGGAATGTCAGCGCGAACTCACCCCAGTAGTCGACCGCGCTGCCTCCTGACCGTGCCGCCACGAAGTGCCATGAGCGCTGCACGTGCGCGATTGCCGCCTGGTCGAGACGCTCGTATCCGCTGCTGCGTTCGAGCTTGATTTCTGCGGCGGTGCCGTTCGCAAGCACGTGCACCAGCAATAGCACACGCCCCTCTTCGCCGAGCCGCCTCGAAGTGGGCGGATACATTGGCATCATTTCGGAGCGCTTCTGATCGATCCGTGGCGGGATGATGTCGGTCGCTGTCGAACGCGCGGCAGGCGCGGGCGTCGGCGGCGCCGTGGAGAGCGTAATGCCCTGTCCGGAATCTGCTGGCAGGTCGATCGCAATCTCCGGCTCGAGCACCGTGTCCACGTGCACTGGCTGCAGAACGGGTGGCGGCGGTGGCGGCTCACGCGGCTCGAGTTGCGGTTCGTCGATGAGCTCCGCAAACACCGGGCCCGAAACGAAGGTCAGCGGAGAGTGTTCCAGTCCGTTGCACAGCACGTAGAGCATCACCCCGTGAACCAGGGCCACGAGCGCGATGCCGATAACCGACCGGGGTCCGAGCGCTGGTTGCGCGTAACTCATGGTCCTTTTCTCCCTGCGGGCATGCGCCGTGCTAACACGTTATGCTCCGGACAGCGCGCTACGCATTCAGACCTGCTGAGGCTGCGTTAACCATCGCTGATGGCGGGCGCACTCGAGCCCGGGTTGCATTCAATTCGATGCAACATCGCCCGGAAGCGTTTATGGGACTTGCGGCAGGTTCGTTGTAAGAATGGGTACGAAGTGGTGCCGATTTTTCACGGCCGCGATCTCGAGTTGAGCCTGGGATCGGGAACCCATCGCCGGCCACGGAGACAAACATGGACAGAGAGTTCAAGGCGTTCTTGATGCTTGCCTTGTTCGTCAGCTCGGCACCTGCCGGCGCTCAGGACGCAACGGCGTCATTTGCCGCCCTCGACAAGGACAAGGACGGGATGATCAGCGTGACCGAAGCGAGAGCGGACAAGCAGATCGCGGCGAAATTCGCCGCCGCCGACAAGGACCAGGACGGCTTCCTGAGCCGCGCCGAGTTCGACGCCATCAAGCGCTGAAAGCGCCCGCGGGCCGTGCAACCGGGTACGACACCACCGCTGCCCGATGGCGCAGCCGGATGGGCATTGTTCCTCGACATCGATGGAACGCTGCTTGAAATCGCTTCGACGCCGGCGGCGGTGATCGTGCCGGTCGGGCTGAAGGAGTTGCTCGAGCGCCTGTATGGACTGGCACACGGCGCCTTGGCGCTCGTCAGTGGGCGCTCACTGGCCCAGCTCGATCAGCTGATGGCGCCACTCAAGCTCCCCATGGCGGGTCAGCATGGCCTGGAACGCCGCAGCAGCGATGGGTCACAGCATCATGACATCGGCTCGCCTGCCATTCCTGCGGCCGCACGCGACGCTCTCACGCGGGTCATGCGACAGCATCCGCAATTGATGTTGGAGGACAAGGGCGCAACGCTGG
Organism: Steroidobacteraceae bacterium; assembly: GCA_035644435.1. GTDB lineage: Bacteria > Pseudomonadota > Gammaproteobacteria > Steroidobacterales > Steroidobacteraceae > DATBVX01. The sequence goes on along the minus strand of DASQOO010000159.1, from coordinate 4,753 downwards.
CCCTGCACTACCGCATGGCCCCGGAACTGCAAAGGATTGCGCGGCAAGCGGCAGAGGAAGCGCGCCAGCTTGCAGGAACGGACCACGTACTCCTGGAAGGAAAGATGGTGATCGAGATCAAGCCTGCGACCACCTCCAAGTCGCGAGCCATCGCCGCGTTCCTGGAAGAGCAACCATTCCGGGGCCGCACGCCGGTGTTCATCGGCGATGACCTCACGGACGAGGCGGGTTTCGAGTACGTAAATCGGCACGGTGGATTGTCGATCCAGGTCGGCGCGACTCCGGCGCGCGGCGCGACGTATTCGCTGGCTGATGTGCATGCCGTGCATGCCTGGCTCGAAGCCCTGGCGCGTGCGGCGGAGCAGGTTACGCGGCCATGAGCCGGCAGACGCTGAATCTCGCAGTGATCGGCAACTGCCAGATCTCCGCGCTGATCGATGCGGGCGGACGCATGGTCTGGGCCTGCCTGCCACGCCACGATGGCGACCCAATGTTCTGCTCCTTGCTCGGCGGCGACATCGACGATGGCTACTTCGATGTCGAGCTGCTCCATCTCGCTTCCAGCGAGCAACGCTATCAGCGCAACACCGCGGTCGTGGAGACGCTGCTGCACGACGCGGTGGGCGGAGCGCTGCGCATTAGTGACTTCTGCCCGCGCCACCGCCGCTTCAATCGCATGTACCGGCCGATGATGATCGTCCGCATCATCGAGCCGATTGCCGGACGGCCGGTGATCCGGCTGCGCTTGCGACCACGCCAGGACTACGGTGCCTCGCGTCCGCCCGTCACCGTCGGCAGCAACCATGTGCGCTTCGAAGGCGACGAGCTCACACTGCGAGTCACGACCGACGCACCGATCACGAGCATGCTCGAGGAACGCCCGTTCGTCCTGGCCAACCGGATTGCACTGGTGCTGGGACCGGATGAAACCCTGGCGGAGGCTCCCGGCACGTTCGCGCTCACGATGCTCGATGCCACGCAGCGCTACTGGCTCGATTGGGTGCGCACGCTGGCGGTTCCGTTCGAGTGGCAGGAAGCGGTGATTCGCGCCGCCATCACCTTGAAGCTCTGCACCTTCGAGGATACGGGTGCGGTGATCGCAGCGGTAACCACTTCGATCCCGGAATCGGCCAGCAGCGGACGGAACTGGGATTACCGGTTCTGCTGGCTGCGGGACAGCTACTTCACTGTGCAGGCGCTCAATCGGCTGGGCGCGACGCGGACGATGGAAGCGTACCTGCACTACATCGTGAACATCATCGAATCGGCGCAGGGTGGGGTCTTGCAGCCGCTCTACGGAATCTCCGGAGAAGCGCAGCTCGACGAACGCGTCATTGAGACACTTCCGGGCTATCGCGCGATGGGTCCGGTGCGTGTCGGCAACCTCGCGTATCAGCAGGTGCAGCACGACGTCTATGGCGCGGTGATTCTCGCCGCCACCCAGGCCTTCTTCGATCAGCGGCTCGAGGTTCCAGGCGGGCGCCCGCTGTTCGAATGTCTCGAGCGTCTCGGCGAGCAGGCGATACTGCTGTACGACAAGCCCGACTCAGGGCTGTGGGAATACCGCGGCCGCACACGAATCCATACGTTCTCGAGCGCGATGTGCTGGGCCGCCGGTGATCGCCTGGCGCGCATCAGTACTTCGCTCGGGCTCAACGACCGGGCCGTCTACTGGCGTGAGCGCGCCAATGAAATGCACGCTCGCATCCTGCAGCTTGGCTGGGATACACGGCAGCAGAGTTTCACGGAAAGCTTCGGGCACCCCGCGCTCGACGCGAGTCTGTTGCTGCTGCACGAGCTCGGTTTTCTGTCGGCGAGCGATCCGCGGTTCCTGTCGACGATCAGCGCGATCGAGAAGGCCCTGCGGCGCGACTCCTACGTGATGCGCTACCACAGCGAGGACGATTTCGGTTTGCCGGAGAGCGCGTTCAACTTTTGCAGTTTCTGGTACATCAATGCGCTCGCGGTGAGCGGACGGCGCGAGGAAGCGCGCGATCTCTTCGAGCACATGCTCGCGCGCCGCACGCCGCAGGGCCTGTTGTCCGAAGACCTCGATCCGCGCACCGGCGAGCTATGGGGCAACTATCCGCAGACCTACAGCCTGGTGGGCATCGTCAATTCGGCGATGCGCCTCAGCCGCACCTGGGAGGACGCGTTATGACGCGCGTCGTCTGCGTTTCCAACCGGGTCGCAATACCTCGCCGCGGTACGGCGCCGGGCGGGCTCGCAGTCGGCGTGCTGGCGGCGCTGCGGCAGGCGGGCGGCGGCGTCTGGTTCGGCTGGGGTGGCGAGCTCACTGACGAGGAATCGGGCGAGCCCGAGATCCTGATTCGCGATGACATCACCTACGCCACGATCAGTCTGCGGCGCCGCGACTTCGAGGGCTACTACAACGGCTACGCGAACTCGACGCTGTGGCCTCTGTTCCACTACCTCATGCGCAGCTTCCGTTACAACGAGCGTCAGCACGAGGCGTATCGCGCAGTCAACCGTGTCTTTGCCGAACGCCTGGTGCCACTGCTGCAGCCTGATGACCTGATCTGGGTCCACGACTATCACCTCATTCCGATAGCCGAACGACTGCGAGAGCTGGGCGTCACGCAGCCGGTCGGGTTTTTCCTGCACATTCCCTTTCCACACGTGGAAATGCTGCGGGTCTTGCCCGCCTACGCGGAGCTGTTACGCGAGCTCGCGGCCTACGATGTTGTCGGCTTTCAGACCGACAACGACCTGCGCAGTTTTCTTGCCGGCATCGAGTATGTCTGGGGACGAGATGCGATCGGAGCCGATGGGCGCGTCACGATCGGGACCCGCAGCATCAGGACCGGTGTGTTTCCGATCGGCATCGATGTCGCCGCGGTCGAGGCGGCGGCGAGTGCCGCGGCCCAGAGTGATGCCGTCAAACGGTTGAGCGCGAGCCTGCTGGGCCGCAGGCTCATGGTGGGCGTGGACCGCCTGGACTACAGCAAGGGGTTGATCGAGCGCTTTGCCGCCTACCAGACTTTTCTCGAGTCGTATCCGGAAAATCTCGGCAAGATCACCTTCATGCAAATTGCGCCGCTCAGTCGCACGGACGTGCGTGCCTACGCGGAGATCCGCCAGACCCTCGAGCAGACCTCGGGCCGCATCAATGGACGTTTTGCCGATGCTGACTGGACGCCGATCCGTTATCTCAACCGAAACGTTCCCCATAGTGCTCTCATGGGCTTCCTGCGGGCGGCGCAAGTGGGACTTGTCACGCCGGCGCGCGACGGGATGAACCTGGTCGCCAAGGAATTCGTCGCGGCGCAGGATCCGGCGGATCCCGGGGTCTTGATCCTGTCAACACTGGCGGGCGCGGCGCGCGAGCTTGGCGGCGCCATCCAGGTCAACCCTTACGATGCCAGGGGGCTCGCGCACGCGATGCAAACGGCGCTTGCCATGCCGCTTTCGGAGCGACGCGATCGGCACGCTGGCATGATGGAGGTCTTGCGCCGCAATGATGTGTCGGCCTGGCACAAGCGTTTCCTGGGCGCGCTGAGGGGCAGCGTAACGATGTCAGCCGTCGGCAGCGGTACGCCCGGGGAACACAATCCCTTCCAGGAGCTCGCGCTGCGTCGTCGCATCTAGGGCGTCCCAATCGTGCGCCAGTGTTTCTGCCGAGCGCAGATCGCTCTCGCGAACCAGGCGCGGTGCCGCGCGGGATTGTCGCCAGCGCGGCGCAAGCCGATCGGTCTTCCCCTTCCTAAGCACATCGATGATGGCCGCGATCACGCGGCCGTTGCTGGGCAGTTCGGTATGTCCTTCAGCGATGTAGTAGGTCTGCGCTCCGTGCAGCAGCGCCAGCGATAGCGGGACGGTGCCGTCGCCATTGCGCGTGACCGCGAACAGAAACTCGCCGCGAGCGCGCTGCATGGCGCTGACAGTGGGCTGCCCGACGCCCGCGATCAGCGTGAAGCGATCATCGGCGGGAGCAAGCTGCTCGCGATAGGACGCGCTCTTCTTCAGTAGTGCCTGCGACAGCTTCGGCCCGAGCCGCGGCCAGTTCCGCGCGCGGCGCAGGTCCAGGCCATCCAGGCACTCTGGTTCGGGCAGCATCTGATAAAGACCAGGGAAAGTCGCAAACACCCGCTGCGCATGTGCATCGGGGTCGTGCTCATGGTCGAGGAGGGCGATCTTGTGCAGCGGGGGATATGCGCCGCGCAGCGCCAGCACTGCGGCGAAAGACCCGTAGTTCGGAGTGCCCAGCATGATGAGCCGCGCAATCGCGCCTCGACGGTCGCGTTGCATTGCCGCCCGTGCCACCAGCCCGCCCATGCTGTGCGCGACAACCGACACGGGTGCTTGGCGCTCGCTGCGCAGTCGCTCCATCAGCTCGCGCCCGAGCGCAAGAATGTCCCGTCGCCAGTCGTACGCGTGCACCTGGACATCGAACCCGGCCAGCTCGAGTGACAGCTTGAGCCTGAGATACATGAAGGTCTGTACGCCGAACGCGCGCACGCGCCGCCCGCGCGGCAGGGCGAGGTCCGTGAGTCGCCCTGCGGCGAGTGCCCGCGGGTCCACCCACAAAATTTCGCGGCGTGGGGAGCCAAGTTGCGAACCCATGATGCCGTGCAGGAGGTACACGCGCGGGCCGCGCCGACGAGGACGCCTCTGTCCCGCGATCGCAAGAGCACGCAATTCGCCATACAAGTCTCGACCCAGGTGCGTCTCGACCGTATTGCGCTCCGTGCCGGCGATCAGGATCCGGCGCAGCTCGACTTCGGGCAGGTTG
>DASQOO010000158.1:0-5444 GCA_035644435.1 Steroidobacteraceae bacterium | reverse complement strand
CTGGCGGGAGATCGTTCCGCCCGACTCTTCTTTCCACTTCCAGACCCTGGCGACGAACGCCTCCCGTCCGAGATCGTGTCGCGACAAGCTCTCGGCAGCGAGCTGGCGCTCGACCACCATCTGGGTCGCGATGCCCGCATGATCCGTGCCGGGCTGCCACAGCGTGTTGTCTCCGTCCATGCGGTGCAGCCGCGTCAGCGCGTCCATCAGCGTGTGCTGGAACGCGTGCCCCATGTGGAGCGTGCCGGTCACGTTCGGCGGCGGTATGACGATGCAGTAGGCGGGGCCACGGCCGCTGGGCGCGAAGCTGTTGGTTGCTTCCCAGTGCTCGTACAGTCGCGTTTCGATCTCGCGAGGGGAGTAGACCTTTTCCATCTTGGAGTGCGGCTACGCGTCAGCCGGGCCCGAGATGCTCGCGTACCGCGTCTTCCACTAGCTCCGGCAGTCGTGTGCGCAACTGGTCGCTCACGCGCTTGAGAAGAATGGTTTCGAGCTCGCGGCTCGCCTCGCGCATCAATTCCTCGACCAGCCGGGTCACACGCGCGGAGATCTCGGTGTGTATCGCTTCGAGGAGCTGCGGATCAATCGACGTCTCGAGCTCGACGACTTCCGTGAGCGTCGGGATGGCGTCATCGTGTTGTGGCTTGTCAGACTTCATGACTGGCGCCGACGTTGTGCGACTCGGGCGCGAGCCCGCGCTCGCGATAGGCGCGATAGCGGTCGCGTCCGGCCTGACGGCGCGCCGGCTCACCGTCCACGGCTTCCACGATGCGCGCAAAGCGCGCAATGTCGTCCGGCATCCGGTCCGAAACGTTGATGAGGATATCAGCGCTCGCGCCGGACGCCGATTCCGGCGTGCCGATGAGTACCGGCGCCGCACTGGTGCGCCCGGGTGTGGCCAGCTCGTGGGGCACGAAGCTGCGATCCCGGAACGTCCACAGCAGGTCATCGAGCTGGCGTGCCTCCTCGTCGTCGGCGGTCAGCATCAGGACGCGGCTGGACTGGGCGAAGGCCTTCTCCGCGAGGCGGCAGGCGAGGCGGCGGCGGGCGCCGGCGTCCGCCTCATCGAGAATATAGAAGTCGACGCGCGCCACCTGAACGATCGGAAGGCCCGGTCAAGCAGCCTTGCGGGCGCGGATGAGGAGAAAATCGACCAGCAGTGGGACCGGTCGGCCGGTGCTCCCTTTCTGGGCCCCGGTCAGCCACGCGACCCCGGCAATGTCGAGGTGCGCCCAGCGCATGCCCTGCGTGAACTTCGACAGGAAACAGGCTGCGGTGATGGCACCGCCTTCGCGGCCGCCGGTGTTCGCCATGTCGGCGAAATTGCTCTTCAGCTGCTCGCCATATTCCTCCACCAGCGGCAGGCGCCAGGCGCGATCGTCCGAGCGCTCGCCGGCACTCGCGAGCTCCTCGGTGAGCTCAACGTCCGCGGACATGAGTCCGGCAAAATGGGCGCCGAGCGCGACGACACATGCGCCGGTGAGTGTCGCGATGTCCACTACCATCGCAGGCTTGTAGCGACGCACATACGTCAGCGCATCAGCGAGGATCAGGCGCCCCTCGGCGTCCGTATTCAGCACTTCTATCGTCTGACCCGACATACTGCGCACGACATCGCCCGGCTTGGTGGCGTGGCCGTTCGGCAGGTTCTCGCACGCGGGAATCACGCCGACGAGGTTCAGAGGCAGTCGCAGCGCGGCCGCACTCGCCAAGGTCCCGAGGACGCTCGCTGCACCGCTCATGTCGAACTTCATCTCGTCCATGCCGGCGGGATCCTTGAGCGAAATGCCGCCGCTGTCGAAGGTGATGCCCTTGCCGACCAGCGCGATCGGGGCCGCGCCGCGACGTCCGCCGCGATACTCGACGACGATCAACTGGGGCGGTTCATCGCTGCCGTGAGTGACCGACAGAAACGAGCCCATGCGCAGCCGCTCGATGGCGCGGCGCTCCAACACCTTCACCCGCAGCGCCCGGTACTTCTTGGCCAACGCGCGCGCGGCGCGGCCGATATGGCGCGGAGTGCAGACGTTGGCGGGCAGATTGGCCAGGTCGCGCGTGAGCTTCATGCCATCGGCGATGGCTGCGCCGTCGGCGAGACCGCGTTGTGCCTCCCGTGCCCCAGCCTTGTCCGCGAGCACGAGAATGAAGCGGCGCAGCGGAGGAGCCGGAGGCCGGGCGCCGGTCTTCAGGTCCGGGATGCGATACAGGACGTTGGCAGCCCCTTCCGAGGCAAAGCGTCCCGCGTAGTATGCGTCCAGCCCCGTAACGGGTTCATGCGCGAGCCACGAGACTGCGTTCTGAGCCCCGGTACGCGTCAGCGCAGAGAGCGCCGCCTGCAGCACGCGTCGATAGGCCTTGCGGTTGTAACTCTTGCGCGGCCCGAGCCCCACGAGCAGCACGCGTGCGTTCGCTCCGTCGCCGAGACTGGAGAGCAGCAGGGTGTCGCCGAGTCGTCCCGCAAAATCGCCGCGCCGCAAGAGCGCGCTGATACGCCGACCGTGTTGTCGATCGAAGGCGCGCGCCCCGGCGGTCAGCTCGTGCGCCTCGTAGACGCCAAGTACCATGCACTCGCTGCGCTTCGGTGCGGCCGATCCAGTTACCGCGTTGAACTGCATATTCGACCCTTCAGTCCATGGCAGCTCGAGTCTCAAGCCGATTGAGCCGCGCGCGCCGGTGGTTTAACGTAACCGCCGATGTCGCACTGGCCTTCTGACTTCTGCTGTCGCAGTCGTTATCGCTGTAGTGGCGAGCGGCAGGTTGCTCGACGCATGGCGCGCTAGTGTACTCAATTTGCGCTTGCGGCCACAGCGGCCGGTGACCCCCGAGTGCCGAAGATCCTCGACCGCTACATCCTGCGCGAAGTCACGCTCACCTGGCTCGCGGTTACCGGTGTCCTGCTGATCATCCTGGTGACCAACCAGATGACGCAGGTGCTCGGCCGCGCCGCAGAACATCACCTCCCGCGCCAGGTGGTGCTGGCGCTGATCGGCTTCAGCTCGCTCGAGAATCTCACCGTACTGGTCCCGGTAGGGCTCCTGCTCGCCATCGTGCTGGCCTTCGGACGCCTGTACCACGAGAGCGAGATGGTGGCCGTGCACGCCTGTGGTATCAGCGTGGCGCGGCTCAGCGTCCCGCTACTGGCGCTTACCAGTCTCCTGGCAGTGTTGCTGGCATGGTTGTCACTGGATCTGGCGCCTGGGGCCGCGGCGCGAGTCCAGGAGTTGCGCAGCGTGGCTTCACGCGATGCCGAATTCGGCAATCTCGAGCCCGGACGCTTTCACACCTTCGGCAGCAACGCGGTGTTCTACGCCGGTGGAGTGGATCGCGACGGCACCTTGCGCGACGTTTTTGTCAAGCGCAGCAGTGAGGAGCGCATCGAAATCGCAGTCGCGAGCCGCGCCCGGCACGTGGTCAGCGACGGAGGGATGTTGCACACGCTGGTGCTGGAGAATGGCAGGCGCTACGAGGGCGTGCCCGGCAGCGCGGAATTTCGCATCACCGACTTCGAAGAACATGGCATTCCGGTGCGCCTGCCGCAAGCGCGGCTCACCAGCAGACTGGAAATGAAGTCCACCTCCGAGCTCCTCAGCTCGTCCAGGGTCGAGGACCAGGCGGAGTTGCAGTGGCGACTGTCGATGCCCGTCATGGCGTTCGTACTGACTCTGCTCGCCGTGCCGCTGTCGCGCCTGCGCCCGCGCCAGGGCCGGTACGCGCGCATCGGCCTTGCGATCCTGCTGTATTTCGCCTACTCGAACCTGTTGTCGGCAGCCAAGATCTGGGTGACGAGGGGCGTCGTCCCTAGCGCCATCGGCTTGTGGTGGGTGCATGCATTGATGATCGTGCTGGCGCTCGCGGTGCTTTCGCGGCGCGCCATATGGCTGCGCTTTCGGCGCGCGGAGCCGCGTCCCGCATGAAGATTCTCGATCGCTACCTGATCCGCACCATCCTGCTCTTCAGCGCGATGGTCCTCGGAGCACTGCTGACGCTGGGCGCGCTGTTCGTGTTCATCGAGCAGCAGGATGACATTGGCGTCGGCAGCTACGGAGCCGCGGACGCGCTGCTGTTCTCGTTGCTGAATCTGCCGCAGCAGGCATTCGAGCTGATGCCGATCGCAGTGCTGATCGGCGGGTTGCTGGGACTCGGTGTGCTGGCGCGCGGGAGTGAACTGGTCGTGGTGCGCGCGGCGGGAGTGTCCGTGGCGCGAATTGCCGCATCGGTCGCGGCCGCGGGTCTCATGATCGCAATCGTGACCGTGCTGATCGGTGAAGTCGTGGCGCCGCCGCTGCAGAAGTTCGCCCGCCAGCAGAAAGCGTTCAGCAAGTTTTCGGATGTCAGCTTCGCCGGCTCGGACAGCGCGTGGGTGAAGGATGGCAACAAGATCATCAGTGTCCAGGAACAGTCGGCAGAAAACCTGTTCGGCGGGGTGGACATCTTTCGCTTCGACGGGCCGCAACAGTTGCAAAGCGTCGCTCACGCCAATGACGCCAGGCTGGGCGAACTGTCCGGGCGCTGGCGGCTGGGCGATTATCGCGAGACGCGTTTCGAAGGCGACCACGTCGTAGCCGCGACGCTGCCCCATTTCGACCTCGAGATCGGCGTGAACCCGGGCTTTCTGGGGATTGCGGCCAGCGAGCCGCGCCAGCTGCCGTCGCTGGGCCTGCTGCGATTGATCCAGCACCTTGAGGCCAATGGCCTCGAGGCGCGGGCCTACACCTTTGCATTCTGGTCGCGCATTGCGCGCACCTGCTCGATCATCGTGGTCACACTGCTGGCAGTGCCCTTCGCGCTCGGCCCGCTGCGCTCCTCGGGCGCCGGCACACGCATCGTGATCGGCGTGCTCATCGGCGTGGCGTTCTTCCTGGTCCAGCGCACGCTCGAGACCGGCGGCATCGTGTTCGACCTCGACCCGGTGATCCTCGCGTGGATTCCGACCGCTGCCCTGGCGCTGCTGGGGACGATTCTGATCGCTCGCACCCGCTAGCTGCCGAAGAGCCGTTGCGTGCGGCCATTGGGGTGAATACCGTGAACGCCGTGCGCCGGGGTCACGACGAGGGAAGGCAGAGAGCTGAAGCTTGTATCCCCGCAAACATAGAAGCCGGCGCCCGGCGTCAGGTATTGCACCCCAATGTCCACCCGCTCCTGCTGACATCGATGGAGTGAGTCATGCGGCTGGCGCCTAGGAGTCTGTGAGGAGTTAACTTCTTCATTAAGACTAAGAGCTAGCCGCGAAGCGAAAAACCCCCAACTATCTCTTGCTAAATAGGCAGGACGCTCGGTCGTTGGCTGGGTGTGCCTTGAGAGCATGTGTGAAATGCCCTCTGTCCGGGCGATCAGCGCTCAGACCTGATTTATTTCGGGCTAGTTAATGGATCGTCGTCTGAGCGCCGCCCGGACTGAGGGTTCGCGTGCGATTTTGAGTTCTTGACTCGAAATCGCACTGCGCA
>DASQOO010000157.1:0-3284 GCA_035644435.1 Steroidobacteraceae bacterium | reverse complement strand
GCGCAGGCGCCGCAGTTGCCGCGGACACAGCCCAAGAATGTCGGCCGCTTGCAACACCGTCAGCACGCCCCTGGTCATCATCCCGATCACTTCCATCCTCGTCATGGCCTTCGCCTCGAGGGCCACCTGTCTGTCGTGAGCAGTCACCCGCTCGCTCTACAGGCCGCCCGGTAAAGGCGGACATCACTAACTGCTCATGGGGCGGACATTTCGGATGCTCTCTACACTCCGGGAGACAAGTCTTGACTGCCGCGCGCCGGCGTGCGAATTGGTCCGCCCCGTTTCGGGGCGCTTAGCTCAGCGGTAGAGCACTGCCTTCACACGGCAGGGGTCGCAGGTTCGAATCCTGCAGCGCCCACCAGATTCCGCCTCTAGCTTCCGCAGGTTATCCGGGCCCTCGGCGTGGTCGTTCGCTTCCGATCCGCCCTCGTGCAGCAAGAATGCAGCAAGCTTTGGCTCAGCGGGCGGCGCAACCGACGGCTTCGGGGCGTGCGCGTCGACCGCGGCGCGTAGATCCTCTACGAGCAGATGCGAGTACGTTCTCGTCGTGACGCGCACGTCGCTGTGCCGCATGAGCCGCTGCACACGGTGCACGTCCACGCCCTGGCGCAGCAGCTCCGTCGCGAACGTGTGGCGCAGGTCATGGAAGCGCATCTTGAGCGGCAGCGCCTTCGGCCAGAGCAGCCGGCCGCGAACGTGCTTTGCGGGCTTGCCGGTGCCGTCCGTGCGCTTCAGGCAGCTCGGGCAATAACGCTGCTCGCGGTCTTGGTGCCGCTCCTTGTGCCCGCACCAGCGGCAGCGGTGCTCCCAGCCCTCCGCGATGCCAGCCCGCGAGAGCGCATTGCGGAGGATCTTCTGCGGGTCGGCCTCGCGCGGCCGCTGCGACCCGTCAGGAGCGGGGAAGAGCAGGGGACCTGGCGCGTGCTTCACCTGGTACTCGATCCAGGGCCGCAGCGGCGCGGGCAGCGGCAGGACGGCCGCAGCGCCGCCCTTCGTCGTATCGCGATCGTGCGAACGCGCGATGGTGATGGTGCCACGGTCGAGATCGACATCGCTCTTTGCGAGCGCGAACAGCTCGCCCTTGCGCAGCCCGAGCGCAGGGCCGCAGGCAAACAGCGGCCGCCAGTCGTCCGGGATCTGTTCGAGCATGCGCGCGAGTTGCTCGGGGCTCAGCGTGACGTAGACACGCCGGGGTACCTTGCGCGGCTGCGTGGCGGCGACCGGATTTTCGCCGACCCAACGGCCCGCGCGCCGGGCTCGGTTGAAGACGGCGTGCAGGATCGCGCGCAGCTTGTTGACGCTGCCGGCCGCGGCGCCCTTGCGCTCGAGGTCCGCCAAGAGGTTTTCCAGATCGGAGCTGCGCACGCGCGCCAGGGGCAGCGCCGCGATGGGCGCCGCGAGCACGTGCTTGCGGAGGCGGCGCTCCTCGATGTCCCTGCTTGGCTCCGGGCAGCGCTCGTCGAGCCACCAACGACAGAGCGCGCCAAAGCTGCCGGGCAGGTCGTCCTGAACGGGAACCAGCCCCGCGGTTTGGCGCAGCCGGGCGCGGCGCGCGGTGTGCTCTTCGAGCTCCAACTCGGCCGCTAAGGCCTTGGCCTGCGAGCGGCTTTTCGCCTCTGTCGCTCGCTGGGTCCAGCCGTCAATGCCGCGCCAGCGCACGTACCAGGTCTCGCCGCGCTTGAAGACGCTCGCCATGATCAGCGCTCTCCCTTCCGCCTACCGGCGATCGCAGGCACTTCGCCCCGGGCGAATGCATGGAGATCTGCCGGCACGAATCTCACGCCCCAACCGAGTCCCTTCGCACGCGGCAGCTCGCCGCGCTCAGCCGCTTTGTAGACCCATGAGACGGAGCGGCGGCAGCAGGAACACGGCCGCCTGAGGGACCGTCCAGAGTCGGTCCGTGGACAGGATCATCGCCCCGGGCTGACCGCCTGGTGCCGGCAGAGGCGCGGATGGCGGCACGACGGGTTCGCTGTTTCGCCTGCTCCCGATCCTGCGCTCGGGAGTGAGTCTACGCTCGTGGACTGGGTCGCTCATGCAACTGCTCGCTGGTGGTGGGCCCGCTGCTCACTCCGACCTCTTTTTCGCTCCGCTTCCTGTGCGCCCTGGCGCGACGGCTGCCTTGGAAATCAGCTGCCGATATCGTGCGTCGAGAAGAGAGTAGAAGTAGTTCTCGCGCGAGACCTTCAGGTCTTTGATATCCTGCTCGAGTTCCTCTGCCATGGGTGGCGGTAGGCGCGAGAAGAAGTAGACTTCCAGCGCCTCCTCGATCGAGCGCACATATGCCAATCCGCGCTGCGCACCCTCTTGTCGCGCTCGATTGAGAAGCGTCGCCGGGAGACGAAAGGTAGCGGTTTCGCGTTCGGTCGTGGGTGTCTTAGCCATGGGTCGTTGCCGGCAGCATGTGTATGTACTGTTAGCATGTCTTTTAGAATAACGCAATCCTGCCGAAAGTGACTGCGAGATCCGCGCGAGCGAAGGCGAGATCGAATCTTCCGGGGTGCAGTACCAGGACATCGCTGACACAAAAGTTTCAGGACATCGCTGACAGTGATCTTCGGAGTGCGTGCCCTGGAGAGAGCAGCGAGTCATGAGCTTGAAGCTGAGATTCGTCGAGCAAGCACGCGCGCCCGGCGCAAACATCGCGGCCCTCTGCCGTGAATACGGCATCTCGCGGCAGACGGGCCACAAGTGGCTGCGCCGCTATCACGAGCATGGCCCGCTCGGCCTGGTCGAGCAGAGCCGGCGCCCGCGCTCGAGCCCGCTATCACAGGCCGAGGACATCGTTGCCGCGATCGTCGAGCTGCGCGACCGGCGGCCGAGCTGGGGCCCGGACAAGATCGCGCGGGTTCTGACGGTGAGGTTCGGGAGGGAAGCGCCGTCGAGGAGCACCGTGGCGCGCGTGCTCAAGCGGCTGGGCAAGGTGAAGCGGCGCCGCCCGCTTGCGCGACTCTGGACCGTGGACGAGCGAGAGCACGTCGAGGTGCGCGCACCGAACGAGCTTTGGACGATCGACTTCAAGGGCTGGTGGAAGGCCGGCAACGGACAGCTATGCGAGCCACTCACGGTCCGCGATGCCTATAGCCGCTATGTGCTCGCAGCAAAGCTCGTGGGCAACAAGACGCGCGGGACGGTCAAGTTCGTACTGCAGCAGCTCTTCAAAGAGCATGGCGTGCCTCTGGCGATCCAGTGCGACAAACGGCTCGCCCTGGGTCAGCCTCCAGGCACGCGGCGGGCTGACTAGGCTGTCGGCGTGGTTGATCTCGCTCGGCATCCGCCTCATC
>DASQOO010000156.1:0-2878 GCA_035644435.1 Steroidobacteraceae bacterium | reverse complement strand
TCACGCAACTGTTCTGCGAGCTGCAGCGCGACTGGCGGCGCAAGGAGACCGTGCCGAGCTTCATGACGCTATTCTTCGATATGGGCGGCAGCGCGGGCGTCGCAGCGGCAGAGGATTGACCGGACATTGGCCTGTTTTGTTCTGATGCCTAACCCTTCGTTCCAGCAGACGCGCAGTGTGCTGCGCGCCGCTGAACGGAAACGTTACACGGCCTTCCGAGAGTGATATGGGCGCATTTTCGAATACCGTTTATGTCCGAATATCGAAGAACCGATTTCGCCTGAGGAACATCGGTACAGGCGCGGAAGCCGATGTGACGCCGACGCCGGGATTTACCACGACTCGCCTCCTAGTCGGCCAATTTCGCGTGGCTCAGGCCGCACTCAAGGAAGCGATGGGAAAACTGATTGGAGGAGGTCTCTTCGCGGCTTCGCCGGGAGTGGTCATACAACCCCTGGAAATGACCGACGACGGTCTTAGCGAAGTTGAAGAGCGGGTATTTCGTGAATTGGCTGCCGGAGCGGGTGCTGCCAAGGTTGTCGTCTGGCTCGGCCACGAGCTAACCGACTCGGAGGTCAAGGGAAAGCTCGCTTCCTAAGCAGTCACCGTCGCGCTAGCGGCAGCGAGCCCCGGCATGTCGAAGCCGCGCGCCTCCAGCTCGGCCATAAGCGCCTTGCTCTGCGCGGGCGTGAGCTCGACCAGCGGCGGGCGCATCGTCGCCCACTCCGCATCGCGCGCGTAGTGCGCGATCACGGCTTTCAGCGCCGCCATCATCGGATACTTCTGCATGACATTGCGCGTGGCGGTGATGTCCTTCTGCAGCACGTCGGCGTCCGGGCCGCGCCAGTTCCGGAACACCTTGTCGATCGCGCCCGGGTTGATGTTGCCGGTGGCGGTGATGCAGCCCTTGCCCCCGCCCCGCATGTTGTCGAGCAGGAACACCTCACTGCCGGCGAACACGTCGAACCCCGATTTCGCGAACGCGTCGAGCATCGCCTTGGTGTTCGACCAGTCGCCCGAGGAATCCTTGACGCCGGCGACGCTTGCCGGGAATTGCTTGAGCAAGCGCTCGATCAAGGCCAGCGTTATCGGCACCTGCGACACCGGCGGGATGTGATAGAGGTAGAGCTGCAGGCGCGCGTCGCCCACGCGCTCGATCACCTCGGCGAAATTCCGGTACAGCCCCTCGTCGGACACGCCCTTGTAGTAGAACGGCGGCAGCATCAGCACGCCCGAGCAGCCGAGCGCCACCGCATGCGCGGTGAGGCGCACCGAGTCGGTGAGCGAGCAGCAGCCCGTGCCCGGCATGAGCTTGTCCGCCGGCACGCCTTCCTGGATCAGGGCCTCGAGCAGCACCATGCGCTCTTCCGCCGAGAGCGAGTTCGCCTCGCTGTTGGTGCCGAACACGGCGAGGCCGCTGCAACCGTTCGCCAGCAGCCACTTGCAGTGGCGCACGTAGCGCGCGCGATCCGGAGAGAGATCGCTCTTGAACGGCGTGACGACGGGAGAGAGAACGCCTGAGAGACGCCTGGGAGCCGTCATGGTCGGGAATCCCGGAGAGAAAACAGGGCGCATTATCGCACCCCGGCGCTTACTTGGCGTACAGGTCGATCAGCACTCCGCGCAACCAGCTGATCCCGGGATCCCGGTCGAAGCGCTCGTGCCAGTGCACCTTGACGTCGAGCGCGGGTATGTCGACGGGCGGCTTCAAGGACTTGAAGCGACCGAAGAGCGCGATCGCGCGGACCAGTCCCTCGGGAACGATCACCATGTGGTCGGTGCGGGCGAGGATCATCGGCACCACCGTGAAGTGCGGCACGCGCAGCGCGATGCGACGCACCAGCCCCTGGTTGCGCAGGGTCTGCTCGACGATCTCGTGCGCCGACCCGCGCGAGGACACGAGCACATGGGTGGCGGCGAGAAACTGGGCGAGCGTCAGCCGCGATCCGATCCTAGGATGATCGGCGCGCACCAGGCATACGTAGCGGTCGCGGAACAGGCGCTTCTGCACCACGCCCTGGGACAGCTCGGGAAGAAATCCGACAGCCAGGTCGGCCTCGCCGGAGGCGAGGGCGTCGCTCACCTCGTCCTGCGGCAGGTGCTGGGTGTCGATCCGCACGCCGGGCGCATCGCGCTGCAGGCGCTCGAGCAGAGGCGGCAGGAACGCGATCTCGCCGACGTCGGTGAGCTGGAGCCGGAAGATCCGGTCTGAGGTTCCCGGGTCGAATCCGTCGTGCTGCGACAGGCCGGCCCGGATGAGGTCCAGCGCCTGCTGGATCGGCGCGGCGAGCTGCTGAGCGAAAGTGGTCGGACGCATTCCCGCCGCGGTGCGCATGAAGAGCGGATCGCCCAGCAGGCGGCGCAGGCGCGAGAGCGCGTTCGACAGCGCCGGCTGCGAGAGACCGAGGCGCTCGGCCGCCGCGGTGACGCTGCCCTCGCGCAGCACCGCGTCGAAGGCCCGGAGCAGGTTGAGATCGAGATCGGCGACATTCATGGCATCAATCTATATCATGCTATCCATCAATTTGACAAATGCAACCGCCGCCCCTACTCTCGCGCGAGAATATCCACAGCAAACCCCCGAGAGGAGAGCAAAGATGGTCCGCCACGCAGCTCGATTTGCACTCGCCGCGGCGCTGGTTGCCGTTTCCGGCATCGCCTGCGCGCAGGAAGTCACTCTGCGCATGGTCAGCGCCTTCCCCGAGAACCAGTTCTACGTGAAGCGCACAGTCGACTGGATCGCCGACGTCAACAAGGACGGCAAGGGCGTCCTGCAGATCAACTTCATCGGCGGGCCGAAGGCGATCCCGACCTTCGAGGTCGGCAAGGCGGTGCAGACCGGCGTGGTCGACATCGGCTTCAGCACCGGGGCCTTCTA
>DASQOO010000155.1:0-9411 GCA_035644435.1 Steroidobacteraceae bacterium | reverse complement strand
ATCGACGGACGTGAATTCGCAGGCGATCGTGTCCTCGACACCCAGGTGTTGCGACCAATCGATCTGCCGCACACCGGCGTACAGGGCATCGGGAGAGTCGGCTTCGAAGCGCGCGATTTCGAGCAGCACGCGATTGGCGATGCGCGACCACAGGCACGCCCGGTAACCGGCCTCGAGTGCACCCTGGAACACCACGCCCGCGCCGCGCTCGGCAACCTCGAGCGCGCCACCCTGGCGCACCTCTTCGGCAAGAAGGTCGGCGAGGCCTCGCGGTGCAGAGGCGTAGAAGGAGAAATTCGCCACGATCAGCGCGTTTCGCCCGGCACACCGTCAAGACTGATCAACGGGTGATAGAGATCGGGACGCCGGTCGCGAAACAATCCCCAGGCGCGCCGGTACTCGCGAATTGCATCGAGATCGAAACTGGCGGTGACGACCTGTTCCGAGTTCCGATCCGCCTCGCGCAAGATGGCGCCGGTGTGATCAGTGATGAATGAGGAGCCGTAAAACGTCATGGAGAAGCGCTCACCCTGCTCTTCGCCAATGCGGTTCGACGCAATCAACGGCATCACGTTGGCCGCGGCATGACCCTGCATGGCGCGCTGCCAGTGATCCTTCGAGTCGATGCTTGCATCCTGCGGCTCGGAGCCGATCGCAGTGGGATAGAAAAGCAGTTCCGCGCCGAGCAGCGCCATGGCGCGGGCGCCCTCCGGGAACCACTGATCCCAACAGACGGCTACGCCGAGTGTGCCAAACCGCGTCGGCCAAACCTTGAACCCGGTGTCGCCCGGAGAGAAATAGAACTTCTCGTGATAGCCAGGACTCTCGGGGATGTGCGCCTTGCGATAGCTGCCAAGCACCCGCCCATCCGCGTCCACCATCACAAGCGTGTTGTAGTACGCGTTATTGGCGCGCTCGAACACGCTGAGCGGTAACACGACTTGCAGGTCCTTGGCGAGTTTCGCAAATCTCGCGACCGTCGGATGACCCTCGATCGGCCGGGCGAGCTCGAAGTACTTCGGATTGTGATCCTTGCAGAAGTACGGCGTCTCGAACAATTCCTGCAACAGGATCACGTTCGCGCCCTTGCGCGCCGCCTCGCGTACCAGTTTCTCGGCTTTCGCGACGTTCGCGTCGCGATCCCACGAGCAGGCCATCTGCGTGGCCGCAACGATGACTGTAGTCATGACAGATCTACCCAGGTGGTCTTGAGCTCGACGTACTTATCGAAGGCGTGCAGCGACTTGTCGCGGCCGTTGCCCGATTGCTTGAAGCCGCCGAACGGGACCGTGATGTCGTCGGCGTCGTAACAGTTCACGTACACCGTGCCCGCTCGCAGGGCGCGCGCGACGCGATGCGCGACCGTGATGTCTCGAGTCCAGATCGCGGCGACCAGTCCGTAGACCACATCGTTGGCAATCGCGAGCGCCTCTTCGACGGTCTGGAAAGTCAACGTCGCGAGCACCGGACCGAAGATCTCCTCGCGCGCGATTTTCATCTTTGGCGTCACGGCATCGAAGACCGTGGGCTCGACATAGAAACCACCGCTGCCTTCGCGCGCCCGCTTGCCGCCCAATGCGATCCGCGCACCCTCACTCTTTCCAGAGTCGATGTACCGCAGCACCGTGTTGAGTTGGGTCTCATCGACAACAGCGCCCAGTGTCGTCTTGGGATCGAGCGGATCACCCGGCTGCATGGTGCGCGCAATCGCTGCGATTCCTTCGAGCACCCGGTCGTGGACAGATTCCTGGACGACCAGGCGCGAACCCGCCGAGCACATCTCACCCTGGTTGAAGAAAATGGCGAAAGCAGCGGCGCGTGCCGCGCGGTCCAGGTCCGGGCAATCCGCCATGATGATGTTCGGCGACTTGCCGCCGCACTCGAGCCAGGCGCGTTTGAGATTCGACTGTCCCGCGTACTGCAACATGAGCCTGCCGGTTGCAGTCGATCCGGTAAAGGCGATGCAGTCTACATCCATGTGCAGGGCGAGCGCCTTGCCCGCCGTCTGGCCAAATCCTGGCAGCACGTTCAGAACCCCATCGGGAATGCCCGCTTCGCTCGCAAGCTCTGCCACGCGGATCGCAGTCAACGGTGATTTCTCGGAGGGTTTCAGGACCACCGAGTTGCCCGCGGCGAGTGCCGGCCCGAGCTTCCACGCGGCCATGAGCAGCGGAAAATTCCATGGCACGATCGCGCCCACGACGCCCACCGGTTCGCGTGTCACGAGTGCGAGCGCATCGTGGCTCGTGGGCGCTACCTCGTCGTAAATCTTGTCGATCGCTTCCGCGAACCAGGCGATGCAACGCGCGGCCGCCGGCATGTCGATGCGCGTGCTGTCGGCGATCGGCTTGCCCATGTCCAGCGTTTCCAGCAGCGCAAGTTCCTCGGCATGCTTGAGGATCAGCTCCGAAAACCTGAGCAGCACGCGTTTGCGGCGCGCCGGCGCCATGCGCGACCAGCTTCCCTTGTTGAATGCGTCACGCGCGGCCTTGACGGCGCTATCCACATCGGCGCTGTCGGTCGAAGCCACTTGCGCGAGACTGCGGCCATCGATCGGGCTCAGGCAGTCGAAGGTCTGCCCGGATGCGGCATCGAGATAGCGTCCATTGATGAAGGCTTGCGAGCGCGGCCGGATAGCGGCAGCGAGGGCATGCCAGTCGGGCGTGCGCGTTTCAGTTGTCGCCATGGGGCCGGTGCTCTAGAACGTCGGCGGACAGCTGGCGCTGATGATCTCACAATCCTCGCGCCCGGGATTTCGAAACCGGTGCGGCACGGCGCTGGAGAAATAGTACGCATCACCCGCTTCGAGTACGCGCGTGGCTGCGCCGACCGTCAGCTCGACGCGGCCGCGAATCACGACGCCGCCCTCTTCCCCCTTGTGACTCAGCATGTCGGCGCCCGTATCCGCGCCCGGTGCATAACGTTCGTGCAGGATGGCAAGCGCGCGATTGGGCCTCTTCGCCGCCACCAGACGCAGCGAGACTTCGCCGCTGCCGAGGTCGGTCAGCTCATCGCGCGCGTAAAACACCTGCGCACCCACGCTCAGGTCGAGCGTGAAGAACTCGGCGAGCGACATCGGGATTCCATCCAGGACCTTCTTGAGCGAGCTCACCGAGGGGCTGACGCGGTTCTGCTCGATGAGCGAAATCATGCCGTTGGTGACGCCTGCGCGCTTGGCCAGCTCGCGCTGCGAAAGCCCGTACATCCCGCGCACCGCGCGCAGGTGTGCGCCTACATCGATGGTCATGAGCTGCGGCCTGCCGTTTAAGATAATTAACGTTCTGGGGCAAATCTGGGCCAGATTTGTCGTCTCTGTCAATTTTTCTTAACCTCTGGGGCTGACCCGCCCTGGAGTAACCCCGATGAGCCAGTTGCCGCCCACTGTTTCACGCGCCGACCTGGAAGCCTGGTGGATGCCTTTCACCGCCAATCGCCAGTTCAAGGCGAATCCACGCCTGCTGGCGCGCGCCGATGGCATGTACTACTGGAGCGCCGATGGGCGGCGCATCCTCGATGGTGCAGCCGGGCTGTGGTGCGTGAACGCGGGGCACAACCGTCGCGAGATCGCCGAAGCGGTACATCGACAGCTCGAGACGCTGGACTACGCGCCGGCATTCCAGATGGGCCATCCGGCAGCCTTCGAACTCGCCAATCGACTCACGCGCATCGCGCCCGCCGGGCTCGATCATGTGTTCTTCACCAACTCCGGCTCCGAAGCAGTCGACACCGCGCTCAAGATCGCGCTCGCGTATCACCGCGTTCGCGGCGAGGGGCAACGTCAACGCCTGATCGGACGTGAGAAGGCGTATCACGGCGTAGGT
This sequence comes from Steroidobacteraceae bacterium, assembly GCA_035644435.1. Taxonomy (GTDB): domain Bacteria; phylum Pseudomonadota; class Gammaproteobacteria; order Steroidobacterales; family Steroidobacteraceae; genus DATBVX01. The sequence continues at coordinate 5,590 of DASQOO010000155.1, read as the reverse complement.
TTCGGCGGCATCGCGGTTGGCGGCATGGTCAACAACCGCAAGGCATTCGGCAACCTGCTCGCCGGGGTGGATCACCTGCCGCACACGCTCGATATCACGCGCAACGCGTTCTCGCGCGGCTTGCCGACGCACGGACTGGAGCGCGCCGATGAGCTCGAGCGCCTGGTCGCCCTGCACGACGCCTCAACAATAGCCGCCGTGATCGTCGAGCCTGTGTCCGGATCTGCCGGCGTGATTCTTCCGCCCCACGGTTATCTCAAGCGGCTGCGCGAGATCTGCGACAAGCACGGCATCCTGCTCATCTTCGATGAAGTGATCACCGGGTTCGGACGTCTCGGTTCAGCGTTCGCGGCGCAGGAGTTCGCTGTCGTCCCCGACCTGATGACGGCGGCCAAGGGATTGACCAACGGCTGCGTGCCGATGGGTGCGGTGTTCGCACGCAAGTCCGTGTACGAGGCGTTCATGCAGGGACCGGAGAACCTGATCGAGCTGTTTCATGGCTACACGTATTCGGCTCACCCGGTCGCGTGCGCGGCCGCGCTCGCGACACTCTATATCTATCAGCACGAAGGTTTGCTGACACGCGCACGCGAACTCTCGCCTTATTGGCAGGACGCGCTGCACAGTCTCAAGGGACTGCCGTGCGTGGTGGATCTGCGCAACTACGGATTGATCGCTGGTATCGAGCTGCAAGCGCGTGGCGACGGGAGCTCCCGCGCCTTCGACCTGTTCACACGCTGCTTCGATGAGGGATTGCTGGCGCGCGTGACCGGCAACGTGCTCGCGCTATCCCCGCCGCTCATCATCGAAAAGAGTCACATCGACGAATTGTTCGGGCGGATCAGCGCGGTCATCCGCACGCTGCAATAAATTAGAGAGAGGGCACGAGGCCCTCTCTCCGAATGACTCAGCTGCCTTTTTCCCACGGGAAAGTGGTGGAGATCTGGAAGATCAGGCGGCCTTCGTTGTTGAAGGCGTCGCTCTTCACGCGGACGTCAGTATCCGTGTCGACGTACTTCAACAACAGGTTGAAGTTCCCCAACGCGTAGCCGACGCCGATCGACCAGTCGAAAGTCTCATCGCCGTTGATGTTCTTCCACCAGTCGCCGTAATTGTAGCCGAGATGAGCATGGACCGAGAAGTTGGCCGGCAGATCGTGGTCGAAATTGCCTTCAAGGTACCAGGCGCTCTCACTTGTATTGCCGTAGTCGTTCGTATACCAGAGCTTCGCGCCGAATGATTTGAAGCTGCCGCCTACGAAGATTTCGGGATACTCGACGCTGTCACTGGGCCAATAATAGTAATAGACGAATCCCGCCGACCAGCCGAAACCCTTCTCCGAATCCCCGCCAGTGATTCCGAAATACGCGTCGGTTTCCCATTCGCCGTCGCATTCGCCGGTTACCGAATTGGTCTGAGGGCAGGTACTGTCGAAATCCAGACTCGAGCTGGCCCAGATACCGGCATAAAAACCACTGTCGTGTGCCCAGTCGATACTGCCCTGCAGGGCGGGATCCGTGCCTGACAGGCTGACGCCGCGGAAATCGTAATCGCTCACGGCAGTGACCGTTCCGGTCAGCTGGGCATGAGCCACTCCCGTTGCCAGGAGAAGACCTGCTGCGATCGCAAACAATCTTCGCATGAACATCTCCTCGTTACAGTGGAAGTCCGATGAGACCCCCTACCACGCGGGCGCATCATAGCAGCGGGCGCCACCTGCGGCACGCGCTGACGTTGGTTGCGCCCACTTCTTAACCGCGTATTCACACGCGACACGCCGGGTCGATTTGACGACGCTATGACGAAAAGCAGCGCGGGTCCGGAGAGCTCCGAAGTCTCTGCTCCGGACCCGCGTGCTGGGGGGAGGGTTCTCGAGCGGCACGCCTTCTAGAACTTGAATATCCCTTCCAGGCCCAGGGAATACTGATTATCTTTTGTCGAGCCTGTCACCAGGCTATCGACGAATGACTCCACATCCGAACGGTCGCCGCGAACCTCCGTGCGAATTTCCATCGATTTCGTTGGCAAATAGGCAAGCGTGAGCGTCGCCTCCTTCCACTTCTGGATCACCCCGGTCCGATAGCCGTCCTGGTCGTCGAAATACTCGCCGCGCAACGAAACGCGCCATTGATCGTTCATGCGAAAATTCACGTACGCTGCCGCGCCAGACCACTCGGCCTTGATCGTAGTGCCATCAACCAAAGACGTGGCGTGTTCCTGAGTGGCGTAGTCGTAATTGAGAATGAAGCTCAGCTGGTCGGTAGCGTTGAAGGTCGCGACCAGGTCGATCAAATCGCGCTTTCCATTGACCGTATCCGTGAAACCTCCTACCTGCTCCGTGCCACTGTAGCCTTGAACAAACAGCGAGAAAGCCTTGCTGGGGATGAATGCAACGGCCAATTCAGCCGTCTTCTGCTTATTCGCATCTTTCAGCTGATCCCAGCCGTTGTTGACCCCGACGATCAGACTGAAGGCGTCGCTGAGCGCGAACGTCGCGCGCACTCCCGTGTGCGCAAAGGGGATGGCGTACCCGAAGAGAATCGAGCGGGAGTAGTTGAGGTCACTGGTGGAGTTGATCACCTCGGCCCCGGCGAGCGTGACGTATTTGCCAGCGATGATCGTCATTGATCCATGGGCGTATTGCACGAACGCCTGTGTGACGTCGAAGTCATTGGTCGATGTGTCGAACGACTTGATCACGCGCGCGTCCCTGCCGGCGGTCAGATTGACGAGCGCGCCAAATCCGTCCTTTGGCTGGTACGCAGCGATCAGCGCCGCCTGGTGGAGGTTGAAGGAATTGGGCTCCGTGTCGAACACGCGGTCCGTGACGCCGCTCGTGAACAGACCGCTGCCGGAGAGATATGAGTAGGCCGCGTCGACGTATCCGTTCAATTGGACCCCTGATGCCGCCAGGACATCGGCGAACGAAGGCGCACTCGGCTTGGCTTCATCTGCAGCAAGCAGGCTTTGCGGTATCGCTGCGCCGAGGCCACAAGCCAAGAGAGCGCGGGCCAGCACGCCTCGGTACGCCGCCATCAAAATCAAACCGGCTTTCACAGTGCGCATTCAACAACTCCCGTAGGTAGGTAAAGAAGCGGTGTTCGACGACCCTGTGTTGGTGCGCACCGCACGCGTCAGCTCGCCCGCCTTGAAGACTTCGGTCGAAGCTGAGCGCGCGGCTCGCGGGCATGGGAAAGTGCAGAAAGCGTGCCATGTCCGCTGGCCTCGTTCCGACGCCACAGAGCGCCTGCCGCAGAGGCGAAACGACGGGAAATGCACGCTGATTGGGCAGCGCTCTTGCTGCGTGCACCGATGCGGAGAAAATCGCGCGGCGGAACGCGCCGAAACGGCGCGCAGGTTTGCTTCACAATGAGGCGGGGTTGCGCCCGCGGGTCAGGCGCCAGACTTCTCGAAGATCACGTAGAGCTTGCTGCAGTCCTCGACCACTTCCCACGTGCCTTGGAATCCCCCCGGCACGACGAAGCTGTCGCCGGCGGCGAAGTCCCATTGCTCGCCGGCAGCGTTCGTCAGTCGTACGCGGCCCTTGGTCATGTGGCAGAACTCGTGCTCGACGTAGTTGACGCGCCACTTGCCGCGCGTGCTGGCCCAGACGCCGGCGTAGAGCTGATTGCTCGGATCCGTGTAGTGATTCCAAAGTGTGAGCTGCGGCTCGCCGGATAACAGGTGCTTCGCGTCAGGAGTCGACGCTTCGGGAGCGACAGGATCTCGAAATGAAACGATTTGCGATGGTGTCGATGGCATGTGCGGCTCGTGGGTCGGAGTTCGGGGCGGCCAGGGTGTAGCGCCGAGCGTCACGCCACAGTTGGCGGGCTGTCAAGGAGCGTGCCGCTCGTGCCACCCCGAACTCCGGAGCCATCACGGGTCGGTTGTCGAATCACCACTGCTTTGCGCCACCTGCGCGTTCGCGCCTTCGAGCGTGATCACGACGCGCCGATCGAGCGCATAGCCGTCGAAGTCGCCCGCTGGCGTGGTCACGCCGTCTTCTCCGTGAGCGAGGACTACGATGCGGTTGCCGTCGATGCCGCCCGCCTCCAGCGCGCTGCGCACTGCCGCCGCACGCTCACCGGACAGCCTGAGGTTCTCAACCGGAGTCCCGCGCGGATCCGCATAGCCATCGAGCTTCACGACCACATCCGGCACACCCGCCAGGGCCTGCGCCAGCTGTGTGAGCTGTGATTCGATGTCGCCGTTGAGCGTGCTGTCGTTAGTGCGGAACAGGACATCGCCGCGCATCGTCTTGCGCACTGCCCTCGGCAGTGGCTGGGACCTGACTTCCTCGCTCAATGCGGCGACACGTTCCTGCGAGCCGCGCAGCTCCGCCGCCAGCTGCGTGATGGTCTGATCGGATTCCACCAGCCGCTGATTCAGCGTCGCCACTTGTTCCTTCCTGGCATCGAAGCGATGCCCCAGCCAGCTGCCGAGCGTCATACCGGCAATGGCGCCAAACGGCCCGCCTGCGATTGCGCCTATGGCCATGCCGCTGAAAACGCCGATGGCTTCCTGTTTCTGGCTCGGCGTGGCTGCGTCCTGCCCAGCGTTTGCTATGCCGGACGCCACCAGGGCTGTAAGCCCGACGCCGGTAGTGATTTTGTTCAAGATCGGTTTCATGTGAGTTCTCCAGTGGCCTCGGGTTTGAATGACCTCGCGGGCCAAAGCCCGCTGTCCGGTCTCCTCGAGGGTGTATTGCAACGGCGGATTGCGCCCCGCGAACGCTGCAATTGCGCTGCGGCACTGAAGAATGGTGGCCAATTGTGGCGACTTTGACGGACTGCAGCGCCGGCGAAACAATGCCGCATGCCGATCATCGAATGCGATCCCTGGCGCGAGCAGTACTTCGCGCGCGTGCCCTGCCCGGACGATGTCATCGTACCGACCGACGATGTCGAGAGCTGGCGCTGCTTTCCCGCGCAACGCTGGGTATTCAACAAGCTCCTGATCTGCGAGACCCAGCGCATCGAACACGGTCCGCATGGGGTCGAGCCCGTGCATTACCCGGTATTCAGCAAGCCGATCTACAACCTGCGCGGCATGGGCGCGGGGAGCCGCCTCATTCGCACGCGTGAGGAATACCTCGCAGCACAGGCCCCGGGTCACATGTGGATGACGCTGCTTGAGGGCGAGCACTTGAGCACGGACGTTGCTGTGGTCCAGGGCGAGCCCGAGTGGTGGCGGCACGCACGCGGCGAGGCCGCGGGTGAAGGCACTTTCGATCACTGGCACGTGATGAGCGAAGGCCGGCCGGCGCTCGAAGCGACTCTGGCACGGTGGCTGCGAACCAACCTGCCGAGCTACACCGGGATGGCCAACTTCGAAACGATCGGCGGCGCTATCATCGAATGCCACCTGCGCTTCGCCGACCAATGGCCCGATCTCTACGGTGGCGACCCCTGGGTCAGCGCGGTCGTCGAACTCTACGCCGCCGGGCGCTGGCGATACGAAGAGCGACAGCGGCGTGATGGCTTCAGTGTCGTCGCGTGGAGCCCGCATTCTGCGTCACGTCGCGCGCCGCCAGCGGCTCTGGTGGCCGCGCTCCTCCAGAATCCGGAACTCTCGAGCGTGCAGATCACCT
>DASQOO010000154.1:0-4083 GCA_035644435.1 Steroidobacteraceae bacterium | reverse complement strand
CCGGCGAGCGCTCTATGCATGGATCACCTCGGTGTCTTTGGACTCTGCGGCAACATGCGCCGCAGTACGTCGTCTTTGAGTACGAAATGGTGTTTGAGTGCCGCGGCAGTGTGCAAAACCGCGAAGGCCGCCAGGATTTTGAACAGCGTCTCGTGCACCTCGTGCATCACGTCTGCCAGGTGCTTGTCTGGCGTGACCAGGTTCGGCAGCGTGAACCAGCCGAAGTAGCTCACGGGAAAATTCGACGCCGACGACAGAATCCACCCGGTGATGGGCATCGCGAACAGGAAGAAATACAGGCCGAAATGCGTCACGCGCGCGAGGATGCGCTCGTAGGGTCTCAGCGTGTCGGGCAACGGCGGGGCCGGGTTCATCCAGCGCCACAGGAGCCGCAGCACGGCGAGCCCGAGAATCGTGATGCCGATCGCCTTGTGCCGCGCCAGGATTGCAAATTTTGCCAGCCCCAGGGGCAGGTGATGTTCCGCACGCGCGAGGAAGAATTGCGTGATGACCAGGGCCACGATCACCCAGTGGAAGGTCTGAGAAACGATGCCCCAGCGACTCAGCGTGTTGCGCAACTGCATGGCTTCCCCTGGCTTGATTTGGTCGGCGCCGGCAAGCCCGGCGCCAGCAGGCGTGCCACCTTAATGGAATCAGTCGTTTCGGCTCAACCTCGTTGGTTAGAATCGCCTGCCCGCCCTGAATCAACGGTGAACCATGGCCCGCCTGCTGCGTCTGACCGCGATCCTCCTGCTGACTGCGGCGCTCGCAGCCTGTCCCCAGGCGCAGCGCCCCGAGGTGCCGACTGGTCCGGCACCGGCACCCGGCACCCCGCAACGTGATTTCACCGGCGCCACCGCTTACCAGGTGCAGGCCGACCAGTCGCTGGTGCGCATCCTTGCGTACAAGGGCGGAGCATTCTCGGCCGCCGGCCACAACCACGTCATTGCCTCTCACAATCTGAGCGGCACGGTCTACGTGCACGACGACGTCAGGCATTGCGGCTTCGACCTGGTGATGCCGGTGGCCTTGCTGGAAATCGACGAGGCGAATCTGCGCCAGGAGGAAGGCGAAGATTTCAAGGCCGAAGTGGCGGACTCCGCCAAGCAGGGCACGCGCAAGAACCTGCTGAGCGAAGCGTTGCTCGACGGCGAACATTATCCGGGCATCGAGCTCAGCTCGACGAAGATCGAGGGCACGCGCGAAGCGATGCAGGTTGCGGTGCGCGTCAAGGTCAAGGACCAGGAGCGCGACATCCAGGTCCCGGTCACCGTGCACTACGAGGGCGATCAGCTGACCGCGAGCGGCGAGTTCGCGGTCAAGCAGTCGGAGCTGGGACTCAAACCCTTCAGCGTGCTGGGTGGCGCACTGCAGGTGCAGGATCAGCTCAAGGTGAAGTTCTCGATCCGGGCCAACAAGAGACCCGGCTGATATCACCGGGTCCAACGGCCCTCGATTGCCCGCTTCAGAAGCGCTCTTTCGTCTCGACCAGGAACTGCACCTTGCTGATCGACGGATCACCGTCGAGCGGAAACGCCAGGTCGATGTGGATGATGTTGCCGAGTCCCGAGCGGCTGCTTCCCAGCCTCAAGCCGACCCCTACGTCCTTGAGCAGTCCGAGGCTCGGCGTGTTCAGGGGTGCATCTCCCCAGGTGCGGCCCACGTCGAAGAAGGCGGCTGCCCCCACACGGAACAGGCGAAACGGATACCAGTCGGTGAAGTAGCGCTGTTCCAGCGTGAGCAGCGCGCGCGACTCACCGCCCTGGTAGCGCAGCGGATATCCACGCAACCCATTGTCGCCGCCGAGCAGGATCTGGTTGTCGAGGTCGAGGTTGTGACCCGCGGCGCCCTGGAGCGTTGCGTAGAACAACCAGCTGCGCGACTGCTCGACGTAGTAGCGGATCCCGGCATCGAGCACGGCATTGCGCGCCTCGCCATCCTCGTAACGCCCGCTGAGTGCTCCGGAGTAGAGGACGGTGGAAGCCGGCGACGGCGACCAGCCGTGTCCTGCGGTCGCTGCGAAAATCACCGCGCTTGCATCGGCGCCCAATGGCGGAGTGCTGAAACCGAGTCGCCCGCTGATGCGCGTGCCGAGGTAGAAGTCCTCAGTGCGTTCGATCTCGTCGTGATTCTTGAGTTTGCGATAGTCGTCCTCCACCAGGTCGAAGCCGATCCACGGATAGACCAGCTTGCGATTCTCAGGCAGCGCGTTGGTAGCGCCCGGCGCGCTCAGCGCCTCGAACTGGCGCTCGTCGTACGTCATGCCGAACAGCAGCCGCCGCGCCCAGCCGTCGCGCAATCCGTGCGACAGACCGCCATACAGGTCCGCGAAACGGCGGTGCTCCCGGAACTGATCGACGATATGGCCGAGGTCGTACATGGAATCGGTCTGCTCGTTGTCGGCGAGCGCGACGCCGCCCGCGCCCCGGGTATCGAGCGAATAGAAAGGCCGGTCAACCAGCAGCTGGTGCCGCAGGCCATCGCTGTTGTTGGCGTAGCTCGCCTGCAGGTTGATGCGGCTGCCAGCGAGGTTTGCGCCCTTGTACTCGACCAGGTTCTCGTCGCGATCGATGCCGGACTTGTGCGCGATGGAAATGGATTGTCCGGTGCCGAGGAGGTTCAGCTCCTCGAGCTCGATGCCGAAGGTGTTGGCTCCACCGTGCCGGCCGAAGGAGATGCCCGGATTGAGCGTCCACACATCGCGCGTCGTCACTTCGACGTCGACCTTGCCGTCGTGGTAGGCGACCGGAACGATCTTCGCGTCGTAAAGGTAGCGCGCAGAGCGCAGCAACCGCTCGGACTCGTCCATCAGGCGCTTCGAGTAGCGCTCGCCACTGCGGAACAACAACTGCTCGCGGATCACCTTTGGCCGCGTCTTGATATGCAGGCGATTGGCCAGACGGAACAGCGTGGTGTCTTCCTTCGGATCCTCGAGATCGAAGATGTTCTGGTTGCTGATGCGGATCTCGCCGAACTCGGCGCCGGCGCTCTCGAGTTCGGAATCAGACGCAAGCGCAACGGGCGCAGAGGCAGAGAGCGGTGGCTCGCCACCGCCCGCCGCCGCAATCGTCGACGTGAGCAGGATCAGGAACGCCGACAGACAGGAAGAGATCGCGTGTCCCAGGGTCAGAATCCGTGGCTACGGCTACTGCGACACGCAGCGCCTGGCGCTCGGTGAGACGGGCCGCCACGCCCGGATCAATCGCCGCGTAACACCTTCCAGAGCGTTTCCACCACGCGCTCGACATCCGTGTCCTGCATGCCGGGGAACAACGGCAGCGTGAGCGTCTCGCGCCCGATGCGCAGAGCGTTGGGCCAGCGTTGCGGGACGTAGCCGAGTTGTCGATAGAATGTGAGTGCCGGAATGCTCGGGTAGTGAACGCCGCTGCCGATGCCGCGTTCGTGCAGCGCGCGCTGCAGGCGCGGTCGCGTGAGGCCGAAGCGGGGGTAGTCGATCAGCACCGTGAAAATGTGCCAGCAGTGATCCTGGTCGCCGCGTTCCGGCAGGACCAGTCCGTCTTCTTCCTTGAGTACTTTGAAATAGCGGCCTGCCAGCTCGCGACGGCGGCGATTGAAACCATCGAGCTTCGCGAGCTGGGCGCTGCCGATGCGCGCCGACACATCCGAGAAGTTGTACTTGCCACCTGCGCGCACCACGTCGATCTCGCCCTCGGCATTGCGCTGGATGCCGTGAAAGCGCAGCTGCTCGATAGCGGTCAGCACGCTGGCGTCCGTGGTCACGAGTGCGCCGCCCTCGATCGTCGTCATGTTCTTGTTGGGATGAAAACTGAAACAGACGATATCGCCGAACGAGCCGATCTTGCGGCCGCGCCACGCCGCGCCGATGGCGTGCGCCGCGTCCTCGATCACGCGCAGACGGTGGCGGCTGGCGAGCGCGTAAACCGCGTCCAGGTCCGCCGCCAGGCCGGCGAAATGCACCGGCATGATGGCGCGCGTGCGTGGTGTCAACGCCGCTTCGATCTGGCTCACCTCGAGATTGCGGTTGCGCAGGCCCACGTCGACGAACACCGGCACCGCGCCGATTCGCACCACCACGTTGGCCGAGGCAGCAAAGCTCATCGC
>DASQOO010000153.1:0-7578 GCA_035644435.1 Steroidobacteraceae bacterium | reverse complement strand
GGTGGGTGTGCCTTGAGAGCGTGTGTGAAATGCCCTCTGTCCGGGCGATCAGCGCTCGGACCTGATGCGTCGATGGATAGGTGGGTAGACAACGTCTGAGCGCCGCCCGGACTGAGGGTTCGCGTGCGATTTTGAGTTCTTGACTCGAAATCGCACTGCGCATTTCACCCACGCTCTCAAGGCACACCCAGCCAACGCCTCGAGCGGACTGCTCTACGCGGTCAAGGCACACCCAGCCAACGTCCTGAGCGGACTGCTCCTACTCCCGTTGCAGGGTACGAATCTCCATGTACCACTCGCGCTTGCCCTCACGAAGCTGCTCGCCGCGCACCGGTATGAAGCCGAGGGATGGCGCGTACCACATCCGCGTGACGCGCTTGGAGCCGGCGCGCTGGCTGCGATAGACGACCGTATCCAGCTCGCCGAGCGCAGTCTTGAGCTGCGCCGTACCTTCAGAGGTATAGGTGTATTCCTTGATGCGATTCTTGTCGATCAGGCGCAGGCTCGTGAGCTGATCGCCTTTGAGCAGCGCGTATATCAACGCGATCTGGATCGACATGTCATCCTGCGTGTGCGGTTCGAGCGCCACATCGACGGGTGTGTCTTCCGCCACTCCGGTGGCGCGGCCGCTTTCCCAGTTGAAGTCGAGAGAAATGTCCCGCGCCGTTTTGCTCGATCCATCATCGCCACGATAGCGATCGGGCCGGATGCCATCGGGGGTTACGGTGAACCAGCTCGTCTGGCTGATCTCGTTGCTGAAAAACGCATGGAACAGGCCGGAAGCGTTCGAGCGCGAGGTGTACAAGTACTGGCCGTCGGCCTGCCTCTCGAGCTTCAGCTCGGTCTTTCCGGCATCGAACCCACGCCACACCAACTGGTAGCTGGCGCGAAACGGTTGCAGCTGCGGCGCATCTGCTGACACGGCTGCAGCCGACAGGGCCAGCAGCACTCCAATCGCGAACCGCTGCATCACTGTGCCGCGGCCTCGCGTGTGTCGAGCACCACCGGACCAGAAAGAGGTTTGCCGTCGAGCCATGCCTGGTTGTCCCGCCACTGCAAGCGTCCTGAAGCGTACCAGTCAATGACCATCGGGTAGATCCTGTGTTCCTGCGCCTGAACACGCGCTGAAAGTGTTTGCTCGCGGTCACCGGGCAACACGGCAACTTTCGCTTGCAGGATCAGCGGGCCGCCGTCGAGCTCATCGGTGACGAAGTGCACGCTGCAGCCGTGCTCGTGTTGGCGATCAGCCAGCACCCGTCGATGCGTGTGCAGCCCGCGATAGTTGGGCAACAGCGAAGGGTGAATGTTCAACAGGCGTCCGGCGAAATCCTGCACGAACGCCGGACCGAGGATGCGCATGAATCCCGCCAGCACCACCAGTTCGACGTGCCGCCGCCGCAGTGCCAGCGCCAGCTCTCGATCGTAGTCCTCGCGCGACTGGCCCGGTCGCGATGCCACGACTTCGTGCGCGATGCCCAATTCCCGGGCGCGCTCCAGACCGGGCGCACTCGCCTGGTCGCTCAATACCGCTGCAATACTTGCCGGCAGGCGCCCGTCCTGGGCCGCTTGGGCGATCGCGACCATGTTCGAGCCGCGACCGGAGATCAGGATTGCGATCGGTAGAGGGTCTCCTGAGCGGGGGCTCATGCCTCTATGACCGCGCCACGCGCTCCACGCTCGACACTGCCGATGACGCTCGCCGGCTGACCGGAGTGTTCCAGGCTTGCGAGAGTGGTCCTGACATCGCTGGCTGCGACGCTGAGCGTCATGCCGATTCCGCAATTGAAGGTGCGATACATCTCGGCATCAGGCAGGTTGCCGGTCCGTTGCAGCCAATTGAACACGGGCGTCGACGGCCAGCTGCTGCGCTTGAGCACCACCTCGAGACCATCGGGCACGACGCGCGGAATATTTTCCAGAAGCCCGCCGCCGGTGATGTGCGCGATGCCATGAACCCGCACCTCGGCGAGCAACGCCAGCAGGGGCTTCACGTAGATGCGCGTCGGCGCGAGGAGCAGATCGTAGAGAAGCCCGCCCTCAAGCTGGGTATCCGGTCCCGCCTTCGCCACCTGCAGCAGTTTGCGGATCAGGGAGTAGCCATTGGAGTGCGGCCCCGAGGAGGGCAGGCCGATCACGACATCGCCGGCCTGGGTCTGGGTCCCGTCGATGATGCGTTCCTTCTCGACGATGCCGACACAGAATCCCGCCAGGTCGTAGTCGTCGCCCGAGTACATTCCCGGCATCTCCGCCGTTTCGCCGCCGACCAGCGCCGCACCCGCCTGCACGCAGCCCTCGACAATACCGCGGATGACACTCGTGGCGACGTCGACATTGAGACAGCCGGTGGCGTAGTAGTCCAGGAAATAGAGCGGCTCGGCGCCCTGCACGACCACATCGTTGGCGCACATCGCGACCAGGTCGACGCCGATCGTGTCGTGCCGCCCGCTCTCGATCGCGAGGCGCAGTTTCGTGCCCACGCCGTCGGTACCGGACACCAGGACTGGCCGGCGATAGCGATCGACGGGAACCTCGACGAGCGCGCCGAAGCCACCGAGTCCACCGAGCACCTCGGGTCGCATGGAGCGCTTGGCGAGAGGCTTGATGCGCTCGACCAATGCATCGCCGGCGTCGATGTCGACACCGGAATCGCGGTACGTGATGGGAGCCTGCTTGGTCATCGAATCTGCGCGCGGCGTTGCATGGAATGGCTCGGCGAGTGAACGCTCCCGGCGGAGACGCTGTGGTATTTTACACGAATGAACTCCGTGAACCTGTGGACACGCGTCGCCGCCGTCGTGTCGCTCACCGCGTCGCTGTGTTGTACCGCGGCCACGGTAGGTGGCATGTACGAGGCGACGGTGCCGCTGACGGATCGATCGGAGAGCGCCCAGGCCGTAGCATTCCAGGACGCGATGCGCGAAGTGCTGGTGCGTGTCACGGGGCAGCGGGATGCGGGCTCGCAGCCAGCGCTGCAACCGCTCATCAACGACGCGCGCCGCTACGTGCAGCAGTTTCGCGTCGTGGGCAGCAACCAGTTCTTTGCCGGCTTCGATGGCGCGAAGGTCGAGCGGGCGGTCGTCGCCGCGGGCCAGCCGCTCTGGGGGCATCAAAGGCCGGCGACGCTCGTGTGGCTTGCGGTGGACGATGGCCGCGTTCGCACGCTCGTCGACGCGCAATCGAATTCGGAGCTCAAGCAGGCGCTCGAGCAGGCGGCGGAGCTGCGCGGCCTGCCGTTGCGCTGGCCGACTGCGGGCGGGCGCGTCAGGTTTGACGATGTTTGGAATGGTTCCGCCGAATCGCTGCGCGCCACAGCGGGTGACTTCGGAGCGGACGCCGTGCTGGTGGGTCGCGCGCGCAGCTCGAGCGCGAGCAATGCACAAGTACACTGGACGGTTCTCTATGGCGCGGAGAGCAATGACTGGCTGGGAACAGCGGCCGAGGGCGTGCACGGTGCCGCCGATCAATTCGCCCGGGTATTTTCGGCGGGCAGCGATGCAGTGGCGTCGGACGTCAGTATCACGGTCAGCGGGATCGCGGACCTGGCCGCTTACGCGCGCGTGACCGATTACCTGGAATCGCTGACTCTCATCAGCGCTCTTGCCGTCGAGCAGCTCACGGGTGACACAGTCGTCTACCGCGCAAAGGTGCGCGGCGACCTGCCGCGGCTCGCGCGGGCGATCGAGCTGGGAAATCGGTTGCAGCCCCAGAACGCTGGCGCTGATCCCGCGCTGACCGGCGCGCTGAGCTTCCGCTATCGGCCGTGAGCTTGCGTCAGCTACCCAATCTAATCTGCGTGGCGCGAATGGCCCTGGTGATTCCGGTGGCATGGCTGCTCGCCAGGGGTGAATACACCCTGACGCTGTGGCTGTTCGCGGTCGCTGCGGCATCGGATGGCCTGGACGGGTTTCTCGCCAAGCGCTTCGGCTGGACCACCGAGCTCGGCAAACTGCTCGATCCACTGGCTGACAAGCTGCTGCTGGTCACCGCCTTCATCGTGCTCGCCGTGATCGATGCCACTCCGATCTGGCTCACCGTCACCGTCGTTACACGCGACGTTGTGATCGGCGTTGGCGCGCTGACCTTCAAATGGTTGTTCGGGCCGCTCAACGGCCGGCCCACCGTCATCAGCAAGATCAATACGGGGATTCAACTTCTCTATGTGCTCGCCGTGGTTGCGCACCTCGGTCCCGGCTGGCCCCCGGCTTCCGGCGTCATCACACTAGGCGCTGCCGTGTTCGTGACCACCATGATCAGCGGCATCGATTATGTCCTCACTTACAGTCGCCGCGCAGCTGCGGTCGCGCACGCGCGCAGCGCCTGATTCTCCGATGGAACAGTTGCCTCTCGGCGTGCGCTGGCGCGACCAGTCCGTGTTCGACAGCTTCTATGTGGGGCCGAATCCGCTTGTCATCGAGCAACTGCGCGGCTTGCATCAGCGGCAGCAGGCTCAGCCTGCGGCACTCTGGATCTGGGGCCCCGAGGCGAGCGGCAAGAGCCACCTCCTGCAGGCGGTCTGCGCCGAGACCGGAGCGGCGGGAGGACGTGCCGCCTATTTTCCGTTACGCGACGCAGCCCTGCTGACGCCAGCGGCGCTTGCCGGCTGCGAGCAACTGGACGTCGTCTGCATCGATGATCTGGAATTCGCCGCGGGGGATGCCGAGTGGGAACGCGCGCTCTTCAGCCTGTACCTGGGCCTGACCGAGCAGCAGCGTCACCTGGTGCTCGCCGCCAGCAGTCCGCCGGCAGCCCTCGACTGGGAGCTTCCCGACCTGCGCTCGCGGCTGTCCGCTGCGCTGATCCTGCAACTGAAGCCGCTCAGCGAAGATGAGCATGTGTCGGCACTGCGCCTGCGCGCCGGAATCCGCGGCCTCGAAGTACCCGACGAGACGGCGGGATTCCTGCTGCGACGATTCCCACGCGACCTGCGTACGCTCTGCGCGCTGCTCGACACACTCGACCTGGCAGCGCTGGCCGCGCAACGACGCCTGACAGTGCCCTTCATCCGGCAGGTGCTCGAGCGGCAACCCGATTTTCAGGCGCGGGTCACGCGCAGGTAGGCGACGAGCGCGATGAGCCACGCGAAGGCGAGCAGCAGCAACGTCGCCGGGGCAAGGCGGTGCGCCGAATCGGCGATGAGCTCCGTGAGGCCCAGGGCCATGTACGGAATGGTCAGCATGCTGCACCAGGCGTACGTGTAACGTCGTCCTCTTATCAGGCCGGGCAGGGGCGCGAGCAGTGGCGCCAATGAAAGCACCAGTAACGCCGCCTGAAATCTCGCCGCGTGCCATTGCCACGCGATCAACAGCGTCGCGATCAATGCCATCAGGGCGAGAACCCAACCTCGGATCGTGCGCACGAGTGCTGCGGCTGCGCCGACCTCCGCGATCATTCCGACGAACTGCTCGGCGCAATGCGCACCGCAAGCTCTGCGACGCGGCGGCCGAGAACCTGGGCCAACGACTGCTCGTCAGCTGCGAGTCGCGGCGAACTTTCCGAGCCCGCGACGTGACTCGCGCCGTAAGGACTCCCGCCACCGTGCGTGCTCGTGAGCGCCGGCTCCGTGTAGGGAATGCCCACGATGTACATGCCGTGATGCAGTAGGGGCAGCATCATCGACAGCAACGTGGTCTCCTGCCCGCCGTGCATCGTCTGCGTGGATGTGAACACGCCGGCTGGCTTGCCAGCGAGGCCGCCGCTCAGCCACAGGCCGCTGGTCCCATCGAGAAAATATTTGAGTGGCGCTGCCATGTTGCCGAAGCGAGTCGGGCTACCAAGGATCAGGCCGGCACATTCCGTCAAATCGGCGTACGTGGCATAAGGCGGGCCCCGTTCAGGTATCTCGGGCGCGCTTGGCTCGTTCTCCGGTGAAACTGCAGGAACAGTACGCACCCGGGCCTGGGCACCGGCCATTTCGACCCCGCGGCACACATGACGAGCCAGTTCGGCGGTGGCGCCTTTGCGCGAGTAGTACAGGACGAGAATTTCCACCACGGTAAGCTCCCGAAGGATGCCGGAGCGGCGTCGTAACCTTGACGCCCCTGCACCTGCTTGTTAGCGTTCGGACGGCCTCGATTATCGCATTCATATAACGAGAACATGCGCAACCACCGCAGAGCAGGTCGGCGGACTACAGGGGTAGCAGTCTTTGTTCTGGCGCTGTCCGCGTGCGCCGGCGCCCCTGTGCAGGAAATGAGCGACGCGCGTCAGGCGATCGCGGCGGCGCAGGCCGCTGGCGCCGCTGAACGTGCTGCCGTCGAATTGAACGTGGCGACGGATCTGCTGTCGCGCGCTGAAGAGGCGCTGCAGCGTCGCGACTACGGGACGGCGCGCCGGCAGGCGGAGGAAGCCCGCTCACACGCCATCGAGGCGCAGAAACTCGCGTCCGAGAGCCCCAAGTCCTGACGCTCGCCGTGTCCGCGCAGCGAGTCTGCAAGCGCGCGTTCGTATCCGGGCGCGTGCAGGGTGTGTTCTATCGCGCGACCGCTGCTCGCGAGGCGCAGGCGCTCGGCCTCGCTGGCTATGCGCGTAATCTTCCCGACGGTCGAGTCGAAGTGCTCGCCTGCGGCGCTGAACCATCCGTCGATGCGTTGCTGCGCTGGCTGTGGGTCGGCTCGAGTGCCTCGCGCGTCTGCGCGGTGGAGGTCGCTGACGTCGAGGCAGGAGAAGCTGAGCGCGTCGGCTCAGAATTCGTAACGAAGTGATCCGTGCGGGATGCGAAGCGCCGTCACGCTCTCCACTTCGAGGTCCAGCGCGTGATCACCAGGTCCGGGTAGTCGCGCCGGCCGACACTGCCGTTGTAGCGAGCCAGTGCCTTGCGCACGTCGCGCCGCTCGCGATCGTAGTAGTACTTGAGGATCGCACAGCCCATGCGGATGTTCGGCTGGACCTGTACCAGCTGGTAGCGCTTCATGCCTAGCTGCTCGGGCCAGAACGGCATCACCTGCATGAGTCCCTGGGCGCCGGCCGAGGACACCGCCCAGCGATTGAAGGAACTTTCCACGTCCATCACCGCGAGTACCAGCTCGGGTGGCAGTTGTGCCTGCCGTGCCTCGCAGTACGCGTTGCTGAGAATCTCGATGCGTTCCTGGTGAGCCGGCACGTAACGACGCAGGCGCGGTTCCATCAGCTTGTACCAGACCTCGGCGTCGTACTTTTCCGTGAAGCATTGGCCGGCAGCGATGGCTTTCTGCAGCACCGCCTTGAGCTCGGGGTCTTGCTGACGATCGGCGCGAGCGGGGCAGGGGGCGACGAGCGCCAGGAGGACGAGGACGGCGGCGGCGCGCAGCTCAGTCACTGCCAATGCGGTCACGCAGGAACTCGAGTGCCTTCTCGAGAGGAAAGTCGCTCGCTTCGGCGTCGCGGCGCCCGCGGTATTCGAGACGGCCGGCGTCGAGGCCGCGTTCTCCCACCACCACGCGGTGCGGGATGCCTAGCAGCTCGGCGTCCGCGAACTTGACCCCGGGACGCGCATCGCGATCGTCGAGCAGCACTTCGATGCCGGCAACCGCGAGTTCCCGGTACAGGCGCTCGCTCGTCTCACGCACGCGCTCGGACTTTTGCTGATTGATGGGCACGAGG
>DASQOO010000152.1:0-8380 GCA_035644435.1 Steroidobacteraceae bacterium | reverse complement strand
GCTGCGAAATCTCTGTCGCAAGCGCGGGGTGCAGATCGGAACCATCGATGCGCTGTTGGCTCAGCTCTGCGTGAGGCACGAGTTGACGTTGCTGAGTACGGACGAGGATTTCGGTCACGTCGCCAGGCATTGCGCGTTGCGAATCTGGGATGAATGAGCGATGAGCAATACCAACCTATCACTGAGGTTTACTTATGAGTCGTACAGCAATCCATCCCGGCGAACACCTTGCCGAGCAGCTCGAAGAGTTGAACATGAGCGCGGCGGAACTTGCGCGGCAGCTCAGAGTGCCAACCAATCGTGTCACCCACATCCTCAATGGAGATCGCGCAGTAACCGGTGATACCGCTTTGCGGTTGGCACATTTTTTCGGTACCAGCGCGGAATTCTGGTTGAACTTGCAGAAGTTGTACGAGCTGCGTCTCGCGGAAAAGGAGTCTGGAGCGGCCATCAAGGCCCTGCCGAAGCTGAGCACCTACCGCCAGAAAGCGCGCTCTTCTCAATCGCGAGCCGCGTGAGCTGTCGAGGGCAACAGACCACGCGCTTCCCGCGATAGCTTGACGGGCAATGGACAAAGTCGACCGCATCTTCCAACTGCACGCGATCCTGTCATCCCGGCGAACGCCCATTCGGCTCGAAGACCTGATGGCCAGGCTCGAGTGTTCGAAATCAACCTTGCACCGGGCCATCAATGCCTTGAAGGACCGTCTGCACGCGCCGGTAGTCTTCGATGGCGACGCGGGCGGCTACAAGTACGCGACGAAGATGCCAGGTGAAGCCTACGAACTGCCGGGGCTCTGGTTCACGCCCAACGAATTGCAGGCGCTGGCGGTCATGCAGCGGCTGCTGAAGGACGCAGGCGGCGGCTTGCTGGAGGCACACCTTGGCCCGCTGGCGAAGCGGCTCAATGAGCTTACGAAACATCAGCGGCTGAACCTGGGTGAAGCAGCGAGCCGGCTGCGATTTCCGTCCATCGCCGCGAGGCCGGCCGGGGAGACGTTCGACACCGTGGCATCGGCGACTCTTCAGCGACGAAAGCTATGGATCGAGTACCACGCGCGCAGCACGAACGCGCACTCGGACCGTACGATCTCGCCGCAGCGACTGACACACTACCGCGAGACCTGGTACCTCGACGCGTGGGATGAGGAACGGGACGCGCTGCGCAGCTTCTCCGTCGATCGAATTCTCAGGGCTACGCCGCTCGATCAACCGGCACTCGATGTTCCTGAGGCAGAACTCGATGACCAATACGCCAGTGCGTACGGCATCTTTGGCGGCAAGGCGGACAAGTTGGCGGAGCTGCGATTCTCGGCAGAACGGGCGCGATGGGTAGCCGCTGAGAAATGGCACCCGCAGCAGGAGGCGCAGTGGCTGCCGGACGGCAAGTACGAGCTGCGCATTCCCTATCGCGACCCGCGCGAGCTGATCATGGACATCATGCGTCACGGCGGCAATGTGGAGGTCGTCGCGCCCGAAGCGCTGCGGCAGCAGGTACAAGAAGAATTGCGCCAGGCGATGGCCCAATACGACGAGCAGTCGCGGGTCTCCCCGGCGGGATCCGGCGGGGCCTAGGCGAGCCGCGCATCGAATCGTGCGGCGCGGCTTAGAGCTGCGTTTGCGTTTGCGGCTGCGGCTGCGGCTGACCTTGCGGCTGACCGCCCTGCATGTGTCCTTGGGCGTGCGAGCGATGCTCCTGCTGTAGCTGCTTGAACTTCTGCATCTGCTCGTCCGTGAGGATGGGCTTGAGCTGATCGGTCATCTCCTGGTCCATGGCTTCTCGCTGGCTGCGCATCTGGTCACGGCTCGGCTTTTGACCGGACGAACTCGCCTGGTCGCGCATCGACTGCATCTTCGCGTGCTGTTGGTCCAGAACCTTCTGGACCTTTTCCTTCTGATCGGCGTTGAGGTTCAGTTCGGTGGTCAGGCGATCGATCGGCGCCTGACGTTGGCCGTGCATCGAAGGCTGGCCCTGCATCGAACCTTCGGGAGGATCGGCGAGGGCGAGGCTGGCCGCGAGCACGGTCGCGGCGATTGCGATGGTCGTGAGTCTCATTCAAGTCTCCTGGACGGTGAAAGTATGTGCCGCCGATTCCATCCGCGACTGCGGCAGCGACTGTGCGATAGGAGACCACGGAATTCACCGGGCGGTTCCGTGAGGAACTGTCAGCAACTGTCAAGAGATCACGCCGGGCGGGCGTCCCCGGCAATGCACACGACAATTCGCTCGACCGGAAGGCGCCTAGTAGCTGCGCTCGACCGCGAATGCCGCGAGCGACCGCAGGGCAGGGGAGTACTGCGAGTCAGGAACCTTGGCGAGTGCGTTGAGCGCGGCATCCACCTCGGAGCGCGCGAGACGCGCCGCGTACTCGAGTCCCCCGGTCGCTTCGATCGCTTCGTTGATGTGGGCGAGCTCGGCGAGGCCGCCTTGTTCGATTGCGAGCCGGATCAATGCACGCTGTTCGGCATTGCCGTTCCTCAGCGCATGAATGAGAGGTAGCGTCGGCTTGCCTTCAGCGAGGTCTTCGCCAAGGTTTTTGCCGCGTTCCTCGGCGCTGCCGCGATAGTCGAGGACATCGTCTATGAGCTGGAAGGCGGTACCGACGCGCCGCCCATATTCGGCAAGCGCGGTGCGCGCTGTGGCGCTCGCATCGGCGAGCACGGCCGCGATCTCGGCGCCGGCTTCAAAGAGCTTGGCGGTCTTGCGATAGATGACGTTGAGGTAGCGCTGCTCGGTCGTCTCCGGGTCGTGCGCGTTCAGCAGCTGCAGCACCTCGCCCTCGGCAATCGTATTGGTGGCGTCGGCCATGATCTGCATGATCGTGAGGGAGCCCATTTCGGCCATCATCTGGAAGGCGCGCGAGTAGAGGAAATCGCCGACCAGAACACTGGTCTCGTTGCCCCATATCTCGTTGGCAGTGTCCTGGCCACGGCGCATAGAGGAGCCGTCCACGACGTCGTCGTGCAGGAGTGTGGCGGTATGAATGAATTCGATCAGCGCCGCCGCATCGATATGCTGGCGCCCCCGATAGCCTGCCGCGCGCGCCGCGAGCAGCACCAGGAGCGGACGCAGGCGCTTGCCGCCGCCCGCGATGATATAAGTCGACACTTGGTCGACGAGCGCGACTTCGCTGTGCAGCCGCTCGCGAATGCGATGGTCCACCGCCCTGAGATCATCGGCTACGAGTGTGCGTATATCTTCTATTTTCATTGAGTTAGAGGGCTTCGGGGACGTGGCATGGTAACGGCAAAGCGTTTGACCTGCCAGCGCCCAACCATTAGAATTCGCAGCCTTTTTTTACCAGCCCAAACTCCCGACGGGCGCTTGAGGAGAACTCCAATGTTTGCGGTGATAGCGACCGGCGGTAAGCAGTATCGGGTGCACGAAGGCAGCGTGCTGCGGATCGAAAAACTACCCGAGGCGCAAGGCGCGTCGGTCGAATTCGGCCAGGTGCTGCTGGTCGGTGAAGGCACCGACATCAAGCTCGGCAAGCCCTTCGTCCAGGGTGGCAAGGTCACGGCGACCATCCAGTCGCACGGTAAGGGCGACAAGGTGCGGATCGTGAAATTTCGCCGTCGCAAGCACTACAAGCGCGAGAAAACACACCGCCAGCCGTACACCGAGATCAAGGTCACGGGTATTGTTGGTTAAGAGGACTCTTCCATGGCACACAAGAAAGCAGGCGGCAGTACCCGCAACGGTCGCGACTCACAGAGCAAGCGCCTCGGCGTGAAGAAGTTCGGCGGTCAGCAAGTGCTCGCAGGCAATATTCTCGTCCGCCAGCGCGGCACGCAGTGGCATCCTGGTGTGAACGTCGGTATCGGCACCGACCACACGCTGTTCGCGAAGGCTAACGGACGCGTGGCGTTCAAAGTGCGCGGCAAAGCGCGCAATGCCTTCGTGGACGTCGTCACCGAATAGGCCTGCGCCGCTTCGGTTGCTGAGAAACCCCGGGCCGCAGCCGGGGTTTTTGTTTGGGGAACTCGCCATGAAGTTCGTCGATGAAGCCACCCTCAAGGTGCAGGCCGGCAACGGCGGGCGCGGCTCTGTGAGCTTTCGCCGTGAGAAGTTCGTGCCGTTCGGCGGCCCGGATGGCGGCGATGGCGGGAATGGCGGCAGCGTTTACCTGCGCGCCGAGAGTGGCATCAATACGCTGGCGGACTTCCGCATCATTCGGACGTATCGCGCCGCTCACGGAGAAGCCGGCAGCAGTCGTGACTGCACGGGGCGTGGCGGCACAGATCTGTCCATCGCGGTACCCGTCGGTACAGTTGTCCAGGACATCGATACGCAGGAAGTCATGGGCGACCTGACGCAGCCGGGCCAGAGCGTGCTGGTCGCGAAGGGTGGCAAGGGCGGCTGGGGCAACACGCGCTTCAAGAGCAGCACCAACCGCTCACCCCGCCAGCACGGTTCCGGGATTCCGGGCGAGAAGCGCACGCTGCAACTCGAGCTCAAGCTCATTGCCGACGTGGGACTGCTGGGGTTGCCGAACGCGGGCAAGTCGACGCTCATCCGCGCCGTTTCGGCGGCGAAGCCCAAGGTTGCTGACTATCCTTTCACGACTCTGCACCCGAATCTCGGCGTCGTTGCGGTGGGCGAGCACCGCAGCTTCGTCATGGCGGATATTCCCGGCCTGATCGAAGGAGCCGCGGAGGGCGCCGGGCTCGGCATCCGCTTCCTCAAGCACCTGCAGCGGACCCGCCTGCTGCTGCACCTGGTCGATATTGCGCCTCCCGACCCTGCGGCGGACCCGGTGAAGGACGCGCGGGCAATTGTCGGAGAGCTGAAAAAGTTCGGCCCGGGACTGGCAAAAAAGGATCGCTGGCTGGTGCTCAACAAGATCGATTTGCTCGACCCCGAATCGGCCGAAAAGCGCGGCCAGGAAATCGTCCGGCGGCTGCGCTGGAAGGGCCCGGTGTACCGGATTTCCGGCGCCACGGGGCAGGGCACGCGCGAACTCTGCCAGGCCGTGATGGTTCACCTCGAGGCGTAAAAAGTGTGGACCGGTTCACACCCGCGGTTGTGAACTATTCAGCAGAAGCTGAACGCTGTCCTGCCGCTGTCACTCATCGGCGCTAGCATGAATCTCGGGTAAATCCCGCAGCGCGCAAGCCCTGCGCGCAAAGGACTGCCATGCAGATTCGTCCGCCGTCCGCCCCCGGTACGCGCTCCAAAGACGCGGTGCGCGGCTCGAACGAGCGCCCCGCTCACAAGGAGACCTGGCATGCGGTCTCGATCGTCACGCCGACATCGACGTGCGAGGCGGCGAGCGCCCTGCGCAACCATCGTTTTCTTTCCAAGGACGCGCCCCGTCTGCCGCTGGCGGGATGTTCCTCGCCGGAAACCTGCCGTTGCATCTATCGCCACTATGCTGATCGGCGCGGCAAGCCCCGGCGCGGCTCGGATCGGGGTGATCCGCCAAAGGGCGGCCAGAGCGACACCGAGCGTCGCGGCAGGCGCGGACGCCGCGCCAACGACGATCCCGAACTCGAATGAGCGCCGAACACGTCTACCTGGAGTCGGACGTCAGCGAGGTGCCCGACCCGCGGGCGGTGCGCAATATCCAGACGAGCCTCAAGCTGCATGGCCGCTGGCGTGGTTGTTTCACGGTACTGGACATCTTCGAGAAGCGTTTCCTCGCGGTGCGCCTGAAGCGCCCGCATACACCCGTGATGAACTACGCCATCGATCTGCGCTTCATCGATCCCATTCCCCAGCGCAGCCGGCACATTCCCTGGCGCTGTCTGCAGGCGACGGCGGCGTTTGCGCTACTGGCGGTTGCGCTTTCGTGGTGGATAAGGCGATCGCCGTTGCCGCTCCCTGAGAACGGCTGGCTGGCGGCTTGGGTATTGATCCTGTCAGCCGCGCTCTGCGCGGGCCTGCTGTCCGCCTACCGGATGAGCGAGACCCTGACCTTCTTCAGCGTGCACGGGCGGGCACGCCTGTTCGACGTCGTCGGCGGCCTGGGCGTATTTCGCGCTGCGCACCAGTTCGAAGCCGAGCTCGCCGTCTACATCAACAAAGCGACACAGACTCGCGGCCGGGCACGCGGTCAGCTGCTGCGCGATGAAATGCGCGAACACTACCGGCTGCAGCAGCACGGTATCCTGACCATGTCCGAGTACGAAGCCAGCCGGGCGCGCATCCTCCAGCAACACGACTGAAACTCCAATAACATTCGATCCGCTGCTCTCTCACCCAGCGAGGCGGATCGGTCGTGAAGCAACTGTTCAACCTGTTGATGGTCGCCGCGATCTGCGGATCGCCGGCGCATGCTGCGACTGCCGGCGATACCACGATCCTGCGCGCGGCGAAAATCTACACGGCGCCGGACGCCCAGCCGATCGACAACGGCGTGATCGTCATGCGCGAAGGCCGGATCGCGCAGGTCGGCACGAAAGAGGCGACGGAGGCCCCGCCGGGTAGTGCACAGACGAACTGCAACGGTGGCGTCGTCACCGCCGGTTTTCAGAACAGCCACGTTCACTTCACCGAGAGTAAGTGGGAACAGGCCGCAGACCAGAAAGCGGCTCAGCTCGCGAAGAATCTCGCGGCGATGTTGACGCGCTATGGCTTTACCACCGTGGTGGATACGGCTTCGGATGTGGACAACACGGTCGCCCTGCGCAAGCGCATCGAGAAGGGTGAGGTGCCGGGCCCTCGCATCCTGACCGCCGGCTGGGCGCTCTATCCGCCGAATGGCATTCCGTTCTATCTGAAATCCATGCCGCCCGAGGTACTGAAGCAACTGCGTCAACCTGCAAGTGCTGATGAAGCGCTGTCGGACCTGAGGGAGAATTTCAAGCGCGGCGCGGACCTGACGAAGCTCTTCATCGCCACGCCCCAGGCTGACAACACGATCAAATACATGCCACCCGCAATCGCAAAGGCGGCAGTGGTGGAGACTCATCGCCGCAGCCGCCTGGTTTTTGCGCACCCCACGGACGTGCAGGGAATTCGGGCCGCGATGGCGGCTGGCGTCGACGTGCTCGCACACACCACCCTCGGCAATCAGAAGCTCCTCTGGGAGCCGGACCTGGTGCAGGAGATGATCACGCACGACATCGCCGTGATTCCCACCTTGAAACTGTGGCGCTACGAGATGACCAAGGGACATGTCCCCGAGAAAAGCATCACCTTGGCGGTGGGCGATACGCTGCAGCAGCTGCAGGTTTTCAGCGAGGCGGGCGGACAGGTGTTGTTCGGCACCGACGTCGGCTACATGACGGATTACGACCCGACTGACGAATACGTGCTGATGCTCAAGGCCGGTCTGACTTCGATGCAGATCCTGGCGTCGTTGACGACAGCGCCGGCCGCTCGGTTCAAAGAGGACGACCGGCGCGGACGCATCGCGCCCGGAATGGACGCCGATCTGGTGGTGCTGGACGCAGACCCCGCGCAGGACATCCGCAATTTCGCGAAGGCGCGCTGCGTCTTTCGCGGCGGTCTGCCGATCTACACCGCTCCGGCGGCGAGCCCCGCAGGAAATTCAGGACGTCGCTGAGCCGATCGCCCTCCGCAGCGCAGCTCGTGCCAGGAGGCGGGTCGAATCGAGCGTGGGGAGCGGCGAGTCCTGCGGCTCGATGATGAGCGGCAACTCGGTGCACCCAAGGACAATGGCGTCGCAGCCCAGGCCGCGCAGTCGTTCAATGACTTCGAGCAATTGCGCACGGGAAGAAGCGAGAACCCGCCCGTTCACGAGCTCCTCGAAGATGATGCGATTGATCGTGCCGCGCTCTTCCGCCCCAGGAACGCTGCTGCGGATGTCGCTCGACTCAAGGACCTCGCGGTACACGGGGCCCTCCATCAGGTAGCGCGTGCCGAGGACGCCCAGGTGGCGCAGGCCCAGGGAATGTGCCTGCTGTGCGACGACTTCAGCAATGTGCAGCCAGGGTAGCGGCGAAGCATCCCTCACATAGGGAAGTCCCTGGTGGAACGTATTGTCCGGGCAGATCACGAATTGCGCCCCCGCTGCCTGCAGGCGCCGCACGGAGTCGAGCATGAGCGCGCCGACGCCGCTCCACTCATCACGGTAAATGCAACTCATGTACGTGCCCAGGTCGACGCTGCCATCGAGAGTGACGGGCGGATGACGGTATTCACCGAGAACCAAGGGCGCTTCGAGGCAGATGGTCCGATAGCAGAGTGCCGCGCCTTCGGAACTGCCAGCGACGATGCCGATGTGTTGCATGACCGGGCTAGAGGGTCTTGCGCATGATCACGAAATGCGAGGGCCGCTGCAGGCGCTCATCTTCGAAGGGCCGCTGACCGACCACGTGATAGCCGAGACCGCCGTAGAAGCCGAACAGTTCCTGCCGATGATTGACGACGTCGATCTCGACTTCGCTGCAGGCGCGGGCCTTGAAGAACGAC
>DASQOO010000151.1:0-3019 GCA_035644435.1 Steroidobacteraceae bacterium | reverse complement strand
GGGCTGGCCGGCGTTTTACGCCATAGTTTCCGAGTTCAGTTAACCGGCGGGGGCTGGGGCCACCCCATGCAGATCGCGGCCAATCGCGAGAGCAGGACGCCGTTCATCTCGCCCGAGTTGGATCCGATGCCCCAGGTGTTCGACAGTACGACGATGACCAGATCTTCGTCCGGATAAACAAACAGTCCTGATTGCAGGCCTGCGTTCGAGCTACCGATGTTCAGCAAATCTGTGCGGAGCAGTAGAGCCGCTGACATAGAAACCAAAGGTCATGCTAGCCTGGACTGCTCCACCAGCGAACGAAGATCGGATTCGCGTACTGCTGCAGCAGCGTTGCTGCGTTTTGTCCAGGCGAGAAGCTGGCATCCCCGACGACCACGAACAGTCCCCCACGCTGTGCAAAGCGCTCGCGGGCGAGAACGCCCCTTACGAGTGGGACGAGAAGAAATCCGTCTCCCCCACTGATTGAGCGAAGGTCGACCACCAGGCGCGTCGCCCCCGCCGAATCCGCGCTCGCGAACATCCGCTGCATGAAGGCACCGATCGATTCGGTTTCTTCAGATCGAACACGCGTGAATCGGACGCGCACCGTATGGTCGGCGGTGATCGAAAACGAGTAGTTCTTTCCCTGTCCGACCTGCGAGAAGAGCTGCGCCTGCGAATCTGGCGTGACTGGAGTCTCCCCTGAGCACGCCAGCATCACACCGAGCGTGGCCAGCATCCAGCCCCGACCGACTCGGTTCGCGCGCCGCTCTCGAGCCTTGCGTTCGGGATTCGACATACGCGATCTCACGGGAATGGACGCGGGCGCGGCCAGGGCCACGGCCACGGGTCGAATGACCGCGCGCCCGCAATGCCGCGTACTGCCGCCTCGCGGATCTGCGGATCGCTCGAGCTGAGAAGCTGAGTGAGCGTCTCCTGCGAGCTCTCGCCGGACTTCATCAGCGCGCGAATGAGTCCGCGGCGAACGTGATCGTTCTGCTCGACCTTGAGGGCGTCACGAATGGCGGGAAGTGCGCCGGCATCTTCGATCTGGCCAAGTGCCCACGCCGCTTTGAGACGCGTGTCCGCGCTTTCGTCGCGCAGCAGTCGAAGCAATCCAGCCGGCGCCTTAGTGCCGTTCTCATCCATCTGGCCAATCGCCCAGGCCGCAGTGCCCCGCACGTTCGGACTCCTGTCACCCGTAGCGGTTGCCAGGATGTCGATCGCAGAATGGTCGCCCATGTTTCCGAGCGCCCAGACCGCGGTTTCGCGCACGCGATCGTCGGCGTCACCGCGAATCGCCGCCGCAAGTCCGGCGACGCTACGTCGATCCTCGATGTTCCCGAGAGCCCATGCAGCCATCTCACGCACGCGCGCATCCGCATCCCTCGCCAGAGTTTCACTCAACGCATCGATGCCCTCGCGGGCCTCGAGCTTGCCGAGCGCCCATGCCGCCACCCTACGCACCTGCGGCGAATTGTCCTGGCGCACGACACGAATGAGGGCGGCGACGCTGCTCGTTGAGTCCATCCGGCCGACTGCTCCGACTGCGGCAAGGCGGACCTTCTCCGCCTCGTCTCTGAAAAGACCCAGGAGTGGACTCAAGGCACGGCCGTTTTCGATCCGCCCCAAAGCCCACGCCGAGTTGGCACGCACGTCTACGGACGGATCACGCAGCGCGCGCATAAGTGGATCGACGCCGTTTTGCGCCTCCACCAATCCGAGCCCGAGCGCGGCCACTGACCGCAGCGCAGGATCGCTCGAGCCGAGGCGCGTCACCAGCTCGCTGCCGACGATCTCCGCCTTCTGGGTTCCAATGAGGCGAACCGACAGCTCGCGCACGCACGCGTCGTCGGAGGAAAGCCCGGTCATGAGACGCTGTACGTCGGCGGCGGGCAGTGCGTCGGATTCGAAATCATCATTGCTCGAGGCCGATGCCACTGAGGCGAGCGGCGTCGACGGCGCGTCGTTCCAGCCGCCCCATCCCCATCCTTGCACCGCCTTCGCCGCGAGCGAGCAGATCATCGGTGGTGCGCCTTTCGCGGCAGTCAACAGGGCCGCTACGTCGACTGGCGCGCCGCGATGGCGGCCCTGATCCAATCCACTGATGCTGATGGTCGAACCCGCTGTGTGCGCTACCGCCGGCACTCCTCTCAGCGAAGAGAACGCAAAGCTTGCGACCACCAATCCAATTACTCGCTGCATGATTACTCCGTTCATTGTGCCCGCCTTGGTTGCGCGGTAGGTTGAAAAATCAGCATTAACATTCAAAAGAGAGGGCGCCATCCCCAGGCGCCCTCTCCGATTCTAGTTCGGGAAAGGACGCGGCTCGGGCCATGGTCGAGGCCATGGACCGGTGGAGTTTCCTCCCGCCAGCGCGCGGACTGCGATTGATCTGATTTCCGGATCCTTGGATTCGAGCAGACCCTTCAACGCGTCGACGGACTTCTCGCCGACCGCTGCGAGAGCACGGATATATGCGATCTGCAGCTCCTTGTCCGGCTCCCGCGCGAGAGCCGCTTCGAGGGCGGGTATGGAAGCAGGATCCTCGATCTCGTACAACGCCCATGCGGCGAGCTCGCGCACTTCCGGATCCTTGTCGCCCAACATCGCGATCAGCTTCGGTGGCGCCTGCTTGAGATCGGTATTTCCGAGCGCCCACGCGGCGCGCTTCCGCACGTCGGGACTCGCATCGTTCAACGCCGCGGCAAGCGCATCGGCGGACGACCTGTCCCCGACGTTGCCGAGCGCCCACGCCGACGTTGCACGGACCTGCGTGTTAGCGTCGCCCTTCAGGGCTGCGGAGAGTGCCTCGACCGCAGTTGATCCGTGCCTGCCTTCTGCCAGCGACCATGCCGCCATTTCTCTCACGGTCGGATCGGCATCATGACGAAGCGCATTCGCGAGCGCATCGGCCGCGACCTGCTTGTCCGCGTACTCCGAAAGTCCCCACGCCGCGATTCTGCGCAGACTCGCGCTGGTATCGGTTGCAAGGATGCGAGCGAGAAGTACCGGACGCTCATCGCTGTCCTTTCCC